>JANNVN010000202.1:0-18752 GCA_031414435.1 Gemmatimonadaceae bacterium
GCGCTGACCCACCTGAGAGAATCACATGACGAAAGGCGTAAAGATCCTGATCGCAGCCGTGGTCGTTGCTGGGCTGGGCGGCGCGGCATACGTGGCAAAACAGAAGGGCAACAACAAGGCAGCAACCGTCAAGGTCGAGGCGGTCGAGGCGCGTGATCTGGTGGCCAGCGTCACCGCCAGTGGCCAGGTCCGTCCTCGCACCAAGGTCGACGTCAGCGCCGACATCACCGGCAAGATCATCCGACTTTCGGTGAAGGAAGGTGATCAGGTGACACAGGGGCAGTTCCTGCTCCAGATCGATCCGCAGCAGTTTGAAGCCGCGCTGCAGCGCTCTCAGGCGGCGTTGGCCTCGGCCAAGGCGCAACTGGCACAGGCCAGCGCCAACTTCATCCAGGCCAAGCGGAACTACGATCGCTCGGCGGAAATCAAGAAGTCGACGCCGACACTGCTCAGCGATGAACAGCTCGAACAGCTCCGGACGCAGGTTGAAGTCAACCAGGCGCTGTCAGACGCCGCCAAGTTCAGTGTCGAGCAGTCGGAAGCCGCGGTCCGCGACGCCCGTTTCTCGCTCAGCCGCACGACGATCACTGCACCGATGTCGGGTCGCATTACCCGCCTTAACGTGGAGAATGGCGAAACGGCCATCCAGGGCACGCTGAACAAGGACGCCGCCACGCTGCTGACGATTTCCGATCTCTCGATCCTCGAAACGAAGATCAAGGTCGACGAGACCGACGTCTCGCGCATCAAGCTTGGCGACAGCGCGGTCGTGCAGATCGACGCATTCCCCGACACGACGTTCATCGGTCGCGTGGTGCGGATTGCCAACAGCTCAGTGAAGGCGGCTGGCGCGACACAGGCGGCAGATCAGGCGGTTGACTACGAAGTCGTGGTGCAGCTGATCAACGCCCCGACCGAGACGCGCCCGGACTTCTCGGCCACGGCCAAGGTGATCACCGACGTCCGCCAGCGGGTGCTGTCGATCCCGATCATTGCGCTCACCGTGCGCGAAGACTCGGCGCTGACCAGCGGCGACACCGCCCAGACCCCTGGCGGCCGGAAGCCCGCCTCCAAGCAGGTCGGCAAGCGCGACATCGAGGGAGTGTTCGTCGTCAACACCGGCAACACCGTCAGCTTCCGGCCGATCAAGGTCGGCATTGCGGGTGACCGATACTTCGAGGTGCTCGGTGGGCTGAAGGCGGGTGATCGGATCGTGTCGGGCACCTATCAGGCCATCCGCGAATTGAAAGAGGGGGCGACGGTGAAGGAAGAGGTGGCCGATTCCACCAAGGGCAAAAAGGAGAAGAAGGCGTGAGTTCACCTTTGGCGCCGGAGTCGCTGACCGAAACGGCGGAACGTCGCGTCGTGTCGGCGGCGGAGGGAGCTGCTCCCGACAAGGACTGGGTCATCGTGACGCGCGGCATCACCCGTCAGTACGAGATGGGTGGGGAAATCGTGCGTGCGCTGCGCGGCGTGGATCTCGCCGTGCGCCGCAATGAGTACGTCGCCATCATGGGCCCGTCCGGCTCGGGCAAGTCGACGCTGATGAATCTGATCGGCTGCCTCGACACGCCAAGCAGCGGTGAATACTGGCTCAACGGGCAGCAGGTGTCGACGATGAGCGACGATGCCCTCGCACAGGTCCGCAACAAGGAAATCGGCTTCGTGTTTCAGACGTTCAATCTTCTGCCACGCGCCACGGCGCTGCAGAACGTCGAGTTGCCGCTGGTGTACGCCGGCATCTCGAGCAGTGAACGCAAGAAGCGCGCGGCCAATGCGCTGGAACGGGTGCAGCTGGCGGAGCGCATGTCGCACAAGCCGAATGAGCTCTCCGGCGGTCAGCGCCAGCGAGTGGCGATTGCGCGTGCGCTCGTGAACGAGCCGTCCATCCTCCTCGCCGACGAACCGACGGGCAACCTCGACTCACAGACGTCCGAGGAGATCATGCGCGTGTTCGAAGGCCTCGCCTCACAGGGGCAGACAGTCATCATGGTGACCCACGAACCCGACATCGCGGCGCATGCACGGCGCGTGGTGGTCCTGCGCGACGGTGTGATTGCCAGCGACGACAGCGGTGAAGTCTATCGCACCAGCCGCATGGGTCAGGGGCACTGATCGATGCCGCTCTTCGAGGCCGTGCTGCTGGCACTGCAGACCATCCGTACGCAGAAGCTGAAGAGTTTCTTCACCATGCTTGGCGTCTGCATCGGCGTGACGTTCCTGATTGCCGTCGTCAGTATCGTCGAGGGGATGAGCAAGTACATGGAGGAGGATCTCGTCGGCAAGATCCTGGCCGTCAACACGTTCGAGGTGCGCCACCGGCCGACCGTGAACATCGGCAACACCTCCGAGGAGACGTGGCGCGAATACCAGCGCCGTCCCCGAATCATGGAGCAGGACGTTGCTCCGATCGTCGCTGCACTCCCGCCGGAGGCGCTCTGGGCGCCGATGAGCAGCGACAACATCTCCGCCACCACCCTTACCGGTCGACCAAAGGCTGTCAACGCCTACAACACGACGCGCACCTACTTCGAGATCAAGAAGATGGGCGTCGTGACCGGCCGCGTTTTTTCGCCGCAGGAAGATGCAATGGGCTCGTTGGTCGTCGTGATCGGGAAGGATGTGAAGGACCACTTCTTCGAGAACGTCGATCCGATCGGCAAGGAGCTGCGACTCGGGAATCTGCCATACATCGTCATTGGCGTCGCCGAGAGTCAGGGGAGCGCGCTCGGGATGTCGTTCGACAAGTTCGTCGTGGCGCCCTACTCGTCCCCGTTGCGGCGGCTGACCAACCGCCAGAAAGGCGTCATCGACGCGGTGATGGTCAAGAGCCCGAGTGAAGCCATCATGACGGCCACCATGGCTGACGTGCAGGAAGTGATGCGTTCAGTGCGAAAGCTGCGGCCGGGGGAGAAAGACAATTTCATCCTCGAGACCTCGAGTTCGGCGCTCTCATTCTTCGCCAAGATCAAGCAGTATCTGGTGCTCGCTGGCGTGGTGCTTCCGGCCATCGGCCTGATCGTCGGCGCGATCGTGATCATGAACATCATGCTGGTTGCCGTGGCGGAACGCACACGGGAGATCGGCGTCCGCAAGTCGCTTGGTGCGCGCCGGCGCGACATCATGGCGCAATTCCTGGTCGAATCCACCACGCTGTCGATCCTGGGCGCCGCTATTGGTGTCGCGCTCGGCGCCGCCCTGGCCAAGACCATAGCCGCCGTCAGCCCGCTGCCCGCCAGCGTCGCGCTCTGGTCCGTGATCCTTGCCGTGGCCGTCGGCGCCAGCGTCGGCATCATCGCGGGTGTCTATCCTGCCTCACGCGCCAGCCGGCTCGATCCGGTCGTCGCCCTCCGTTCGGAGTAATGAGATGTCACTGAAGACCACCATCAGCGGCACCGTCGAAGGCGTCGGCATTGCCCTCGAGTCCATCCGCGCCAACAAAGTGCGCGCCGGACTGACGATTCTGGGTGTGTCAGTCGGCGTCTTCGTGGTGGTGGCGATCGGCGCCATGATCACCGGGATCAATGGCGCAGTCACCAAGGACCTCGCTGCCGCCGGCCCGAACACGTTCTATGTCTCGCGCGCTCCGATCAGCTTCGAGGCCTGTGACGGCAGCGCCGATACGTGCAAATGGCGCCGCAATCCGCGCCTGACTGTCGATGATGCCGCCACGTTTCGCCGCCTGCCATCGATCCGGGCCGTCATCACCGGCATCAACACCAACGCCAGCGCGCGCTATCGTGGCGAGTTCCTGTCTTCGATCAACGTGCAGTCGTTGAGCACCGACTGGCTCCTGGTCGACGGCGGAACGATCGTGACCGGTCGATCGTGGACTGAGGCGGAAGACAAGGCCGGCGCCAAAGTCGTCGTGCTGAACAAGAAGCTGACGGAACAGTTGTTCGGCGACAGCGACCCGCTGGACAAGCAAGTCGTCCTCGGCAATGTGCCCTTCAACGTGATCGGCACCTACGACAAGCCGCTCAATCCGCTTGGCAACGACAACGATGCGGTCGCCTACATGCCGATGCAGGCGGCCATCACGGCGCTGAATGCAAGGCCGTGGTGGGTCAACATCACCGTCCGCCCCCGCGACGAGGTCTCACGCGACCAGGCGATCGACGACGTCACCGCTGCGCTTCGCGGCAAGCGTCGGCTTCGCCCCGCCGATGACAACAATTTCGCCATCATCACCCAGGACAAGATCATGGAGGTGTACGACAAGGTCGTCGGCACCTTCTTCATCGTGATGCTCTCGCTGTCAGCCGTTGGACTCCTGGTCGGCGGCGTTGGCGTGATCGCGATCATGATGATCAGTGTCACCGAGCGCACACGAGAGATCGGCGTGCGCAAGGCGCTCGGCGCTACGGCTGGCATCATTCTCTGGCAATTCCTGGTCGAAGCCGCGACGCTGACCGGCATCGGCGGCGCCGTGGGACTCGCCGTGGGCGCGATGGTGGCCTGGATCATCCGTACCAACTTCCCGATCCCGGCAGAAATCCCGCTGCTGTCCGTTGTCGCAGCCATCGGCGGCAGCATCATCACCGGTGTGCTGTTCGGCATCATTCCGGCGTTCCGCGCGGCCCGGCTCGACCCGGTCGTTGCCCTGCGCTACGAATAGAGCGGCCACCGGCAGGAAGAAGACCCCACCCGATCGCGGCGACGATCGGGTGGGGTCTTCTCGTTGGCGACCGGGTGATGCCGCGCGTGGGTCCATCGCATCGTACCCCGGATTCGCTATGATTCAAGCGTGCATCTGAGCGACGTCCTCCTGACTGCCTTCACGCAGCTCCGCGCCAACAAGTTCCGGGCATTCTTCACGCTGCTCGGAATCATGGTGTCCGTTGCGTTTCTGGTGGCGGTCATCGCGATCATCAACGGCATGAACGTCTATGTCAGCGAACAGGTCGCGGGCTCGCTGATCGGAAAGGACGTGTTTCAGGTCAGGCGTGGACCGATTGCGCTCGGCCTGATCGACGATGAAGCGCTGCGCAGGATTCAGAAGCGCCCGCGCATCACCCTGCGCGACGCCGACGTGCTGCAGGACGCACTCCCCGACGCCGCGGCCATCAGCTTGCAGTCCGGCTGGCCCACGCCACTGGCGGACATCTCGTGGCGCGAGCGAACCGTCGGCAGTGCGACGATCTTCGGCATCACGGCCGACTTCCAGCGCGTGCAGGACTACGTGTTCGAGTCCGGCGTCCCGCTCACCGACCTCGATATCCGTGAACGGCGGCGCGTGGTCGTGATCGGCAACGATATCGCGAAGAACCTGTTCGATGGCGTGGATCCGATCGGGCAAAGCATTCGGATCAGGGGTGAGCTGTTCACGATCTCAGGCGTCGTAGCCCCGAAAGGACGGGTTCTCGGGCAGAGCTTTGATGGTTTCGTGCTGATGCCGATTCCTGCCTTCGAGTCGGTCTATGGTCGCCGGTTGACCACAACCATCAGCATCAAGGTCAGTGACCCGGCCACGATGCCCGCGATGATGAACCGGGCCGAGGAGGCCATGCGCCTCGCGCACCGCCTGCGTCCGGGTGAAGCCAATGACTTCAGCATCGAAACCGCCGACGCCCTCGTCGACTTCTGGAAGAAGCTCACCAAGACGCTGTTCTCGATCATTCCCGCCGTCGTCGCGATCGGAATCGTGGTTGGCGGCGTCGTGATCATGAACATCATGCTCATGTCCGTCACCGAGCGGACGCGCGAAATCGGGATTCGCATGGCCGTCGGTGCGAAGCGCGGTGACATCCAGCGGCAGTTCCTGGCCGAGTCGGTGGCGGTATCCGCACTCGGCGGACTGATGGGACTGGCGCTTGGTGCGCTGCTGGCATGGCTGGTTGCCACGCTGTCTCCGTTGCCAGCCCGCGTGACGCCGTGGTCGATCGGTGCCGCGCTGGCACTCGGTGCAGGGGTCGGCGTGCTCTTTGGCGTCTACCCTGCCACGCGCGCCTCACGGCTCGATCCAATCGACGCGCTACGGTCGGAGTAGCGAGTGCCACCCACGCGGGCCGTGTCGCACCTGGGACAGAACGTCGCCGTCGCGCTCTCGGCGATCCGCGCATCGAAGCTGCGCTCGGGACTGACAATCCTCGGCGTGGTGATCGGCGTGTCGACGGTGATGACGATGGCCAGTCTGGTGCAAGGCATCCGCGATCAGATCGTGCGCACCATCGAGATCGCCGGACCCACCACGTTCTATGTCCTGAAAGTCTTTTCGCAGACGCCACTGAACCCTGATCGATTGCCCAAGTACGTCCGCATTCGGCCAGACCTGGTAAACGATGAAGCCGAGCGAATCAGGAACCTGCCCGAGGTCCAGTATGCGTCGCTGTGGGGACAGATCATCGCCCGCGTCGAGTTCGGTGGCACCCGCACTCAGAGCGTCGCCGTCTTCGGCGCTGATGACGGATTTACGGCCATTCAGGGCGGAGAGCTGTCGGCCGGGCGATGGTTCACTCGCGCCGAAGTCACGGGCGGCGACGCCGTTGTCGTGCTCCGCGATGCGATCGCCGAGAAGGTCTTCGGTCGCCTCGATCCACTTGGCAAACTCGTGAAGGTTGGCGGCCGCCCCGCGCGCGTCATCGGTATCTACGTTCAGCCTGGCAACATTTTTTCGCCGCCGGGATCGGAAATCGGCGCGATCATCCCGTTCCGGATGCTCGACGCGCAGTTCCAGATCGACAAGACCAATGGGCTCTGGATCCCGGTCAAGCCGAGGCCTGGCGTCTCGGTCAGTGACGCACAGGCGAGTGTCACCGTTGCGCTGCGCGCTGGTCGCAAACTGCGCCCGCGCGACAAGAACACCTTCGATCTGGTCACGCAGGATCGGGTGCTCGACACCTTCAACAGCCTGACGAGTGTGTTCTTTCTCGTCCTCATCGTCCTTTCCAGCGTCGCCCTGCTCGTCGGCGGGATCGGCGTGATGGCGATCATGATGGTGTCGGTCACCGACCGCACGAGGGAGATCGGCCTGCGCAAGGCACTTGGTGCCACGACCGCTGACATCCGACTCCAGTTTCTCGTCGAAGCCGCGACGCTCACCGGGATCGGTGGCGTCGTCGGCGTGCTGACCGGTGCCGCTGTCGGAAAGCTCGTGACAGTGCTACTCGACATCACCACCGGCTTCCCCGTGGCGCTGACGGTGGCGGCCGTGACGTCGTCGATCTTCGTCGGCGTCCTCTTTGGGCTGGTGCCCGCCAACCGCGCGGCGAAGCTGGATCCGGTGGACGCGCTGCGCTACGAGTAGCGCGGTCGCTCAGAAACCGCGAGCCTTCAGAAACACTTCCCAGAGCGGCGCGTCACTCGGCACGGCCAGCAGCAGATACTCCACGGCCGCCAGCGCAATCAGCATCGCCAACAGCGCGCGGCTCTGTCGCAGGAAGGCATCCTTCGTCTGCCAGCCGCGCCACCAGAACACCAGTGCCACGCCGACTGCGGCGAAGAAGGAAAATGGCAGGAAGTCCGTGTTCACTGGCGGACCATAGTACGACAGCAGAAACTGCAGGTGCGGCGGCAGGAATCGCGCGCCGGGGTTTGCAACGCCGAAGAAGATGTTCAGCTTCGCCACCTGCAGCACTGCCCAGTAGGTGGCCAGCCCGTTGAAGGCCAGTCGATTGGGCGAAGTCCGCACATGCAGCCAGCTCACGAACAGCACAGCAACACAGAGCAGCTCGTGCCAGAGCAGCGACGCGATCGCCTCAGTCGCGCGAAACACCGTGGCATCGCCCGCCACGCTGGCCGCGCGCCCAGGCCCCACGATCCAGCCGCCATAGAGCCCGACGTTGATCCACATCCAGATCGCGGTCGCGGCGAGGAAGGTGCGACGCGCTGACGCCGCGGTGCGCAGGCCACGTTGCGCATGAATCACATAGGTAGCCCACACCGCGACCGCAGTCGAAATGGCCCACGCCGCGAACTTCGTCCATTCATTCCGCTGCAGCGCAACGATCACTCCAGTCACGAGCCACCAGAACCCGACGACAGCGAGTGTGCCCTTCCCCACGGCGCTCCAGTGATCGTGCCACCACTCAGCCCATGGTCCGCGGGCCGCAACAGTCGCGGTGGGTGACGAGGCAGTGACGCTGACCTCGGGCGGCGCGGTCACCTTGCCTCCCGGGCCAGCGCCACGGCACCGGCGATCGCACGGGCATCGACCACCGGCAACGGCACGTAGCGTGCGCCGAGCGCCTCCGCCACCTTCTTCGCCATCGGCTCCGGGCGTGGCGACGTATCGATCAACACCGCCGAGAGATCGTTCGTGCGGAACTGCGTGGCCGCGTCGAGCACGTCACGCATCGATTCCGATCGTCCCCCCTTGCCGTCACGTGCAACGTTCGCGCGCCCATCGGTGAGAAACACGATCACGGGCAACGTACCGGCACGCCGTGCACTGATGCCGGCCGCGACGGCCGCATCGATTGCGGCGGCGAGTGGCGTACCACCGCCACCGGGGAGCGACGCCAGCAGCTTCCGCGCACGCGCCAGCGCGCGCGTCGGCGGCAGGAGCACTTCAGCCGTCGTGCCACGAAACGCGATCAGGGACACACGATCGCGCCGCGCATAACTCTCCGCAAGCAACGCCTCGACAGCCCCCTTGGCTTCGCCAAGCCGTTGCGCCGCAGCGGATCCCGACGCATCGACAACAAAGATGACCGACGTCCCGGCGCGTTCCACGTAACGGCGGATACGGAAATCGTCGCGCTCGACGATCAGCGAGCGCGTTGGCTGTCCCTGCTCCTCGCGCAGGCGCGCTCTGGCGCGCTGCCACGGCGCGGCCGTGCGCAGCGTTTCGAGGACGTGCAACCGCCGCACCCCATCCGGCTTGCCGCGTCGCGCCGCGATCTGCCGCCCCCGCGTCCAGCTCTCCTTCTCCGCGCCCGCCCGTCCCAGCTCCTGACTTGGCCGTTGCGCACGCGCCAGCAGCGCGGCCAGCAGTTCCGGTGGCAACGCCGCCGATACGGCATCGATCAGGCGATCTTCGAGCTGCCCTTCGCCGGGCGGATCGGGCGGCGGCTCATCCGGCGGTGGTGGTGCATCATCGGCTGATGGTTCCGGTGGCGGCGCATCATTCGGCGGCGGCGGCGGTTCCGGCGGCGCACTGGTGTCAGGCGGCGGCTCCTCGGTCGGTGGCAGGCGCGTCGCCCGCGGCGCGAGCACCAGCTGCACCGCGAGGGCAACATCGTCCTCTTCGACGTCCGTACGTGCGTCCAGCGCAGCGAGCGCACGCGCCGTCCAGAGCGCGTGACGAGCCGCCCGATGGGACGAGATGCCGAAGGCTATGCAGAGTCCACCAAGCCCGCGCAGGACCTCGTCGTCGGCGTGCACGTCGGCCACGCGCTCCCGCGCCGTTGCCACGACCGCCGCGTTCGGCAACAGCGATTCGTCCAGCCGGACATCACCGTCGAGCACCAGCGCGAGTCGATCACGCAGCGGTGCCGCGACCCCCCACACCTCTTCATCACTTTCATCGATCACGATCAGCGCGAACCGCGCGTCGAACCGCGCGTTGACGCCGTCGCGGAGCACCTGCGCCGTACCAGTATCGATGACCGTACCAAGCCGCGCCTGCGTGGCCACCGGCATCCGCTCCACCAGCGGAATCACGACCACACCGCCATTCGCGTCCGCCAGCACGCCGCGCTCCGCGACGGGCTTGCCTGTCGCAATCGTCGCCGCGAGATCCAGCCCGCCGAAAATTCGATCATCGGTCGCCGACGCCGGCAGGCGGAAGATCCGCACCGCCGACGGTAACCGCTGGCGGAGTGCAGCGATCCACTCCTGTGCGCCCGCCGACGTGTCACGCAGCACGATGCCGCCAATCCGATCACCCACAACAGAAAATACCGCCAGCGCGGCTGCGGCTCGCGCGCGTCCGACACTCGGGTCGACAGGGTCGGCAACGGTGGCCGGCGCGACGCCCATCAGATGGTGCCGTACACCGCTGCCATCGCACGTGCCACGCGCGTGCCACTGCCGCCATCATCGAGCACATTGCGGCGCAAGCGATGCCTGAGCGCCATCGGCGCGACCTGCTGCACATGCGCGTCGGTGACAGTCTTGGCGCTGTCGAGTGCCGCGGCCGCTCTGGCTGCGCGCAGCAAGGTGAGCTCGCCGCGCACGCCGTCGGTCCCGAGATCCACACACAACTGAACCGCCCGATGCAGCACGGCGTCCGGGACGTGCACGGTCGGCAGTTTCTTACGCGCGGCAAGAATCCGTGCGCGGACCGCCTCGTCCGCGGGCTCCCAATGCGCCAGGAACGCCGCCGAGTCACGCTCATACGCGTCACGGCGGCGGATCACTTCCACGCGCATCGCGACGTCGTCGCTTGACCGCACCTCGACACTGAGGCCGAAGCGGTCCAGCAGCTGGGGCCGCAGGTCCCCCTCTTCCGGATTTCCGCTGCCGACGAGAACGAAGCGCGCTGGATGACGGATGCTCACCCCATCACGTTCGACCACGTTCTCTCCCGTCTGTGCCACATCCAGCAGCAAGTCGACCAGATGGTCCTCCAACAGATTCACTTCGTCGACATAGAGAAAGCCGCGGTGGGCACGCGCGAGCAGGCCCGGCTCGAACGCCTTCTCGCCGTTGCGCAGTGCCTTTTCGATATCGAGCGCACCGACCACCCGGTCTTCAGTCGCGCCGAGGGGCAGATCGACGACGGGTACCCGCTTGTCAGTGACTGGCAGCCGACCGCGAGCAACATGGAGGGCGCGCGCCTGACACTCGTCACATCGCGTACCGTTGGCGCTCGGATCGCACCCGTACCGGCACCCGTCAACGGCCTTCATCATCGGCAGCAGGGCCGGCAGCGCTCGCACCACGGTCGACTTGCCAGTCCCACGGTCGCCCAGCACCAGCACACCGCCGACCGACGGATCGACCGTCGCGATCAGCAGGGCGAGCTTCATCTGCTCCTGTCCTACGATTGCACTGAACGGAAATGCGACGCGCACGCGTTCCTCTGAAAAGCGGGGTTTCCTGTCTCGAAAAGAGAAGGTGCCCCCGTCGGCACAGTCCAGCAAGCTTGACAGAGTAGGGGTTTGGCTTGCACAACAGAGCAGCGTCGCGGCTGCGATTTTCTCCGCGACCCGCCCAATGGCCCCTTTTCGCCCCGCCCCAGTCCTTCCATGACTGATCGTATCAAGCCGTCGGCACTCGCCGCGTCCGCCCCGCCAGGGATTGCCGGGGCACGTTCGCGTGGCGAGTCTGCCATCCCCAAACTCTCCCTGAGCGACCGCATCGCTGACTGGCGCAACCGGATGGCGGCGTCGCCCGGATTCCAACGGTGGGCCGGTTCGTTCTTTCTCACCCGGTTCATTGCACGAAGGCACGCCAGAGAGCTCTTCGATCTCTGCAGCGGATTCGTCTATTCGCAGGTCCTGTATGCGGGCGTCCAGCTCGGGCTGTTCGGGAAACTGCGCCATGGCCCCCTCAGCATGGCTGAGATCGCTTTGGCCGTGAACCTGCCCCTCGAGGGAACCGAGCGACTGGTGCACGCGGCGAGCTCCCTGGACCTGCTCGAGACCACAGAAGACGGGCGCTGGCGCCTCACGGTGAGCGGTGCGTCGATCGCACCGAGCACCGGCCTCGAGAAACTGATTGAACACAACCAGTTGCTCTACCGGGACCTGCTCGACCCCGTCGCCATGCTCCGCGACCCGCACCGCAGTCAGACGGCCATCGCCGCCTACTTCCCCTACGGCGAGGCGGGACGCCCGGAAGATGTGGATCCGATCGCAGCGGCGCGGTACAGCGATCTGATGGCATCCACGGTCCCCCCATTGGCCGAAGAGGTCGTCGACGCCTACCCACTCGGCAAGCACCGCAAACTGCTCGATGTCGGGGGTGGGATCGGCGCCTTTCTCTCGATCATGGGTGCACGCGCGCCGAAGCTCGACCTGATGCTCTTTGATCTGCCGGCCGTCGCCGTACACGCCAAAGCCAATCTCGCCGCAGAGGGCCTCGCCAGCCGTGCGGAGGTATTTGCGGGGAACTTCCAGTCGGACCCGCTCCCAGCGGGCGCTGATCTCATCACGCTGGTCCGTGTACTGCTCGACCACGGCGATGACGTCGCCCTGGGCATTCTCCGACGGGCGCGTGAAGCGTTGGACCCGGGCGGCACCTTGCTGGTCGTTGAACCGTTCTCAGGTATTCGTGGCGCGGAGCGGGTCGGCGATGCGTACTTCGGCCTGTATCTGTTCGCGATGGGGCGAGGTCGCACTCGCACGATCCCCCAGCATCAGGCCCTGCTCCGGGCCGCGGGTTTCTCCCGTACTCGACTTGTACCGACCCGGTATCCCGTGCACACCGGCATCATTGCCGCGCAGGCCTAACCGAGGAAGCAGCAGCTAACCGGTTCTACCGGTCAGCTGGAGGTTAGTCAGGCGGCAGCGCGGGGCGTACGATCGCCCCCGCAGAATTCCCCGCGAAAATTGTGTCAAGCTTTATTGACGGTTTCTGTTGTACGGGTAGGTTGACACTTGTACCTGAGGGTCTCACCTGCCAGATGGAGCCGATTGGTGCATTCGCTTGCGGTTGTGTTCGAAGAACCCGAAACGCTCGCCCTGCGATCGCTACCGCTCGACGAGCCCGGCGACGCGGACGTCGTGATTGATGTGCATTACACCGGTATCAGCACCGGAACCGAGCGACTGCTGTTTACCGGAACGATGCCGCCGCATCCAGGCTTGGGATATCCGCTCGTCCCCGGCTACGAAACCGTCGGCACGATCATGCATGCGGGGCAACTCTCCGGTCGCACCGTTGGTGACGAAGTGTTCGTGGCAGGGGCGCGCTGCTTCGGTGCCACACGCGGACTCTTTGGTGGTGCCGCCGCGCGCCTGGTTGTCGCCGGCGCGAAAACACACGTCGTACCGCGTGGCCTCGGCGACCGCTGCGTGCTCCTGTCTCTTGCTGCAACGGCCCTGCATTGCCTGCGGACGCATTCCGACGGTGCGCTCCCGGAACTCATCGTCGGCCATGGCTCCCTGGGACGCCTGGCCGCGCGTCTGGTGATCGCACTCGGCGGCCCGCCACCAACCGTCTGGGAAGTCAACCCAGCGCGGATGCATGGGGCCGAGGGGTACCGCGTCGTGCGACGGGACGACGATGCACGTGCCGACTATGCGACGATGCTCGACCTGAGCGGCGACAGCACGGTCCTGGACATCATGCTTCCATGCCTCGCGAGACGTGGAGAGATCGTCCTTGGCGGGTTCTATCACGAGCCGGTGCGGTTCGCATATACCCTCGCCTTCATGCGCGCGATGCAATTGAAAGTCGCCGCCGAGTTCTCGCAGACAGACCTTGCCGACGTGACGGCCATGGTGATCGATGGACGCCTTTCGCTCGACGATATCATCTCGCACCGCGTTCCCGCGGCGGACGCCGCAAGCGCCTACGTCACCGCCTTTGGCGACGCGACATGCATCAAGATGATCCTCAATTGGAGTCACCCGGCATGAGTACACCACAGTCCGACGCGCAGGGCGGCGTTCTGGCCCAGATGCACCAGGGCCTCCGTGACGAAGCCGGTTCCGAACCCGACGCGCCCGTGGCGACCGGTCCGGTGACCAAGGAAACCCAGATCATCGCGATCTACGGCAAGGGGGGCATCGGCAAGAGCTTCGCGCTCGCGAACCTGTCGTACATGATGGCGCAGCAAGGCAAGAAGACGCTGCTGATCGGCTGCGACCCGAAGAGCGATACCACCTCGCTGCTCTTCGGTGGCAAGGCCTGCCCCACGATCATCGAGACGTCCTCGAAGAAGAAGCTCGCCGGTGAAGCGGTCGCGATTGGCGACGTCTGCTTCAAGCGCGATGGCGTCTTCGCAATGGAATTGGGCGGACCCGAAGTGGGGCGCGGATGTGGCGGTCGCGGCATCATTCATGGATTCGAGACCCTCGAGAAACTTGGCTTTCACGAGTGGGGCTTCGATTTCGTGCTCCTCGATTTCCTCGGCGACGTGGTCTGCGGCGGCTTCGGTCTGCCGATCGCGCGCGACATGTGCCAGAAGGTGATCGTCGTGGCCTCCAACGACCTGCAGTCGCTGTATGTCGCCAACAACGTCTGCTCCGCGGTGGAATACTTCCGGAAGCTGGGCGGCAACGTGGGTGTGGCCGGCGTCGTGATCAACAAGGACGATGGGACGGGTGAGGCGGAAGCCTTCGCGAACAAGGTCGGCATTCCGATTCTGGCGAAGATTCCGGCCAACGACGACATCCGGAAGAAGAGCGCGAACTACGAGATCATCGGAATTCCCGGCGGCGAGTGGGGCAGTCTGTTTGCCGAGCTCGCGCAGAATGTCGCGGACGCACCACCTGTGCGTCCACATCCGCTGACGCAGGACGAATTGCTCAATCTCTTCTCGGCCGATACCGTGGGCCGGAATGTGGTCCTCGAGCCCGCCAGCTTTCTCGACATGTGTGGGCGTGAAGAGTCCAACAAGGCGACGCTCGAAGTCG
The DNA here is from genome assembly GCA_031414435.1 of Gemmatimonadaceae bacterium. Classification (GTDB taxonomy): domain Bacteria; phylum Gemmatimonadota; class Gemmatimonadetes; order Gemmatimonadales; family Gemmatimonadaceae; genus JACMLX01. The sequence continues at coordinate 14,469 of JANNVN010000202.1, forward strand.
TCTACGACAGCGTCTGAGGCAGCGAGTCATGGCAGCTGAAGAACTCACGAGCACCGCGCACGAAGTCGGATACGATGACGCTGGCAGCGCGCCGATGGCGAACGACGGGCAGATGCCGGCTGTCGCTGGCACGGACGCGGCGATCACACGCACGGCGCTGCCGGTCATCACCGCACCAGCGACGGACGGCCTGGGGTGTCACTCCGGCGCCGAGCAGATGAAAGCCGCCGCGATGGCGAGCGGGAAATCGGCGATCCTTGATCAGTACGCGGCGGACTATCCGAAAGGGCCGCACGATCAGCCGCAGTCGATGTGTCCGGCCTTTGGCTCGCTCCGCGTCGGGCTCCGCATGCGGCGCACCGCCACGATTCTCAGCGGTTCGGCATGTTGCGTCTACGGCCTGACGTTCACCAGCCATTTCTATGGCGCCAAGCGCACCGTCGGCTACGTGCCGTTCAACTCCGAGACGCTGGTCACGGGGCAGCTGTTCGAGGACATCCGCGACGCCGTGTTCAAGATGGCGGACCCTGATCTCTACGACGCGATCATCATCACGAATCTCTGCGTGCCGACGGCCTCTGGTGTGCCGCTGCAGCTTCTGCCCAAGGAGATCAACGGCGTCCGCATCATCGGGATCGATGTGCCAGGCTTCGGTGTCCCGACGCACGCCGAAGCGAAAGACGTTCTCGCTGGCGCGATGCTTCGCTATGCGCGCACCGAGGCCGAACAGGGCCCTGTCTCCGCACCGCGCGGCGGGAAGAGCGATCGGCCGACCGTCACGCTCGTCGGCGAGATGTTTCCGGCAGACCCGGTGGGCATCGGTATGATGCTCGCACCACTCGGATTGGCCGCAGGCCCGGTCGTCCCGACGCGCGAGTGGCGGGAGTTGTACGCTGCCCTCGACTGCGCGGTCGTCGCGGCAATTCATCCGTTCTACACCGCGTCGTTCCGTGAATTCGGGTACGCAGGACGGAGCATCGTCGGCTCGGCACCGGTCGGTCACGACGGAACGGCCGAGTGGCTGCGGCACATCGGTGAAGCCTGTGGCGTGAGTGCAGACCGCATCGCGGCCGCGCAGAACGGTGTACTCCCGGCCATCAAGGCCGCGCTGGCGGCCAAGCCGATCACGGGTCGCATCACGATGAGCGGGTACGAAGGCTCCGAGCTGCTGGTGGCACGACTACTCGTGGAGAGTGGTGCCGATGTGCGCTACGTCGGCAGCGCCTGCCCACGTACGCAGTGGAGCAACCCCGATCGCGAGTGGCTCGAGGCGCGGGGTGTGCACGTCCAGTTCCGCGCGTCGCTCGAGCAGGACCTGGCGGCGATGCATGAGTTCAAGCCCGACCTCGCCATCGGCACGACGCCAGTGGTGCAGGCGGCGAAGGAGCTCGCGATTCCCGCACTGTATTTCACCAACCTCATCTCGGCGCGGCCACTGATGGGCCCAGCCGGGGCCGGATCGCTCGCCACAGTGGTCAATGCGGCGCTCGGCAATCAGCACCGCTTCGATGAAATGAAGGCCTTCTTCGAGGGCGTCGGTGAGGGCGCGAACGCTGGAATCTGGGAACAGGTGCCGGTCGATCGTCCGGAGTTCCGCGAGCACTACAAGCGCCACCTCGCGAAGATGGCCAAGCTGCGCAAGGCGGAGGAGATGGTCTGATGCTGGTACTTGATCACGACCGCGCGGGCGGTTATTGGGGGGCGGTCTATGCCTTCACCGCGATCAAGGGGCTGCAGGTCGTCATCGACGGCCCGGTCGGGTGCGAGAACCTGCCCGTCACATCGGTGCTCCACTACACCGACGCGCTCCCGCCGCATGAGTTGCCCGTCGTGGTGACCGGCCTGTCAGAAGAAGAACTCGGCCAGCACGGTACCGAAGGGGCGATGCGCCGCGCGCATCGCACGCTGGACCCCGAGCTGCCGGCGGTGGTCGTCACGGGCAGCATCGCCGAGATGATCGGTGGGGGAGTGACGCCAGAAGGCACCAACATCGTGCGTTTTCTGCCGCGCACGATCGACGAGGATCAGTGGCAGGCGGCCGATCGGGCACTGTACTGGCTCTGGACGGAGTACGGCCTGAAGAAGGGCGTCATGCCGAAGCGCACGGAGCGCGCCGAGGGGGCCAGGCCGCGCGTGAACTTGATTGGCCCGATGTATGGCTATTTCAACACCTGGTCGGATCTGGCGGAGATCCGGCGTCTGGTGGAAGGCATTGGCGCCGACATCAACCTCGTCTTCCCGCTCGGCAGTCATCTGGCCGACGTGCCGCGGCTGGTCGACGGCGACGTCAACGTGTGCATGTATCGCGAATTCGGGCGGATGCTCTGCGAATCACTCGACCGGCCGTACCTGCAGGCCCCGATCGGGCTCCACTCCACCACGAAGTTTCTGCGAAAGCTGGGTGAGCTGCTCGGGCTCGACCCCGAGCCGTTCATCGAGAAGGAAAAGCACACCACGAACAACCCGCGCTGCGATCTGAGGCGCAGCGTGACGCAGGAAATCATAGGCACGGCCAGCTTCGCGATCGTCGCCAACGAGACCTATTCACGCGGTGTCCGGCATTTCCTCGAGACGGAGATGGGGCTTCCGTGCACATTCGCGTTTGCCCGTCGGCCTGGTATCAAGCCAGACAATGCCGCCGTGCGCGAGGCGATCAAGACGACGCCGCCACTGATCATGTTCGGCAGCTACAACGAGCGGATGTACATGGCCGAAGTCGGCGCGCGGGCGATGTATATCCCAGCGTCCTTCCCCGGCGCGATCATCCGCCGTCATCTGGGTACGCCGTTCATGGGCTACTCCGGTGCCACGTATCTGATTCAGGAAGTGTGCAACGCGCTGTTCGACGCGTTGTTCAACATCCTGCCGCTGGCCGCCGACATGGATAAGGTCGAAGCGACTCCATCACGTCTGCATCAGGAACTGCCCTGGAATGACGAGGCGCTGGCGTTGCTGGAAGAGATGCTCGAAGCGCAGCCGGTGCTGGTGCGCATCTCAGCCGCCAAGCGCATTCGCGACCTGGCGGAGCGCGATGCGCGTGACCTGAAGGACTCGACGGTGACACGTGATCATGTGCTGGCGTCGCGGCGTGCGATGCGCGGTGGCACATATGCGTGAGCGTCATTCCCGATGCGATGCCAGCGCTGCGTACGCCGACGCGATGATGTCAGCGAGCACCTGGGGTTTTTCGTCGGGGATGAGGTGGCCGGCCGGCGCAAGGTCGATGACGGTGCGCATCGGGAGCGCGCGCGTGGCGTCCAGCAGGTCGCTGAAGGGGACCCACGGTTCATTCGACGAGTGCACCAGCGTGATGGGGATCTGGAGCGCCGGGAAGTGTGCCTGCAGTGCCTGCTGGTCCCAGCGCGAGATCATCCGGAGTACCGCTCCAACACGCGTTTCGTCGGTTAGCATGTCGACGTACCGTGCCTCCTGCGCTACATCGAGCGGCGTGCCGGTCGTGCGCATCATGAGGCGTGAGAGCACGCCGTTGCGGAGCATTGCCGCGATGCCAGCGCGCGCCGCGTCGATATCAAAAAGCTCCCGTGAAATTGGAAGCAGCATCTGCCCTAGTGCATTCACAGAAACGAGTGCACTGTTGACTCCTATGATCGATCGCGGTGCGAACTCACGGGTGGAAGCGAGCTGCAGCAGGACTGCGGCACCCGCTGAATGCCCCACCCCGATGACGGGGCGCGACACGGCGAGCGCGTCGAGCAGCGTGTGGACCGCCGTGGCCATGCCGACCAGCGAGAGGTGCTCCGCAGTGGCGCCGGTCGTGAAGCCATGGCCGGGCAGGTCGAAGGTGATGACGTCGGCCCACGGAGTGAGCAGTGGAAAGAGCGCGCGCCAGGTGTGGGTTGCCCCGGCCGTGCCATGGACGAGCACAATGGTTGGACCACTGCCAGCGCGCTGCACATGCCAGCGCAGTCCGGCTACGGTCATGAAGGTTGAGCAGTCCCTGTTTGGCCAGTCTGTTGGAAGTTCCGGCAGCCGGCTTTCGGAATCAGGCACGCATGCCCTCTTGGTGTGGTGTCTGGTCAACACGAACGGTTCGAGTCTGGGCCAGCGCAAGCTGGTGGACCGTTCGCCCCTGCACGACGGGATTCAATGTCGTGCCCTGCGCTGCGCCAGGAGCGTGCAGCAAGCCATTTCCCGAGGTTGGTAATGGATAAGCCCCCGATGACAGACGAAGAAGCACGTGGAGTCCACTCGTTGGCAATGCTGACGATCGTAGGCTTTGCTTTCTTCTCCGCAATTTTCCACTACTTGGTCTGGCAGTGGCGT
>JANNVN010000203.1:0-3291 GCA_031414435.1 Gemmatimonadaceae bacterium
ACGGCAAGACGCACTCGTACGATCTCGAGTACACACTGCCATCGGTTCCGTAACCTCTCGCGCCATGAAGACCGCCGTCGCACGAACGTCGCGCAGTGTCACACGATCGCTCAAGACGCAGAGCGTCACCCTCGGTGCGTCGGTCACCGCACTCTGGGCCACGTTCGGTGTCAACACGTTGCTGGGCGGTGCACTGCTGCAGTTCGGCATCGTGCCGCGTACGACGGACGGGTTGATCGGCATTCTGGTCGCGCCGTTTCTGCACGCAGACCTGAATCACCTGCTTGCCAACACGGTGCCGTTCCTGCTGTTCGGCTGGCTGGTGATGCTGCGCGATCGTCGACACTTTCTGTCGGTGACGCTGTACTCGATGCTCGGCGCCGGGTTGCTGGCGTGGGCGATCGGGGCACCGGGCTCGGTGCATGTTGGCGCGAGCGGTGTGGTGTTCGGGTTTCTTGGATTCCTGCTGCTGAGCGGCTGGTATGCGCGGAGTTTCGCGAGCATCGCGCTCAGTGTGCTGGTGGCGGTGGTGTGGGGTGGTACGGTGGCGGGCGTATTGCCTGGGACGCCGGGAGTCAGTTGGCAGGGCCATCTCGGCGGGTTCCTTGGCGGAGTGCTGGCGGCGCGGCGGTATCGGGTGAAGGGGTGAGAGGCGGCCGCCATACAGCGCGCTGCGGGTGTCGGAATTTTTGTATGTGAGGGGTGAGGTTACGGTGTGCCCTTCGTAAAGCGGACCCCGCGAACGATGGCGAAATGATGCGTGGTATCACACCAGGCGTTCGCGGAGCGAATGGTGTGGCCACGCAGATTTCGGAGCGCGGGCGGCAAGCGTTTGGTCACGACCTCCACCCCCCTGTGTCAGCGGGGTGGAGTCAGAACCCTGGTGGCATCCAGCTCGAGCGAAGGTCATTCAGCTTGGCGATCGACTGAACGAATCCCTGCCCACGCAGCGCAGTGAAGAGTTCCGGCACGGTGACATGCGGATTTTTGTAGTCGCCTGCCTGTTCCGTGACGACCTGCATGACTGTCGCTGACGAGATGTCGATGCAGTTCATGAGAAAATCGTCTGGGTGTTTCGGCTCGATATCGAAGTCTCCCAGCGTGGCCTCAGGAAAATCTTTGAGGTTGAACGTCACGATGGCTTGAGCGCCGGCGCGTATGGCGGCAGCGAGGACGTGCCTGTCGTTGGGATCCGGCAGGCTGAGCCCCTCGACCAGTTCTTCATGCCCGTACACCATAGCTGCCGGCAACGCCGTGTTCATGAGTTTACGGGTTCGCTGGAGTTTCTCTGTGTCCAGGTCCGGCCTTTTCGCAAGGATGCTCCCGAAAGTCTCGTCGAGGATGGTCTCCGACCATCGCGCCTGGACGATCCCGGCGCGGGCCACTCGAATCAGCAGATCACGCAACGAACTCGGGTAGAGGACGCACGCATCGTACACGACGGAGAATGGCATGCCGCGTCAGAGGTCGAAGCCGAGTTCCTGCGTCAGCTGCGAGAGCTCGGCCACCGCCTGTCGCGATTCAGCCTCCTGCTTCTGTCGGTACGAAGCGAGATCGGAAAAGAGCACGCGTCGGTGTGTGCCTACCGTTCGAAACGGCAGCGCGCCTGCCTTGAGCAGCGAGATGAGGTGTGGCCGGGACACGTTCAGCAGATCGGCCGCCTGCTGCGTCGTGAGCTCAGCATGCACCGGGACGATCGTCACGGCGTTGCCGTTCGCCATCTGTCCCAAAATCTCCAGAAAGAGATCGAAGGCGGCACGGGGCACGGTGACAGACTCGTGCGCACCGCCGTCGACCTCGAGGCGCACGTTGCGGTCCGATGCGACTGTGAGGCGTGACAGACCACGGTGGGCCTGCTGAGCCTCCCGGGCGACCTCTTCTGTAGGCAGTTCTGCGAGGGTAGGCATATGCGTCATGGTACAACACAGACGAAGCAAACGCAATAGTCGCAACAAACGAAACGGAAAGACCCGCCGAATACTCCATCGTCACAGGAGAATCCGGCGGGATCAGTTTCCGACTGTGAACCTTCGTGTCGCGCTACCGACGCCGACGCCCCCCGATGAAGATCGGCCGCCCATAGAACCCGGAGTAGAACGGCTGATACCCCCAGCCGTACGCTCCGAACGGTCCATACCATGGATCGTAGAACGGGCTCCCGAAGCCAACACCAAAGCCCACGCGCGCATTCCGCGCATTGCTGTTGTTCCGATCATTCTGCGACGGCACGTTCAGCGGCGCGATCGCGACCATCGCATTCCCCTGAATGTCCTTGCACTTCTGCCCTTCCTTCTCGGCCTTCGCCACCAGCTTGCCGTCCATCCAGAGCTCGAGGTCGTCGCCCGACCTCACCTCGAGCTCGACCTGCTCACGGCCGCCGAGGGTGAGTGGGGTGCGGCCATTGCCCTTGGGCACAGCGTACTCGACGTCCACCGAGTTTGGACCATCGTTCCGGATGATGAAGCGATCATCGCAGAGCGAGCCGAAGGTCAGGTGAGCGATATCGGCGATCGGACGCCGGGAGACCTCACTCACCTGGGCTCCGAGTGGCAGGCCACAGGCCACGCTGGCGACCAGTGCCGCCAGCGCTGCGGGAACCTTCGTGGAGCGGTATCTCATCGTGCAGTCCTCCGTGGTAGTCAGCGGCGCGACCCGCTACTGCAGATGACACCGACCGCGGCGCGAACCCCTACTGAGCCCCTACTGAGCCCCTACTGAGCCCCTGCTGAACCCCTACTGCTTCACCCCCGCCTTGGCGGCGTCCACGATCGCCTTCACTTCGCGCAGGAGTTGCGGGCCGTTGTAGGGAATGCCGTCCTTGATGATCCACTCGCTGCCCAGCGTCCGGACTTCCTTCCCCTGACGAATGGCGGCAGTTCCGCCGGCGTACAGCACCTTGATGTCTTCCAGCGGATTGCCGTCGACGACGATCAGGTCGGCCAGCCAGCCCACCCGCACCCGGCCAAGTCGCGACTCCTCGCCGAGGATCTTCGCATTGTTGCCAGTGCAATGCTCGATGATCTTCAACGGATTGAAGCCCGCCTCGGCGTGCAGTTCCATCTCGCGGATCATGCCGTAGCCATACAGCTGATAGATGAACCCCGCATCGTCACCGCAGCCGATGGTGCCACCCTTCCGTTCGAAGTCGCGCAACGCCGCCATCCAGATCCGGTAGTTCTCCTTCCAGTAGACTTCGTCGGTGCTGCTCCAGCCGATGAAGTACGACCCGTGGTTGGCAGGATCGGGCTTGAAGTAGTTCGCGAGCGATGGATGCAGATAGTCCGGGAACCA
>JANNVN010000204.1:0-14317 GCA_031414435.1 Gemmatimonadaceae bacterium
CCGCTGGCCGCGTAACACACGGGGCACGACAGGTTGCAATGATCCGTGATCTCCAGGATCGTCAGACACGAGTGCTGCATATGGTCGGGGCAGAGACCGCAATCATACGGGCAGCCCCACGCCATCTCGGTGTTGAATCGCTCCGGCATCTCGGGCGGCTTGATGTACACCTCGCGACCCATGCGCCAGAACGCGGCATCAGACGCCACCAGAACCTTCGTCTGGCCATGCGCCGGGCACCACTTGTACATCCACACCGTATTGTCGCGTATGACGATTTTCCCTTCGATCCGTCGGAGGCATTCGTCGCAGAGCGAGACGACGTGATCGTAGTAGAGATAGGGCCGCGTTTTCGGCATTGCGTCGTCAGGTAGCGGGAAGCGGTAGCGAGCCAGAAGCGGCGGCAGTGATGCGACGTCTCCACAATGCGCCGAACCATGCGAGTCCAAGGATCGCCGCCCACTGAATAGCGCTCAGTCCGCCGTAGAGTGCCACTGGGAGCGTACCCGCCGCCACCGGGCCGAATGGCGGCTTGAGCCACTCCAGGCCGAGGCGGAGGGCGCAGTACCCAAACAGCAGCGCTGCATAGCGGGCGCCGGCCTGGTTCTGCCAGCGGTCCCGGATCGCGACGAACAGGAGCAGCACACCGAGGATCTCGTACGCCGCAACCGGGTGCCGGGAGATGCCGTCACCGTAGTCCCAGCCCCATGGCAGGCTGGTGGGATTGCCGTAGGTCTGATCCCACAGCCCGGAGAGCTGGCACCCGAGACGACCGATGACCAGCCCAATGACGATCGGCGTGACCCAGGCATCGCCGGTCGCGCGCCGCCACCCGATCGCACGTTTCCCGATCTCGACGGCAAGAGTGCCGCCCAGAAAGCCACCGAGGACCGACTTGCCACCGAGCCACAGGCTCAGGTCTCCACGACGCTGCAGCGCTGGCAGGTGTTCGAGGACGTGCAGCCCCTTGCTGCCAAATGCGGCGCCGAAGACCGCGCATGCGAGGAGCACGAAGCGATCCCGGGCCGACGGCTGCACACCAACGGCCTGCGCCCGCCAATACCACCGAGCAGCGGCGAAATAGGCAAGCGATTCGAGCAGCAAGTGCGCGAGCGCGCCCGAGGGTGCAATGGTCACGACGGAAAGCTGACATCCGCACCGCTGTCGCGCACGGTCTGCTCCGCCCGCACGGTGTCCCAATGCCGCTTCAGTGCGATCAGCCGCACTCAGGGGCAGTCCGTTTCCACATCATCGTGCCACTCACCGACTCGCGCTGTCGATTCACCGATTCCGGGTAACCAGCGCAGATGGCGAGGCGTACGCTCCACCATATGCCAACCCTGCCGGACGATCAGACCCTTCATTGCAGACGTCGCACGTGGTTGACGCGGCTCGGCGCCGCAGCCCTGCTCAGCGTCGTTGGTACCATGGCAAAGGCACAGGCTGAGCCGGGCCCGGCGTCGATCGTGCGTGGCACAGTGCAGCTGCCCGGAGGGCGCAGCGGCGCGGGCATCGTGGTGTCGATTCTCGAAACGCTCGAACAGGCGACGACCGACAGTCTCGGGCACTTCACCTTGCGCACCACACACCGCGGACTTGCCACTCTGGTAGCTCGGCGCATCGCATACATCCCCACGACACTCGACGTAACGATCCCCGTCGACACCGCGCTGCAGTTGCGCATGGAGCCGCAGCCCCCTGCCCTGTCGGCAATGACCGTGGTGGCAGCGGGTGAATACACCCTTGGCGGCGGCAGGACGGCGACGCTGACACCGCTGCAGGTCGTTCAGACGCCGGGTGCTGCGGCCAACATCATGCGCGCCCTGCAAACGTTGCCTGGCCCGCAGGGTGTGGACGAAGGCAGCGGGCTCTTTGTGCGCGGCGGCGACGTCACCGAAACCCGTGTGCTGATCGACGACGCATGGCTGCTCTCACCGGCACGCTTTGACAATCCGACGGGACATGTGACATCGACTGTGGATCCATTTCTGCTTGACCGAACGGTCTTCTCCACTGGTGGCTTTGGTGCACAGTATGGCAACGCGCTGTCCGGATTGGTGCGCCTCGAGACAGCGGGGCGGCCCGAGCGCACCACAGGCACCGCCACCGCCTCGATCGGCAATGCAGGCGTCGCGGTGGCGCTGGCGCCGACTGCCAGATTCGGCGGGCGCCTGAGTGCCACCATCAACAGTCTGTCGCCATTGCTCGCCGTGTTCGGCGAGGCGCAACCGTATAATCCACCGCCGCGTGGAGGAGACCTGAGCGCCACGGCCGAGTGGAAGAGTGGCCGAGCCGGTCGCGTACGGCTGTTCGGGTTGCGGCAGGGTTCGCGCGTGGGGGTCGGCGACGCGGGGACCATCACCGGAGCCTCATACAACAACCGCACGGTGCAGGACATGCTGGTGATGTCATGGCGTGACAGCTCAACGCGTATCAGGCCATCGGTCACCGTCGCCCGCTCATCGTACGATCGACGCGAAGGCTTCACCGGCATCGACCTTGGCACCGCCATTGCTGTGACGCATGCGGTCGGGGCGATGGCGTATCAGGTGCGCGATGGTCTCGTCGTCACTGCCGGCGGCGACGTCGAACGATTGACGGCAGACTTCAGCGGACAGGCGCCGACGACGCCCGGCGCTGAGCCACGCCGGCTGTTCACGAATACGACCGACGCAAATCGGGTTGGCATGCACGCCGACGTGGCGTGGCAGCATCCACGCGGCGTGCGGATCATTGCCGGCGTGCGCAGCGATGAGTCGTCGCTGACGGATCAGCGCACCATCGATCCACGACTGTCAGTTGCGTGGCAGCTCGGCGGACTCGGCCTGACGGCGGCGTGGGGCGTGCAGCATCAGGTGGCCGAGCCGGTGTTCTACCGGCCGACATCGGCGGCGTCAGTGTTCGATCCCATGCGTGTCGCACAAACGATCATCGGCGCGCAGTGGGGCGGAGACAGCACCGGCTTGCGCGTTGAGCTCTACGACAAGCGATACAGCAATCTGTGGCAGTTCACGCGGGATTTCGGTGTGGCGGGCAACGGTCGCGGGCACGCACGTGGTGCAGACATGTTGCTGCGCTGGCGCTTCAGCCCCTCGACCATGAGTCGTGTGGCCTGGAGCATTGTCGACTCGCGTCGCACCGACCCGAACACCGGTCTGGATGCTCCCGCCCTCGGCGACGTACGGCACTCGGTGAGCTGGATCACCGACCGCACCTTTGGACGACTGACCATCGGTGCGGCGCTCCGGTACGCAACGGGACGACCGTTCACCGACGTGGTGGGAGTGCAGGCCGGTGCGCCGATCTGGGGGGCGCCAAATGCCGAGCGGCTTCCTGGCTACACGCGCAGCGATCTCTCCTTCAGCTGGTACCGATCGCTCGACGGCCGACGCGCCGTCGTGCTGTGGGGCAGCGTGTCGAATGTGTTCAACCGAAACAATGTGATGCGGTATCGCTGGAATGCGGACTTCCAGGAGAGGTTTCCTGTCCGCGCACCTTTCAACCGAGCGATCTATGCGGGCGCGACACTTCTCTACTGACTTTCTCCGGGTGCGGGCACTCGGCTTCGCCGTTCTGTTTCTCTCTGGCGCGACCTTGCCAGCGCAAGCGCCAGCGCTCTCGGGTGGGACGCGTTGGGCTGACACCGTCCGGGTTACAATTGAGCGGGCGGTCATCAGCGGATCGACCAGCGAGCTTGCCGCCGCCGGTGCGCTCGCAGAACGCGCGCTCAGCGCATTCCCCAACGATCCGTTGTTGCAGCACTATCGTGCGTACCAGTTGTATCGTGAGGCACAGCGGGACCAGAGCCGGGGGCGAGCGTGGAAGGCATTGACGGAGCGCTCGATCGAACTGCTGGAGCGGTCTGCTGCGACGCAGCCGTTAGCCGAAACGCAGGCGCTGCTGGCATCCAATCTCGGCCAGCTGGCAAGCGGCGGCATGGCGGCGGGGATTCGGTATGGTTCCGCAGCGAAAGAGGCCACTGGTGCGGCGAACGCCCTTGGACCGCGAAATCCGCGCGTGCTGCTGCTGGCCGCGATCTCGAGCTGGTTCACACCGAAGATGTGGGGTGGTGGTGAAGACAAGGGCTACGCGATGATGCAGCGTGCGATCGCCGAATTCGCAAACGACGCTCCGGCACGGCCACAACCGGCGTGGGGGCGAGCCGAGGCCCACGCCTGGCTCGGACAGATGGAGCAGAAGCGCGGCAACAAGGATGCTGCGCGCGCCGCTTTCGCGAAGGCGCTCGAACTCGAACCCGGATACCAATGGGTGTCGAATGTCCTGCTCCCGGCGTTGGCCAAAAGCCCATGAGCAGGCCGCGCACAAGACTGAAGGGCGCACTGATCTACTTCGCCGCCTGGACGCCACTGGTTTTGCTGTACACCTTCGCGATGGGTGCTGCCGGCGACTATGACGCAACGACGGCGGTCCTCAACGCCACCCGATCCGTCGGTACGTTCGCGGTGCTCGGTCTGGGAGTCGTTGCGATCGGGGAGCGATGGGAGTGGCCTGCCAGACCGACGGCAAGCCTGTTCGTGGCGCATCTGGCGCTGGGCCTGGCCTTCGCGGCGCTGTGGGACAGTGTGGTGATCTTCGACATCGCCAGCGGCACGGCGGGGCTCGACGGTGCACTGCGCATCGTGCGCCCCTGGATCTTCTGGCAGACCATGTTCAGCGTGTTGATCTACGGCGTCGTTCTGGGTGTGACGTGGGCCCGGCGTGCGGCCGAACGCTCGCGTGAAGAGGCGGCACGCGCCGTCCAGTCGGACGTCCTGCGCGTCCGGGCCGAGCTGGAAGCACTCCGGGGACAACTCGACCCGCACTTCCTGTTCAATACGCTGCACTCCGTCTCGGTGCTCGTGCAACAGAATCCCACCGAAGCCCAGCGGGCCCTCGAACGGCTGGCCACCTTGCTGCGCTATGTGCTCGACAGCAAGCGCGGGGCTCGAGAGGATGTGCTACTCGAGGACGAGCTGGCCTTCGTCGATGACTACCTGGCATTGGAGTCGATTCGTTTTGGGGATCGCCTGCGCGTCACCCGAGACATCAGCCCGACGGCGCTCGGACACCGCGTGCCGAGTTTCGTGCTCCAGCCGCTCGTCGAAAACGCGATCAAACACGCCATCTCCACTCGCGCCGGTGGCGGAACCCTCGGCCTGAGTGGGCGGATCGATGGCGAATCACTGATTCTCGAAGTACGCGACGACGGGGCGGGCGTGAGCAAGGATGCGACATCCGGTGGCACAGGCGTCGGGCTCGATGCGCTGCGCCGTCGACTGCTGGCGCGCTATGGGTCACGCGCGGCGCTGGATATCAGCGATGGCGCAGGCCGCGGCTTCGTCGTCACCATGCGGCTCCCCGTATGACGTCACCCGAGGCAGCGATATCGGTCGTCGTATGCGAAGATGAGCCGTTGGCACGCGTGCACCTGCGAGAGCTGATTCATGCCACTCCGCCGCTGCAGTGGGCCGGAGAAGCAGCGGACGGGCTCAGCGCCGTCACGCTGATCGACACGGTGAGACCGGCGCTCGTTTTTCTCGATATCCGGATGCCGGAGCTCGATGGACTGTCGGTGCTTGGGCGGATCTCGCATCACCCGGCAGTCGTCTTCACGACGGCGTATGATGCGCATGCAGTGACGGCGTTCGAGCTTGGTGCAGTCGACTACCTGTTGAAACCCTTTGGCCGCGAGCGGTTCGCAACGGCGGTGTCACGTGCTGTTCGTCACATCGAGAGTGCCGACACCGACGACGTCGCAGCCTCCGATCGCATCACGATGGCAGGCACGCCGCTGATCCGTCTTTTCGCCCGTGAGCGTGGCCGGATCGTGCCGATCGCTGTCAGCGACATCGAGCGTCTGGAAGCCGAGGATGACTACGTCGCGGTCTTCACGAAAAGCCGCCGCTATCTCCTCACGATCACGCTCACGGCACTGCTCGATCGGCTGGACGCCAGGCGATTCGTGCGCGTCCACCGCTCGCACGCCGTGTGCCTCGATGCGATCGCCGCGATGACGCCCTTTGACGGGGGTCGGCTGAGCATCGAGATGCGCGACGGGACCCGGATCACCGCGAGTCGTGCCGGAACGCAATTGCTGAGATCGCAGACGTTTTAGTGACCTGTACCCGAAGTCCGGGCAGCAGTCACCAGTCGGCTGATCCCGGCTGAACTGAATGGCGGTGACCGCAGGGCGGCCCTGGACGTAACAGAGTCTTTACCGCCTCAGTACGGGATGCCACGCCCGCCGACTGTCCCCTAAATTCCCGCGTCGCCGCGCGCGGGTGCGATTGCCCGACGGGGAGATTTCCTTTGTCAGAGTCGATCCTTCGCCGCGCGGCCCTGCCGCCCCACGTCGCCCACACACACCTGACGAACTGCTGATGTTTCTACCTGCGGAATCTGGCAGCCCGACCGACTTCGACTTCTTCGTTGGCGAATGGGATGTACAGCATCAGCGACTGAAGGAGCGGCTGCGGGGGTCTACCGCGTGGGAGCACTTCCCCGGACGGACGTCGGTGCAGAAACTCCTCGGTGGCCGCGGCAACGTCGATGACAACCTGCTCGAGCTGCCGGGGGGCACGTACCGGGCAGCCACCCTTCGCTCGTTCGACCCGAAGACACAGACGTGGTCGATCTGGTGGCTTGACGCACGTAGTCCTGGATCGCTCGACGTGCCCGTCGTCGGTCGATTCGAGGGCGGTGTCGGGACGTTTCTCGCTAACGACACGCTCGACGGCAAGCCAATCGTGGTTCGCTTCCGCTGGTCGGTACCCGCTCCGGATGCACCGCGATGGGAGCAGGCGTTTTCGCCAGACGGTGGTACCACCTGGGAGACGAACTGGATCATGGAGTTTACCCGCCGGGCCGAGGATGCAGCGGATTCCTGGCCGATGCTACGTCACGAACCGCGACAGCAAGGGCTGGTGGTCTTCGCCAAGAACAAGAAGAAGGTCTCCGCGTTCTATCAGCAGACGCTGGAACTGGAGGTGCGGGAATCGGAGCCTTCGCACGATCTGCTGCAGGGTCGCGGATACGAGATCGTCGTCCACAGCATTCCGCGGAAGTACTCCGCCGGCATCACGATCGCAAAGCCACCGGAGCCGCGCGACGAGACGCCCTTCAAGCCAACGTTTGTGGTGGCGAGTCTGGCCGTCGTGCGTCGCGCGGTTGAGAAGACCGGGGGCTTTCTCAAGCCAGATAGCGTTGCCTGGCACTTTCGCGGTCACGTCGTGCTCGACGGCTGGGATCCGGAGGGGAACATCGTGCAATTCAAGTCCCCGGAATCATGACTCAGCGGCCGACGACGTCTGATGCTCCGTATGAGACGGACCTCGCCGCACACGCGACTGCGATGCGCGACGCTTTCCCCCGCGGGCTTGGCGCCCCTGCACTGCGCGCGCTCGCCGCGGCAGGGCTGACGTCGCTCGAGCAGGTTGCAACGGTCACGGAATCCGGGCTGCTACGGATGCACGGGATGGGGCCGAAGGCGGTACGCATTCTGCGCGATGCGGTGAGGCTGCGCGGGTTGACACTGAAACCCTGAGTCCAAGCGCGTGCGTTCCGGCCAGTGAATCACACGCAGTTTGTCCGCCAGGCGCCAGTATCGAGCCCAACGGACGCGTTGACTCAGGCGCGCTACCCGCAACGACACGCCGGTTGTTCGAACGCTCGCGATCAATTCGAAGATACCGCGGATCGATCTCGACGGATGCCGGGGCTCGCGGCACGCGCACGTTCAGCAGGGCGCGACCGCTTGTCACAGGCAGGCGCCCACGCCAGAGCAGCTCCGTACCGCCATGGCCCGGCCCCCAGACGACAACCTCCACGCTGATGCCATCGGCATTGGTGACAACTTCTCCACGCGCGTCGGTCACTGCGCGACGAATCGTGAACGAGCCTGTCACGCCGAAACCATCGCCCTGCCTCGCAACGTTCGCCGAGTCGGCCGACAGTTCGTAGATCACGCGTTCGCCGAACCACTCATCGACGAGCGCAGAATCAGGAGCGGAGGTTGCTTCTTTGCGAAGCAGGTCGCGCAGGATACGCGTGTCCGCGGCTCCATTGGGCCCTGTCTCACGTGCCACCAGTGTCGCCAGTGCGCGCGTGACCGACGGCGCACCCAGTGCATCGGTCAGTGCGTGCATTGCCAGGGCACCTTTCCGGTAGTAGACGTAGTCGTCGTCCCGGCTCTCGAGCAGCGTCGGTTCGAGCGCAGCGGCACGGGCCCGGTTGGCGAGGTACATGTCGTGCTCGAACGCGAGCAGCTGCGGCAGCGCCGAATCACCGTGGATCGCCTCGATCACGAGACGTTCGGAGTGTTTGGCCAGCGTCTCGGTGATCGTTGACGCACCGGGAACATTCAGCGCACTGACCGTGTGTCCCCACCACTGGTGTGCCACCTCATGCGCCACCCGCCGGGTCAACAGGTCGATGTTTTCGGCGCGCTCATCCATCAGCATCCCCCGGTTCTCCGTCAGCACGAGCATACCCGTCAGCGCGAAGCCACCAAACCGCCACCCGGAGGGGATCTCCGCGATCCGGAGCACGGGGAAGCGATACGGCGACAGCTGCGTACCGAGCATCGCAAGCGTGCGTGCGGTCACACGGAGAATCTGATCGACGTTCTGACCGTGCGCCGGGTGGTGCCACATCTCAATCGTGACGCCGTTCTGCACCATGCTGCGCCTGGCGTACTTGCCGGAAACGAATGCGAACGCCGGCGTCATCGGCGTATCCACCCGGTACTCGAAGTGTCGTCGCCCTGCCGTCTCCCAGGTGCGGATCATCGTGCCAGGGCCGATTGCCGACTGGTCTGACGACGTCGAGACGGTGGCATGCAGCGTCAGCCACGACGGTGTCTGCCCCTGGCGGCGTGCCGACGCAGCGATCGAGTCGGCCTTGTCCGGTGACATCAGCTCCTCGGTTGCAGCGCCGAGCGCGTACTCGGCGCGCAGCTTGGGACTGGCGAGTTCGTTCCGGCTGCGGTACCCCAGCGTTGGCATCATGTCGACCATCGTCAGGTAGCTGCCATTGCCTGCAGCATCGCGATCAAATCCATCTGCCCGTACGCCGCCGCGCTCCAACGCAACCTCGTATCGCAACGCCGCCGTGGCCTGTGGCACCAGCGGGCGGAGCAACGCAAAACACCAGACGCCGAACCGGGCATCATGCGAGACGAGCGTCGCCCCGTCCACGCGAACCTTCGGCGCCGACACGTCACGACGCAGCGCGATCCAGAGCGTGTCGATTGCGGTCTCGCTCCGGTTCTGCAGCGTGAGCACACCCTTCACCCGCGCGGCACGACGCTCGGGATAGAAGTCCACGCTCAGGTCGGCCGCGGTCACAACCGGTTGCGGCCGTGTCTCGAGTCGACGATATGTCCGTTCATAGGCCACGCGCCACGCGATGTTGTCGGCGGTGCTGATCCACGCGTGTGCGATATTCGTCTGCGTGAAGAGACCCGTCGCGGCGATCGCGACCGCAGCACCAGAGGCGAGCAGGATCGGTCGCGGCAGCACTCGTCCATTCACGATTCCGTCGCGCACTCGACGCAGCACACCGCTCTCGACGCCGCGACGCCAGGCGCCCCAGCTCACGACACCGAGCAACAGGGCCCACGTCGCCCAGTATCCCGTGAACGCGGCGAAAGACAGGGCCGACGGCCCAAAGCCGTCAAGGTCCGACCATGAGACAGACGGCGCGGCGGTAAACCGCGTCATGGGATGCTCGATTGCCGCGAACTGATCGACCTGCACCACGATCGCCAGGAGCAGGGTGAGGACGATACCGACCCATCGGTTCGGGGCCAGTACCTGAAGCAACACAGCCGCGACCGCAAAGAGGCATGCCGGCGTGGCGACAAACCAGAACAGCCCGAGGAGTGGCAGTGGCGCAATCGACAGATGTGTGTGCGTCATCTGTACCACGACCGCCGCGATGATCGCGAGTGTCGTCAGTGCGATGACGATGGCCCACAGCGTGAGCAGCCGTGCCAGATAGAAGACGCCGCTCGACGCAGGTGTCGCATCGGTGATGCCGTCGATGCGTGCGATGCGATCACGCCAGACCACTTCGGCGGAGAACCAGACCAGGCAGATCGTACAGATCAGCCCCAGTTGCTGGCTGATCTCGTCGGCCAACAGGCCACTGGTGGCGATGACTCGAGTGCCGTACTCGGACTGAATGAGTTGCGTGCGCGCCTCGGTGAAGGCGATCACGAGCCAGACCAGCAGCAAGAGCTGCACTGGCCGCGCCCCGAAGAGGCGCCGCAGTTCGAAGCGGAGGGTGGCCGCGAGTGCGGGCCCGAATGCCCGTGTCGGGCGCGCCTCCACGTACACCGGTCCGGCGAGCGCCGCACGGACCTGAGCGCTGGAACCCGGCGACTCTGCCTGGTCGGCATCCCGCTTTCGTGCCGCCCTGCGCGGCGACGTCCACGGCGCATAGCGGTACGTCGCCACGAGGACGGCGGCGGCGATGCCGAGCCACAGCAATCGATTGAGCAGGTACCGACCTTCGAGTGCCACCAGCCGCACGTTGCGCTCCGCCGGCGTCCAGTAGCGCGCCTGCTCTGCGAAGGCGCTCAGCCCAAAGGGGTCGAGTATGGCGGCCCTCGCCAGTGCGTCGGGCGAGGGTGATGCACTGCTCGCGAGGAGCGGTGAATCCACCAGCACCGCGGTCACCATGTAAAGGGCGAAGATCCCGACACCGCCGACATACGTCGCGATCGCACTGCGCGAGAACGCTGCCACGGCAAAGAGCAGCGCTACGATCAGGATCAGGTTCGGCAGCACCAGCGTGACGAGCGCCCATGCGTAGGTGCCGACGTGGATCGGACCGACGCGTTCCGGATCGGCCGCAATGACGCCCGGCGAGAGCATCAGCGCGAGGATGGCCAGCAGCATCACTGCCAGCCCCGCGAGCACTTGTCCGGTGAATCGGGTCAGGACGTATGCACTGAGTGGAATCGGACGGGAGAAGATCAGTTCCCGCATGCCGTGCTCATCATCCCGCAGGACACCGGAGACGCAGAAGATCGTCTGCATGAACAGGCACCACAGCGTCAGCAGCCCCAGCGACTCCATCACGCTGTATGGCGAATTGACGTTCAGTCCCGGACCGCCGAAGCCGGTGCGCACCAACACGAGCGACATCGCAACGATGACCGCCGCGACGCCCGCGAACGTCAGATTTCGGGTCAGATACCGCAACTCGAACCGCATCATGCCGGCGGCCATGCTCATACTGCGACACCCGCGCGCGTGGAGCCCTCGAGCGTCGACAAGGCAGCGAAGTAGACGTCTTCCAGTTCCGGCGTTGCACGCACAAACGCCGCTGAGGGCGCCCGCTCCGCGCGGACACGTGTACGCGACATGCCGGCATGCAGCTGTGAGGACAACACGTCGCAGTGTGACACGTCGATGAAGCTCTCTGCGCGTGGCGCGGTGAGCGACCAGATCCGGCCGTCGAGCGCCGCGACCAGCGCGTCCGGCTCGCCGTGCTGCACCACCCGCCCTGCCACCACGATTGCCATCTGGCTGCACAACTGCCGCACGTCTTCAACGATGTGTGTCGAGAGAATGACGATGACCTGCTCGCCGATTTCGCTCAGCATGTTGTAGAACCGACTGCGTTCCGCCGGATCGAGACCAGCGGTGGGTTCATCGACAATCACCAGTCGTGGATCGCCAAGCAGTGCCTGCGCGATGCCAAAGCGCTGCCGCATGCCACCGGAAAAGCCACTCACGGCACGCTTCCGGTGCTCCCAGAGATTCACCTGCGCCAGCAGACGCTCGACTTGTGCCGTGCGCGTCGCCCGATCCGTCAGCCCCTTGAGGACGGCGAGATGATCGAGCAGCGCGATGGCCGAGACGCCGGGATAGACGCCGAAGTCCTGCGGCAGGTAGCCGAGTCGGCGGCGGTGAGCTGTGATGTCGCTGAAAATCGACACGCCGTCGAGGGTGATCGATCCTCTATCAGGTGCCTGCAGCGTGGCCAGGGTGCGCATCAGCGTCGACTTGCCAGCGCCATTCGGCCCGAGCAGCCCGAAGAGCCCGCGTCCAACGGAGAGTGAGATGCCGTCGAGCGCCTGCACGCCATTCGGATATCGCAGGGAAAGACCGGTGATTTCGAGCATCGTTCGAGCTGCCGGAGTCGAGGTTTCGTTGAGTGACACTTCCGAGAACGGCAGGCCGTACACATAGTTTCAGCAGCGAACCAGTCAACTGTATCTTTAGCTGGCACTTAATGCTTACGATCGCCGATTTCGACTTCTTCGGCGCCGTGGCGCGCGCGCAGTCCCTTGCCGCCGCCGCCCGCGAGCTCGACGTCACGCCGTCTGCCGTCACCCAGCGATTGCAGGACCTCGAGCGACGGGTTGGCGTCCGCCTCGTGGACCGCACCGCGCGACGCATCACGCTGACCGACGAAGGCGAACTGCTTGCCCTGCAGGGGCGGGCGATCACCGACGATGTCGCCGCCTTGACGGAGACGCTCGCCGCACGACGTGGCGAGGTGGCCGGGCATCTGCGCGTCATCGCACCCTTCGGCTTCGGCCGCCGATACGTGGCACCCGTTGTCGCCGCGTTTCAGTCCGCGCACCCGGCCATCACCATCGACCTGTCGCTCTCGGATCGGCTGGGCCGCCTGCCGGATTCGTCGTGGGACGTTGCGGTGCACATCGGCGAGCTCCGCGAGACGGCGCTCCCGGCGCAGGTCCTTGCGCCAAACGCGCGCATTCTTTGCGCGTCACCCGAATTTATTTTGCGATACGGCGAGCCGACCACGCCCAAGTCCCTGCTCGACTTCCGGTGCCTGGCCCTGCGCGAGAACGACGAGGATGTCACGCTCTGGCGATTTACGCTGCCAGAGGGTGGTTCCATCCAGGTCCGGATCACACCGAGCCTGTCATCGAACGACGGCGACGTCATGCGTGAGTGGGGGCTGGCGGGCCACGGGATCATCCTCCGTTCCGAGTGGTCAATTGCCGATGATCTCAAGGCAGGACGCCTCGTCCGGCTGCTCGGCCACTATCGTCCACCGTCGGCAGACGTGGTGGCGTTGGTTGGTCCACGGCGCGGCCGTTCGGCCCGGACTTCGCGGTTTGTGCAATACCTGCGCGAATCGCTCTCACCTACGCCCTGGCGCAGCTGACACCGATCGCGCGCCGGCGCGTGTCAGGCACGCTGCCACGCGACCAGAGTTGTTCACCATTCCCATTCGGAGGCGTACATGCAACACCGCTGGCTCATTCTGCTTGCCCCACTGATGTGCAGCGCCGGCGCGGGGGCGCAGCCATCACGCATCGGCGGCACTCTCGTCGTCACCAACAAGACGCCATCCACCGCGACGATCATCGACGTGGAGACCGGCGCCGTGCGGGCGACCCTCCCGACGGGAAACGGACCGCATGAAATCGTGATGTCGCGCGACGGCAGTGTGGCCGTCGTGACCGACTATGGCGCACAGACCGCAGGCAGCTCACTGACGGTGATCGACGTACCTGGGAAGCGTATTGCGCGAACGATTTCACTCGGTGAGTACCGTCGTCCACACGGCATCGCGTGGCTGCCGGGCGACACGTTGGCCGCGGTCACCTCGGAGGCCAATCGTGCGGTGCTGATCGTGGACATCCGATCCGGCATGATCGTCCGCGTCATCAACACCGCACAGCAGGGCTCTCACATGGTGGCCGTCACTGGTGATGGCCGACGCGCGTGGACGGGCAACATCGGCAGCAACACCGTCTCGGAACTCGACCTGACGACCGGCGTGGCACTGCGCACGATCGCGGTGCCGGCACAGCCGGAAGCCATCAACGTGACGCCCGACGGCCGGAAGGTGTGGGTTGGCAGCAACGCCACGGGCACGGTGAGCGAGGTCGACGCGGAGACGGGTACGGTTGCGTCAGTGGCGACGGGTCTGGGCTGGCCGTATCGCGTGCTCTACTCGCCCGACACGTCGCTCGTGTTGCTTCCTGACCTGCGCGGCGAGACACTGCGATTCGTCGATCGCAGAACGCACCAGGAGCTGGTGCGTCTGTCGCTTGCCGGGAAGGCGCCACAAGGGATCACGTTCGCGCCGGATGGCCGGACCGCGTTTCTCTCCTTCAGCGCCACGGGCAAGGTGGCAGTGATCGATATCCCCACACGCACTGTGGTGCGGGAGCTCGACGCGGGCAAGACGCCGGACGGCGTGGCATACACCACGCGACGCGTCGCGCCATAGGTCACTGCGAACGCGTCGCATACCGAGGTGCGTGCTCAGGCTCGGCTCGGGCGACGCGAGGGATGTGCTGGTGCACCGGTCGCGCGCGCCTCAC
>JANNVN010000205.1:0-2991 GCA_031414435.1 Gemmatimonadaceae bacterium
CAGCGCTGGCTCGATCGGGAAGCACCAGGCGTGTTGCGCCATGTACTCCTTCAGAATGTCGTTCTGCACGGTGCCGCGAATCTTCGAGGCGGGCACGCCCTGCTTCTCCGCCGCGGCGATATAGAAGCAATACAGAATCAGTGCCGGTCCATTGATGGTCATCGACGTCGACACCTGATCGAGCGGAATGCCGTCGAACAACGTCTCCATGTCCGCCAGGGACGAGATCGAGACACCCGTCTTGCCAACCTCTCCCTCGGACCGTGCGTGGTCAGCGTCGTAGCCCATCAGCGTCGGGAAGTCGAACGCCACCGACAGGCCGGTCTGGCCCTGCGAGAGCAGAAACTTGAATCGCTCGTTGGTGTCGCGGGCGGAACCGAACCCGGCGAACTGCCGCATCGTCCAGAGCTTGCCGCGATAGCCGGTCGGATGAATGCCCCGGGTATACGGCCAGACGCCGGGCACTTCGAGCGCGGTCTCAGGATCAGGACCATCGAGCGGCGTGAACAGCGGTTCGACCGACGTCGCGGAGTTGATGTAGTCGATATCACGCTTCGCACCCTTCTCGTATCGGGCGCGCCACTGGGCGACTTCGGTTCGCAGGCGATCGAGCTCACCCTGCTGCGCGCGAACGGTCTCGGAAAGATCAGATACGGATGTCATGTCGGGTGCCCCGCCATCAAGGTTGCGCTGCGCGCCAGGAGCGCATCGGCGATTGCGAACGGTGTCGTCTCTCCACGCTCGAGACCGGGGAGTGCTTCGTCGATGAAGGCCTGCGTCGCCCGGTCGCTCCACAAGCGACGGCGCAGACGATCCTCGGCAACCTCCACAATCCGTTCACGCATCCGGCTGCGGCGGCGATCTGCCAATCCACCGGACTCGGCAAGATACTCGAAGTGTCGGCCGATGGCCGCCAGGAGCTCCGGCAGGCCGCGTCCGTCAGCGCCGACCGTGTTCACGACGGCCGGAACCCACCCTCCTGCCGCATGTGGGTCCGCCGCCGCTGCGCGGGCGGCCCGGGCCGGCGCGAGTGCCTTCTTGGCCGCATCCTGATCTGCCTGCGCGAGCTTTCGCAGGTCAACGCCGTGGTGCGCCGGCACCCCACGCATCGTGTCGCCCATCCGCATGCCGAGCATGAGCTCGATGTCGCCGCGCAACCGATCGGCGCCGGGACGGTCACTCTTGTTGACCACAAAGAGATCGGCGATCTCCATGACGCCAGCCTTGAGCGTCTGAATGCTGTCCCCACTCTCGGGCACCAGCACGACGACGCTCGTATCGGCCGTCCGCGCCACATCCAGCTCGCTCTGTCCGACCCCGACCGTCTCGATGAGAATGCGGTCGAAGCCGAACCCATCCAGCACGTCGCAGGTCTCCCGAGTTGCCGCCGCGAGGCCTCCCAATGACCCGCGCGTCGCCATGGATCGGATGTAGACGCCCGGATCGAGCGCAACACGCTCCATACGGATCCGGTCACCGAGCAGCGCACCACCGGTGAATGGCGATGTCGGGTCAACCGCGACGACGGCCACGGTCAGTCCTTCGGCCCGAAGCAGTTCGACCAACGAGGTCGTGATGGTGCTCTTGCCCGCACCGGGCGGGCCGGTGATGCCGATGCGACGGGCATGACCGAGTCGCGCGTGGAGAAGTCCGAGCAGCGCATCGAAGCCGTCGCGGTGGTTCTCGACGATCGAAATGGCGCGTGCCAGCGCGGCGCGATGTCCCGCGTCGAACGCGGTCATCAGTGTCACGATAGCAGGCGGAATGTTCGGCGAATCTACGCGTGCGGTCATGTCGAAACGGGGGGTGGAAGCTGCTCATCATGTTCATCATCAATGTCACCGACCACTTCTTCCAGCAGATCTTCCAGCGTCACCAGCCCCAGCACCGGGCCATCCTTCTCGCGCACCAGCGCGAGGTGCTGCCGACCCTGCAGCATCGCAAACAGCTGGTCGCTGCACTTTCTGTCGAGGGAGGCCGTGCCGACGGGTCGCAGCTGCAACGCCTCTTCACCTTCGCTGGTCAACACGTCGCGCACGTGCACCATCCCAATGACCGTGTCCAGCGACTCACGATAGACTGGCACGCGGCTGTAGCCTGACTGCGCCATCTGCCGCGCCTGTTCCGCATGCGACAGCCGCACGTCCAGCGCAAAAATCTGGTCGCGCGGCGTGAGAACATCTCGCAGTGTCTTGTCACCGAACGCGACCAGACCCGTGATGATCTCACGCTCGCCGGGGAGGCTGACGCCTTCCCGTTCCCCCTCCCGCAGCAGCACCTCGAGCGCCTCGCGCTCGGAGTCGGCAGGCGTCGAGGACAGCTCCGGGCGCAGCAGCCGCGCGAGGGCCCGTGCCGGCAGCAGGAATACACCGAGCAGCAGTTCGACGAGTTGCAGCAACGGAAGCAGGAATGGCGTCAGGGTCGCCGCCCAGCGCTGTCCGATCGCGCGCGGGACCGCCACGCCCGCGACCAGGACGCCGAGCGCGGTGAACGCGAGCCACGCCATCAGCAGGAGTGGCTGCTGTCGCAGCGCAAGCGCGAGCGCCGCACCGCCACCGATCACGATCGCGGCCGCGCCTGCGCCCGCCGCAAGCTGCAAACGCTGCGGTTGTTCGAGGTACGCTTCGGCAAGAACGGCACCGCGCAGCCGTTGCTCCACCCAGTGTCGCAGCCAGATCCGGCTCGCAGCACGCACCGCGTGCGCCGCGAGCGTCATGGCGGCGACACCACCGATGACAATCATCGCGATCGCAAAGGGACCCATCACGCCTCCGTGTCCGCGGCGGGCGCGTCGACCACCGGATTCAGTCGCTCGAAGTAGACGCGCAGGACCTGACGTCGACGCACTTGCTCGACCACCACTCGGAACCCGGCAATCTCGAGGCGTTCGCCGGCACGTGGTACGCGACCAAGGCGCTCCATGATCAATCCACCGACAGTGCCGACTTCCTCGCTTTCGATCTCGACGCCCAACGTCTCCGACGCGATCCG
>JANNVN010000206.1:0-4736 GCA_031414435.1 Gemmatimonadaceae bacterium
GGGCGTTGGGTTTTTTCGGGTGGTTTCGGTTCCGGGGTTGGGGGGTTTTTGTATTTTGGGCCCTCTGCACTTCTTCCCGGCCTGCCCGTGGGGCCGGGGGTGTATGCGTCCACTGCCCCCCACACGACCGGCTCCCTCTGAACGCGCACAAGCATGCACGATTGAACCCAGCGGAGCGATTCGCCGTGCCTACGCGCTCTGCGCCAGACTCATCGCCCGCGGCGAATGCCCCGTCCAGCGCCGAAACGCCCGATGAAACGCGCTCGGCTCCGAGAACCCCACCAGCCACGCCACCTTCGCAACGGTGGCGTCTGGCGCTGACAGGTGCCGTACCGCCAGCTCGCGTCGTGCATCATCGAGAAGTGCCTGAAACGTCGAGCCTTCCGCCGCCAGACCACGCTGCAGATTTCGCGCGCTCATCGCCAGTGCGCTGGCAACCATGGTGATGGTTGGTGCTTCGCCCTTCATCTGTGTCACGAGTTCCTGATTCACGCGACCGACGAGTGATGTGCGATTGTCCAGCGCCGCCAGTGCCGCCGTCGCATGCTGGTCGAATGCCGCCAGAAGTGCCGGATTGGCCGATCGCAGCGGGATGTCGAGATCACCCGTGCGCAGGTCGATCGCATTCTCGTCGGCGCTGAAGCAGGGTGCGATGCCGAACAGTCGCGAGTGTTCGCTGCCGCCGGAGGGTGGCACCGCGTGCATCATGCGCACGGCGTGCGGCACGATCGCTTGCCCCGTCAGGAGCCGAAGCTGATGGACCGTGCCCACCAGAATCGCCTCCACCACATGCCGGGATGTGTGCACGAACAGTGGATCTGAGGGCGCCAGTACACGCATGCGGATCGTCGTGCTGTGCGGCGCGTGATCGACGTCGAGCGCGAGCCCGTCGTTCAACAGCCGGATCAGTCTCGCGCCACGTCGGACTGCGTCACCCGCGGTGTGTGAGCTGAGCATCACATAGCCGACGATGTCGAGCGCCCCGGGTTCGAACGTGACACTGGTGTGCAGTGGCAAATCAGGATCCCCCGATTCGGCGATCGCCTCCAGCCACAGTGCGGCCATCGCGGCACCGCCGATCCGCTCAGACGTGTGGGCATGCAGATGTGGATCTATCCCTGCGCGTCGGCACACCGCGTCGGCGTCGAACCCGCGGGTGCGCAGGTAGCCGACCATGTCCACCGCCAGCGAGGCCGCCACCGTGACTCTACGCATGGTGGTCGCTCGCGCCAGCCGACCCGGCCCGCAAACTCTGGCGCCATCGGCCACCCGAATGGCGCATCCGGTCACTGCCCCGGCCACGGCAAACCGGCATCGTCCGGTTGTCGCAGATCGCCTCACCACACCAACCGTGACCGAAGGATACCGCCATGCGCATTCTCCTCATCGCCGCCCTCATTGCCTGCCCCCCGCTGTCGGCCCGCGCGCAGTCGTCCGTGCCACAGCCCGCCTCAACCATAGCGCACGACGACTGGCGCGTCACCGTGACGCTGTTCCGCTCGCCAGGCACGGGGCTGCAGATCTCCCGAGGCCACCTCGCCGCCTTCGTCGCGCACTATCCGACCGTGATCAAGCGTGATGGCGAGCAGCGCGGGACGCAGTTCATCCGGATCGGTGTTGCCGCCTACGGCAGGCCAGACGCGAGCACTTCGCCGTACGTGTCGCTGTCGTACGCGCCAAGCCTGACGAAGGGCTGGGCCAACAGCGCGCTGTTCGATGTCGGCGCGCGACAGCGGTTCGGCAACCGCTACAGCGGCCAGCTGGGCGCCGCCGTGCTCTACGCACCACAAAGCAAGCAGACGCGGTTCAATCCGACGGTCGGCCTGGGAGTGCAGTTCTGATGCAGACCATCGCGCATTCCTCCGATTCGATCGCTCCTCGCCTGGCCGGAGCGACGCACGTGGCCGCCAGCGTTGGCTTCCTGATCGTCTTCTCGTGGCTGGCCAGCCACTTCGGTTATCCCGAGGTGCTCGATCTCCCTGCTGCCGACGTACTTCCGCGCCTGCTGTCACTCGGCGGCGCCGGTCGTGCCGTCTGGGCGGTCTATGCCCTGCTGCCGTTGATGCTGATTCCCGCGGCAGCCGGTGCGGTTGGTGCACTGAAGCGTGTCGACGGTCGCAGTGACACCGCCGTGCGAATTGGAGTGCTGCTCCAGGTGTTCGCAGCACTCTGCATGACGCTCGGCCTGGCGCGCTGGAGTACGGCGCAGTGGTCGCTCGCCACCAGCTGGCAGCTGGCCGATGCCGCACAGCGCGTCGGTCTGGCAGCGACGTTCGATGTCCTGAACGTGTTCCTCGGCAACGGCATCGGTGAGTTCGTGGGTGAACTCACGCTCTACGGGTCATTCCTCGCGTTTGCGATCGCGCTCCATCACAACGGTGCGAAAAAGGTCGCCGCCTTGGGCGCCATCACGGCAGTGGCCGGCTGGATCGGCATGTTCCGCAACATCACGCCCACTGTGCAACTCGCGGCCGATGTGACGAACGTGCTGCTGCCGCTCTTTCTGATTGTCTTCGGTATCTCCCTCCTTCGTGGCAAAGCCTCATGAGCACCAGGTCATTCCATGCGCGACTGTTCACCTCGGTGCTTGCACTCTGCGTCATCAGCAGCGCCGGTATAGCGCAAATCTCCGCCGCCGGTCGCGCGCGACTCGACTCGCTGCGCCAAACACCTGAAATGGCCGGCACACTGATCTATCAGGGAACGGTGTTTGCATTGCGCGGCCCCGGGGCAGACACACTGTTCCGGTATGAACGCCGTGTTCACACCACTGCGTCCGGCATCTCGGTCACGCACGCCACGCGTGATCCGGCCGGTACCCTGATCATCGACGAGTCGGCACAGCTCTCCGCTACGTATGACTTCCAGCGCTTCGACGCGGCAAACGCGCAGGCTGGTATCAGTGGTTCGGTGGTCTCGAGTCAGGGTGGCCGACACCTCGAATACTCGCTCAATGACAATGGACGTGTGTCGACGTCATCCGAGGATGTACAGGATCCCGTGGTCACCGGGCCATCGGTGCATGGCTTCATCCGCCAGCACTGGGACGAACTGACGACGGGCCGCAAGATCCGGGTGCGTATGATCGTGCTCAACCGAAAGACGAGCTATGGCTTTGATCTCCGCATGAAGAGCCGGGAAGATGGTCAGACGACGTTCAGTTCCACGCCGAGCAGTGCATTGGTGCGCTTGGTGATCAAACCATTGTACGTCGTGTTCGCGAACTCCGACCGCAGCCTCGTCCGGTACGAAGGACGTGTACCGCCGATGCAGGCGGTTGGCGGCAAACTGAAGGACCTCGATGCGCGCGTGGAGTACCGGATGGTGGCGGCTGTATATCGGTGAACCGCTGGACTATTCGCAGCCTCAGGCCTGTGAGCGACGTCGATCCGATGATCGCACCTTTCAACATGCAATGTTCGTTCTGATTTCTGGCATAAGCGGCGATGCGAACGAGTCGCGCTGCCTGAGGTTCAACATGCAAACCACGCTGTCTCAATGGAGAGACCATGAAACCATCCCTCAATTTTCTTCCCGCCAGCTGGCTCGCCAAAATGATCCGCACTGGCGAGACTACTTCCCGGCAAGCGGTAGAGGCCTCATTCGCGCAAATCAGAAAGCACAACGCCACGTACAACGCCATAGTGACGTTGCAGGAGGCGCAAGCGCTCGCGCAAGCAGACCAGGCAGATCAAGCCAAACGCGACGGAAAACCATGTGGTCCACTGCATGGGGTTCCGATTACGATCAAGGACACGTATCGCGTCAAGGGTTCGCGCACCACGGCGGGTTACCTCCCGCTGAAGGACCATATCCCCGATACCGATGCGGTGGCGGTCCAGCTGCTGAAAGAGGCCGGCGCAATCATTGTTGGCCGGACCAACACGCCCACTCTGGCGATGGACATGCAAACGGACAATCCCATCTTCGGCAAGACGAATAATCCCTGGGACGTTACGTGTACATCCGCTGGCTCCAGCGGCGGATGCGCCACTGCGCTGGCAACAGGCATGACATCCCTTTCGCTGGGAAGTGATCTGGCAGGCTCGATTCGACTGCCGGCGAGTTTTTGCGGAGTCTATGGATTGAAGCCGACCCACGGCGTCGTGTCGTTCGAAGGACACATCGTGCCGCTCCCCGGGGAGATCAATGGCTACCGTACGCTGGCCGTTGCCGGGCCTCTGGCGCGGTCGATCGATGATCTGGCGCTGGCGTTGGACGTACTCACACAGCCGACATCCCAGGACAGAAATGTCGCGCCGCTGCTGGCTGACATGGGCGGCAACGTCGACATCTCGAAACTCAAAGTTGCCTGGACCGACAACTTCGGTGGGGTTCCGGTGAGTGCAGAGATCAAGGACAAACTGCAGACCTTCGTGAAGACATTGGCTCAAGCGGGTGCCACCGTCCACAAGGTTGAACCGCAAGGACTGGACTACAACGAAATCTGGGAGACCTGGGGTAGTTTCGTGGGGGCACAAGGCAACTACGACATGTCGAATGTGAAACGCGCCATCGGTCATCTGTTCTCAAAAGGCACATTGAAGAATCTTCCGATGCAGCGAAAAATTGTGGGCCCGACTTCTGTGAAGAAGCTGATGCAGGCCTTTGAACTGCAAAGCCGGTACATCACCAGGATGGACAACTTTCTTTCGGATTACGACGCGTGGCTGTGCCCCGTCAGCGCGACCACCGCGTTCAAGCACCATGCGCACAGCAAGACGCTTGGCGACTTC
>JANNVN010000207.1:0-3304 GCA_031414435.1 Gemmatimonadaceae bacterium
CGACCCGATGGTGATTCCGATCAGGACGGCGACGGAGCTCCACAGGCCGAGGCGGCGTTGGAGTCCTGGGGCGGTCGGCGGTGCGCTCATCCGGCCAGCCTACTTCCCCGCCCGCACAACCGCAACGCAGCTACCGATCCCAGACCAATCTGGCGAACTTTGGTGGTACGGTTGCCGTTGTTTGAAAGGCAACCCCTTTGTCGTCCGCAACCCAACATCTTCGATGATCGCAACCACGATCTTCTGGGTGTCTGTCGCCCTCTGTGTGATCGCGCACTGTTACATCCTGCGCTCCGCATTTGCCGCCGGCGCCGCCGTACCGCACAGCCACACGCTCCCGCCCATCCGGCGCGCCGCCGAGATCCTCTGGGTGGTGCTTCCTGCTGTGACGCTCGTCTATCTGCTGGTCGCCACCTGGCAGGCCATCGAATCCAGAAATGCGCTGCCGATACCCCCCGCGGCGGCGGTGACGGCATGACCCTCCTTCGTCGACTATCCGGTGTCGCGCTGCTGGCGGCCCTTGGCCATGTCATCTTCGGCGGCTTCGTGCGTATCTCCGGCTCCGGCATGGGCTGCGGCGATCACTGGCCGAAGTGCTACGGCTACTGGTTCCCGCCGCTCGATCGCCCCGATCTCGTGATCGAGGTATTCCATCGGTACTTCGCCGCCACACTCTCGAGCGTCGTCGCCGCTTTTCTGCTGATGGCGTTTCTGCGCCGGCGCGAGGCCGGAGTGGCTGGCCGGGCCGGTGTGCTTCGGGCGGCCGCGGTGGCGTTCGGGATCGTGTTGACGGCAGCGACGCTCGGCGCCGTGACGGTGAACTATCGCAACGAGTGGTGGGCAACGCTGGCGCACAAGGCGGTGGCGATGTCTCTCCTGGCGACGCTCAGCGTGGCATGGATGCGTGCCGGTGGCTTGCCGTCATTGACGGCGGTCTCGGAGCGGATCGTATCGGGCAAGACCATCAAGGCCTCGACGGTCGCGGCAGTGCTCGCGCTGCTGACGGTGATGATGGGTGGCATGGTGGCCAAGTGGACGGGTGCCTCGGTGGCCTGCGTGGGCTTCCCGCTCTGCGGTGACGGCTCACTTGGCGGTGGGGCGCAGCACATCCAGCTCACGCATCGTGTGCTGGCCTACCTGACGGCGTTTCATGTCGTTTTCATGTCGGTGGCCATCATGCGCCGCCGTGAGCATGCCACGATCACTCTGCTGGCCGGGATTGCGGCAGTGGTGGTGGTGCTGCAGATCGTGTTCGGCGCGCTGATGGTCCTCGGCGGATTTCCGATAGTGATCCGCTCACTGCATCAGGCCACCGGCGTGCTGCTCTGGGTGGCGACGCTCACGTTGACCTACGCCGCTCGACGCGCAAAGCATCCCCCGGCTGATGGTGCGGCCATCGGCGCCTATGTGCGCCCCCGCACACCGCAGATGGCCGGAGCCACGGCGTGACCACTCCGACGCTCGCGGCCGATGTCACCGTCGCGCGCCCGCTCTGGCGCGATCTGGTGATGCTGACCAAGCCGACGATCATCTCGCTGCTGCTCGTGACAACCGCCGCGCCGATGTACATCGCCGGCCGGCCAAGCCTGACGCTGCTGGCGATCGTGATGTGCGGTGGCTATCTCATGGCCGGCGGCGCGAATGCGGTCAACATGTTTCTGGACCGCGACATCGACAATGTGATGACGCGCACGCGCCTTCGGCCGATCCCCAGTGGGCGCATGACACCGATCGCCGTCCTTGCTTTCGGCACCGCGCTGGCTGCAACCGCGACGTGGATGCTGGCCTTCTTCGTCAATGTCCTGACCGCAGGACTGGCACTCGGCGGCTTCTACTTCTACGTGTTCATCTACACGCGATGGCTGAAGCGCTCCACGCCGCAGAACATCGTGATTGGTGGTGCGGCCGGCGCCTTTCCCCCGCTGGTTGGCTGGGCCGCCGTCACCGGCCGTATCGACCTGACGGCGATCTATTTGTTCATGATCATCTTCTACTGGACGCCACCGCACTTCTGGGCGCTGGCGCTCAACAAGCAGAAGGACTATGGCAACGCCAGCGTTCCGATGGCGCCGCTGGTGTGGGGCGAACGCGAAACGATGCGCCAGATGTTCTGGTACACGATCGTGCTCCTCGTCGTCACGCTGCTGCCGGTGACGTATGGCGCGTTCGGCTGGATCTACGGTGTCAGCGCGACGCTGTTCGGCGGCCTGCTCCTTGGCGGCGTCGTCAAGATGATGCGTGCCAAGGACTGGGTGAAGCCGGCCTGGTGGGTGTACGGCTATTCACTCCTGTATCTCGCACTCCTGTTCGTGGCGATGGTCGTCGATCGCCAGCTCGCGCTCTGATCCTCCGTACTACACCTTCGTCGGAGCAAAGAGCGAACTGCCTCACCGCACGACACCGTCGTCGGAGCACCGAGCGAACTGCTTCACCGCACGACACCGTCGCCGGAGCAACGAGCGAACTGCTTCACCGCACGACACCGTAGCCGGAGCAACGAGCGAACTGCTTCACCGCACGACGCAAAGGCGCAAAGGACGCAAAGACGCAAGACAGCATTGGGCGCAGCAAAAAACACCCCTCAGCTACTCTTTGCGTCCTTTGCGTCCTTTGCGTCATCAGCGCCTTTGCGTCAAGCAGTTACGCTGTTGCTGTCTCGTTGCCGAACGTCGCGCACAGCGCAGACTGAAGCGCTGAACCCAGAGACAAAGGGAACGGCCGCGTCAGTGCGTATGGGTGTGCACATGGCAGGCGCATGACGACCGACCGCGCAGCGCTTCCCACCCTTCGCGACCGATGATCGGCACCATGGCGAGCGCCGCCAGCGGATCGGCCCACCACCAGCCGAACAGTGCGTTCATCGCCAGACCGAAAAGCAAAATCCACGACAGATAGCTGCAGAGCATGGTCTGTTGCGCCTCGGCCGCCAGCGCGCCGCTTCCAAGTGTCTCGGCAACGCGCCGTTTGGCGCGGGACAGCGGCGGCATGATCAGCGCGCTGAACAGGGCCAGAACGAGGCCAACCGTACTCTCGCCCGGAACTTCGTGGAGGCGCAAAGCTTGCGCGGACTCGTATGCCACGTAGATCGCCAGTCCGACAAAGGACGCACCGGTCAATCGGAGTGCGATGAACTCGGCCCGTTCACGCGATTTCGGATCACTGTCGGCGGTGAGCCGCCAGGTGGCCGTGAGTGACGCTCCCAACTCGAGCAGCGAGTCGACCCCGAAGCCCACCAGCGCAATGCTGCCGACCGCGAGCCCGGCGGTCATTGCAATGACCGCCTCCGCCGCGTTGTAGAGCAGCG
>JANNVN010000208.1:0-5445 GCA_031414435.1 Gemmatimonadaceae bacterium
CCGTCAACGTCGTCTTGCCGTGGTCGACATGCCCAATCGTGCCCACGTTCAGATGCGGCTTGTTCCGCTCGAACTTTGCCTTGCCCATGACAGCGCAATCCTGGAAAAGAGGTGGTGAATGAACCGTGCAAACATCAACGCACGCCAAGGCATGTCCCGAGGCTAGCGCAAGCGGCGGGTCCGCTCGTGCCGCGTGGCACGGGACGAATCCGCCGAGGTGGAACGACACAACCGAACCCCAACAGAGCTCGCAATCGGGATCGAACCGATGACCTCATCCTTACCAAGGATGTGCTCTACCGACTGAGCTATGCGAGCGTGCCCCGCAGACGGCGATCCACAGCCCGACGGGTCGACAAGAGTCTGAAAAGCTACCTTGGCGGGTCGCGAGGTTCAAGGGACACCAGAGACGCGCCGTGGCTACGAGCCGGCACCGGGCCCGAATGCAGCCCCCGCCCGCACCGTGCACCGTGCCCGCTGCGCGCAGAGGCACCGCGCCTGTCGGACCCGGCTTTAGGACGGTCCGCACGTGTGACGTCACTGCGCCCCCGAGCCTTCACAGATGAGTGCGCCGTCCACTACGTCAGCCGGCCGGCCGCAGACGGCAGACACGTGAAATCTCCGGCCGCACCCCCTGCTCCGAGGTCCGCGTCGGCCACAGAGAAGCATGCGAGGTCCCCACCTCCGGCGGGCCAGTCAGCCCAACTACCCCTCCGCCGCCAGCCCGGCCTCCGGGGTATCCGGGGTATCCGGGGTATCCGGGGCATCCGGGGCATCTGGGGCATCTGGGGCATCTGGGGCATCTGGGGCATCTGGGGTATCCCGAGCATCCGCCGGCCGGGCCGCCGCGGCCAGCCACAACACTGCCAGCGGAGGCAGCTGGATCGCCGCCGAATACGCGAGGCCCTGATGCGGCACCGCCTCAGCGTGCACCACGGCAGTGGTCTGCATGTTCGACCCGCCGTACACTGCCGCATCCGTGTTCAGCAGTTCCGACCACGCCCCGCCGCATGGAAAGCCAACCCGGAAGTCATGTCGCGGGACCGGTGACAGGTTCGCCACACAGACCAGTTCATCATCCGTGCCAGGCACGAGGCGCCGAAACGAAATGATGTTGCCGGGCGCGTTGTCGGCATCGATCCACTGGAACCCGGCCGGATCGACGTCGCCGCCAAACAGCGCCGGGTGTGTGCACAGCAGGCGATTAAGATCGCGTACGAGGTGAGCCAGACCTCCGTGCGACGGATCGTCGAGCAGATGCCAATCCAGACTGCGCTCATGACTCCACTCCCGGCGCTGCCCGAATTCGCAGCCCTGAAACAGCAGCTTCTTCCCCGGGCACGCCCACATGAAACCGTACATCGCGCGCAAGTTGGCAAACTGCTGCCAGCGATCACCCGCCATCTTGTCGAGCAGCGAGCCCTTGCCGTGAACGACCTCGTCGTGCGAAAACGGCAGGACGTAGTTCTCGCTCCACGCGTACATGAAACCGAACGTCAGGTCGCTGTGGTGTGCACGTCGATGTGCGCTCTGGGTCTGGAAGTAATGCAGTGTGTCATGCATCCAGCCCATGTTCCACTTGAAGCCGAACCCAAGACCACCAAGATCAGTCGGCCGGCTGACCGACGGCCACGCGGTCGATTCCTCGGCGATCATCAGCACCCCTGGATGCCTGCGATGCACGACGTCGTTGAGTTCCTTCAGGAACGCGACGGCGTCGAGGTTCTCGCGGCCACCCACCTGATTGGGAATCCACTCACCCTGCTTTCGGCTGTAGTCCAGATACAACATCGACGCGACCGCATCGACACGCAGCCCATCGACGTGAAAGCTGTCCATCCAGTGCAGCGCATTGGCAACCAGGAAGTTGCGCACTTCACGCCGGCCGAAGTTGAACACGTAGGTGCCCCAGTCGGGGTGTTCGCCCTGACGGGGATCGAGGTGCTCGTACAGCGCCGTTCCGTCAAATCGTCCGAGGGCGAAGGCATCCTTCGGAAAATGCGCCGGCACCCAATCGAGGATCACACCGATCCCGCACTGATGCATGTGATCGACGAAGAACCGGAAGTCATCGGGATCACCGAACCGCGACGTGGGGGCGAAGTATCCGCCCACCTGGTATCCCCACGACCCTTCGAAGGGATGCTCCATCACCGGCATCAGCTCGACGTGCGTGAAGCCCTGCTCGCGCACGTACGCGGCGAGCTGCACCGCGATCTCGCGATAGGTGAGTGATCGTCCTCCCTCCTCGGGTACTCGCCGCCACGAGCCGAGGTGCACTTCATAGATCGTCATTGGCTCGCGCCAGGGTTTCGCGTCAGCGCGCGCCGTCATCCAGGCATCATCGCCAAACTGATACGACGACTCGAACACGATGCTCGCCGTGCCCGGTGACTGCTGCATGAAGGCGGCGTAGGGATCGGTCTTCAGGATCGGACCGGCGGCGGTGCGAAACTCATACTTGTACAACGCGCCCGGCTCGAGATCCGGGACGAAGAGTTCCCACACGCCCGACGCACCGAGACTGCGCATGGTGTGCAGTCGGCCGTCCCATCCGTTGAAATCGCCGACGACGCTGGCGCCGAGCGCGCTGGGTGCCCAGACCGTGAAGGCAACGCCGCGCACGCCGCCGTGCACACGAACGTGCGCGCCCATACGCTTTGACAGCTCCTCGTGCCGGCCCTCGCTCGCGAGGTGGATGTCGAGGTCACCGAGCGTCGGCAGGAACGCGTAGGGATCGCGAAATCGGACCGAGAGCGTCGGATACACCACCTCGAGCTGATAGCGGAAGACCTGCGTTCGATCACCAAACAACGCAGCGAAGAGCCCCGCATCGTGGATGCGTTCCAGTGGGTATGTGTTCCCACTGCCTTCCTCGATCACATTTACGCTGAGTGCGCCGGGCCGGAAGACGCGCACCACGACGCCGTCGGGAGTCGGGTGGGCGCCAAGAATCGAGTGTGGATCCTTGTGCCTGAGCGTGAGCAGGCGCGTGAGGATATGTGCTGGTACGATCATGTCACCGCCGTTGTCTGTGAGAGGCCGAGGATGTTTGCCAAAGCGGCCACGTCGGGCGTGCGTTCGAGTCCGGCGGAGAGTGCGTCGACGAGCAACTCCTGCGCTCGCCCGAGATGTGCGCCAAGTCCGAGTCGCAGCGCGAGACGGGCCAGCTGCGCGGTGTTCCGAAAACGTTCGGCGGTCGGCTCGACCACGGCACTGACGATGCTGTCGGAGACGAGTCGTGGCAGAATCGATGCAGCGGTAGTCCGATCGAACACGAAGCCGCGCCGCTTCGCGTCTTCTGCGATTGCGACGGCCTCGTCGTAGTCCGCCGCGATGGCACTTCCATTTGCGCTGCGGATGGCTTCGTCAAAGCGGTGGCTGAACGTGAACTCAGCGGCGGCACGCAACGCCGCCGGCAACTCGAACCCCGCCTCGCTGAGCAGGCCGAGAATCCGCATGTTCGTCTCGTACAGGTGCACATACTCACCCGCAAATCGATTCACGACATCGCCGAAGGTCAGCTGCGAGATTCGCTGCAGTCCGTCAGGGAAGACGCTCTGCAGTCCATGTTCCTCGGGGCCGAACTCATGGATCGCGGTCCGCAGCATGACTGGCAACGATGCGGTGCGCAGGGTGTCCCAGAGCCTGCCGGACGCGGCGGTGAAGCGCTGATTGCCGGGAAACGGCCGCAGGGCACAGTAGAAGTCCACGTCGCCGAAGTGCATCGCCGCCACGGCGTAGTCGTGCCGCACGCCGGTGGCGGTCTCCGTGAGTTCGAGCCGTCCGGTCCAGAGCACCACGCGCCCGTGTCGCTGCTGCTCCGTCATGGAGCGATGAATCCGGTACCCGGCGACGTCTTCATCCGCTGCGGCGTCATCGACGATGCCGGAAATTGCCACATGCGCGGCAACGCGCGACGGCGTCGTGCGCAGCGGTTCCACGAATCGGGTAAACACCTCCGCTCCCGTGCCCCACTCGGCAACATTCGACCGCGCCTCGAGAAGCCGGTCGAGGTACGCGCCGCGCGGCGACTCCAGGCCGAGCTGCTCCATCAGGTCCAACACCCGTCCTGCGTACTTCATCACCTGCACCGTCTCGATGCCGGAGATGTCTGCGAAGAACCATCCGCAACTCGTGTACATGAGCTGGCAGAACCGCTGGATCTCGAGCAGGATGAGCGCCCGCTCCTGCTCGCGGCGGTCGAGCGCGCGCGGTGCGTGCTGTCGCAGCCAGTCGCGCCGGCTTCGCCCAGCGTCGAGCACCAGTTCGATGTAGTGGTCGCGCGCGAGC
Source organism: Gemmatimonadaceae bacterium (assembly GCA_031414435.1). Taxonomy (GTDB): domain Bacteria; phylum Gemmatimonadota; class Gemmatimonadetes; order Gemmatimonadales; family Gemmatimonadaceae; genus JACMLX01. The sequence continues at coordinate 4,294 of JANNVN010000208.1, forward strand.
CACGGGTCGACGAAGAGCGCACCGCGTGATGCCTCGAAGCTCGCGGCGGCGGCATCGCGCACGATATCGAGGGCCTGACGCAGCGGCCCGCGCCACGCCTGGTTCCAACCTTGCTGCGCTCCGTTCTCGCAGCCGCAGTCGCGAATCCATCGGCCGACGCCGTGCGCGCAGCTCCAGGCGGTGCCCTCGCCGCCGGGGCCTGCCTTGACGGCCACCTCCATCGCCGGTGGATGGGCGTCGAGGAATTCGCCGTAATTGGTGACGTGGAATCCGGCGCGCGGCGCTTCGACGAGCAGTGCGTGGGCGAGCGCGCGCTCACCGAAGTGCGTGTGGTGGCCGTAACTCTCGCCGTCGGTGGCGATGTGCACCAACCGCCCGTCGCCGCCCGCCCCCTGCGCGAGGCGCGCGACCAGCGCCTGACTCGATGTCAGCACCCCTTCGAAGGCTATCGAGCGCGCGATCGGCCCGTCATAAAAGAAGACGGCAATCGAGCGGCCGGAGCCATCCGGATGCATCCAGCGATACGCGATGCCCGGATCGACCTCATTGTTGGAGACGTCGCGCCAGACTGTTGCCCCAGGGGCCCGAACCTGACCGGCCTGATTGGGCGCCAGGATCACATAGCGCAAGCCCTCGTCGACCAGTACGGTCAGCGTCGCGTCATTGACCGCCGTTTCGGGCAACCAGAGCGACTCGGCCTCGCGACCGAACCGATGGCGGAAATCGGCGAGGCCCCAGCGCACCTGCGTCCGGCGATCGCGGTCGTTGCAGAGCGGCAGTATGGCGTGATTGTATCCCTGCGCGATCGCATTGCCATGCCCGCCGTGCCGCGCGGCACTTTCGCGATCCGCGTCGAGCACCCGCTGATAGGTGACCGGGTCGTGCGTCTCCATCCACGACAGCAGCGTCGGTCCGAAATTGAAGCTCAGATGCGCATAGTTGTTCTCGATACGCTCGACGCGACCGAAGTGATCGAAGATGCGCGCGAAGGCATTGGCGCGATAACACTCGCGGTGAATCCGTTCGTTCCAGTTGTGGTCGGGCTGCGCGCTCGGTTCGTGCTCGAGGCGACCCGTCCACGGATTCTCGCGCGGCGGCTGATAGAAGTGACCGTGGACGACCAATGCCTTCATGCGGGCGCTCCCCTGGGGT
>JANNVN010000209.1:0-5932 GCA_031414435.1 Gemmatimonadaceae bacterium
TCTGGTGCGGGAGACTGGTGAGTGCGAGCCCGGAGATCGGCTTGCGCTGTGATCCGAACACACTCTTCGGCCGGTTGCCGCTGCGCGTCGTTCTGTCGCAGCGCAGCGGTCGGAGCATCACTGACATCATGACGATCCCCGCCTCGGTGGCGCGACGCGCCTATCAGGATGCGGTGCGCGGGCGCGCGTCAGACTTCTTTTACGTGCGCCGCTTCACTGACAGCCGTGGCGGGCCTGATGTATTCGTGGCGGTGACCTGTCGCCTCACCGGCGGCGGCGCCGGCACGCCGCTGTCGCTGACCGATGTGCGCATGGCGTTCGATGCCAATGCCGCAGTGCCGGTCTTTGATGCCGCCGCCGCGCCGCCTGCGTTGTGGGCCGACATCACCTACACCGGCACCGGCCAGCTCGTTGGTCGATGGGAGGTGGTGCGTCCCGGTGAGGACGCGCCGACCGCGACCGACCTGCTCACGGAAGCCACGCTGCCGCTGGAAGAGCGGGCAACACAGCGCCGCTACATGCAGCTCGGACGCGTGAACCTGTTCCTGCCGCCGACGGGCCGGGTGCGTGTGCCAGGGCCTGATCCTGCGCGATTGCCGCGCGATGTGGATGGCACGTATCTGGTGTTGCTGCGCATCGAGGCTGGCGATGATCGCAATGGTGCCGCTGATCCGTCAGGGATCTCGGCCGGGCCGGTGGCGAGTGCGGCGGTGGCAGGGTTTCCGTTACCGGTGTTGCGGTATCTGGTCGGCACGGCAACGGTCGCTGAGCCGCTGCCGGCCGCGCGGCGGGTGGCATTGCTCACGCCGGCGGCGGGGGCGACGATCGCACAAGGTGCGCGCTGGAGTTTCGGCTGGATGCCGGTGGCGACGGCGGCGCGGTATCGGGTCGAGATACGCACTGTCGACGGTGCGGCGCTGTTCGAGGCGGTGACGGGGAGTGAGGCGGGGACGTATACGCCGCCGCCGTTTCTGGCGGAGCGGGCGGGCGCGGGGAAGTTGCAGTGGAGGGTTCGGGCGGTGGATCTCGAAGGGCGCGAAGTGGCAAGAAGCCAGTGGCGCGCGCTGCTCCTCTCGCGGTAGACGACGAGTCCACGCGCCCGCGGCTCTACGCTGCGCGTGCCTGGCACGCGTGCACGCCGGTCACTTCCCGACGCCAGGTACCTCCACCAGAAACGGCCGGAGCGGCACTCCATCGGCATCGGCGAACCGTGCGGAGATGACCAGCTGCGCCGGTCGCGGCACCGGCAGGCGCACTTCGATCACCACGGTGCGACTGTCCTTGCCCCATCCCAGCAATCGTTCGACGCGCATGCTCTGCGCCTCGCCGCCTGCGCCGAAATCGAAGCCGCGCGCGGTGGTGTCCATCGCGGTCGAGAAATGGACGACCAATCGTCGAGTCGGCCCGGTTCCCGTATCCTGACCCAGTCCGTCGACATGTGTCACAGTCGGCCGACGGGCGTCGATATTCGCCAGCACCGCGCTCGCAGGGCGCTTCAGGTATCCGGACAGATCAACAACACGCGCCACATCTTGCGGATTTGCATAGTTCAGCTCAACCAGCGCCCGGACCGCTGCGCGACGATTCGGCGACCGCACCACGTATCGTCGCGCAATCTCATAGCCCACCGCGTAGCCCAGATCTCGCACACCAAATCGATTGCTGGTGTCGTTGTAGAGCCAGCGATCCACGGCCTGCCGCGACAGGAGATCGCGCGCGAAGACAGCGCTCACACTGTCGCGATTCGCGCGCTCGTATTCGAGCGGCGCGTACGCAGACGGCACGCCGGTGGCGAGGACCGACAGATACTCCGCAATCCCCTCCGCCAGCACCAGATCCAGCACGCGATAGTCCCATTCCCGTTGCTGCGTGTGCACATACTCGTGCACGTTCAATGGCACGACCTGCGCGATGGGATCACGCGCGACGTACGGCGCGATGTTCGAGAGGCGTGGAGGCAGGTCACTGGTGACCGTCCGGGGGTCGGCCAACGCGAGCTCCGCGCCGATCAGCACACGCCCTTCGAAGATGGTGCCCGGTGTACGCAGGACGCCGATGGCGAAGTACACGTCCGCCGGCCGGCCTGCAGGATACACTTTCTGAAATGCGGCGAGCCCGGTCGCGATCTGCTGGCTCAGTTCACCCGCGCGCAGCGTGTTGGCACGTATTGACTGCCAGTACGTGGGATAGGTCCGGATGGCGGCGGCAAACTCGCTCGCCGTGTAGCGTCGCGCTGCGATCAGGCCTTGGAGCCCCGGGGTGCCACGGTCCATGTACAGGCGTTGCACGGCTCGAACCTGTTCGAGCGTATCGGACAGCGCACGGACGGTGTCGTAGGCATCCCAGAACCGCGGAATGTCTTCGGTGAAGACTCGCGGGGCGTGCGTGCCAGCTGGTCGAACTGACGCAGGCGTGGCCGTCTGCTGCGCATCACTCCTCGCCGGGACATGCAGCACGGCAGCAAGTCCGAGTGCCGTAAGCGCGTGCAGCACGCGTGTGCGAAGATCGTTCCTGCAGTGTGGCATCACGCGTGGCCCTGTGTTGAGAGCACCCCTCACAGCGTCGCGCACTCGAGCTGCCATGGCGGGTCCAGCCTACTCTGACACCGCCCAGCGGGAAGGGGTTGCCGCGAGATCGGCTACTTTGCCAGATCCACTCCGATGTAGAGCTGCCGAAGCAGCGGATGGTTTGCGTAGTCGACGTACCGGGCCACCGGCGTCGTGCCGAGCGCACTGAATTCAGGATCGAGTGCGACCGAGCTGCTCCACATCGCGAGGTTGCGCGCCTGCACACTGATCCCGAGCGACCTCGCATCGAACAGTCTGCGGGTGATCGTGCGCGGCACTGCATACCGGAGCACGAGTTCGCGGATCCGGACCGAGCCCGTGGTGGTCACGTAGCGCGTCCCAGCGTCGGCCGTGAACACTCCGCTCAACCGCGACTGACCGAGTGTCTGCCCGGGAATCGTTGATGGATTCCCGAAGTCAGCCGATGTCCTGAACTGGTCGCGGCGGTAGATGGCCGTGCTGAAGACAGTGCCGCCGGCGCGCCAGTCGATCTGGGCGGACACCGACACTGCTCCGATCATGAATGTGTTCTGGAACGCCGCATCGAGCCGAGGTGCCGCATCGACGAACGCCTGAGGACTGAAGGACGAGATGCCGGTGGCTGGCTCCCCGACAGGGAGCAGGTGAGCGCGGCTCGGCGAGTACCGTGTGCCGCTCAGCGATCCGGACTGTGCATCGAACCGGGACGTCCGCGAGACGGCCCGCGACAGATTGACCGACGAGACCCACTGCATCCGATCACGCCGAATAAGCATCGCGCGAATGGCCAGGTCGTAGCCGGACGATTCGAGCGTCACCGCATTTGGTGTGAACTGCGAGAAGCCACCATTGCTGCTCGGCACTCCAGTCAATACACCAAGCTGGTCGCTCAGCGCGCTGAAGCGCGTGAGACTGGTGGCAACGCGCCCATGCCAGAGCACGGCGTCGATGCCGAGTTCGCCCTCAGTGCGCCGCTCGAGATCATTCTTGACTGACACGGGCACGGCGCCGAGCGAAGGGGCTGTTCCAAGATCGAAGGGCGAGAAGCCATAGAGTCCGAGGCCTCCGCTGCGCCCCCAGGCAATCCGTGGCGTCACGACGCCGCGGCCCGCGGGAAGAGTGAAGCGCCACGAGGCTCCAGCACTGGGATACGTCGCAGTGAGTCCGGTAACGGCACCATCGAAAACATCGCGACGCACGCCGGCAGTCAGCAATAAGCGCTCCTGATATGCCGCGAACGAGGACAATGCGAAAAGCGCTGCGCTCTGACTCTTGAGCCGGAGTTCGCTCGTCGAGACCGGCAAGGGGAGGTCGTTGATGCTTACTGCAGTCTTTCGCGTGAGCGACTGCCAGTCCCGCGCGTAGCCGGCGTCGAGTGTCACAGCACCGAGTTGGCGCACCTGCGCCGCACCTGAGAGCCGAAACTCGTGGTTCGTCACCGCACTTCCCACCGTCGCCAAGGATGTCGAACGGACTGCCGGTCCGAAGGTCGAACTTGGCAGGCGCAGCGTGTCGGTCTGCTCCGCAGCCGAGTCGCGGAAATCGTATCGGTCGGTGCCGGCACGATAGGTGATGCGCAACGAGCCGGACGAGCGCCGGACCGCCTCGTATGCCAGCAATACGCCACCTGTCGTCCGGTTGGCCGTTCGCTCCTGGCGTCCGAGATCCAGCTGCCGGAACGGATCGGAGCCGAACACACTCGTGACGGCAGGCGGCACGTTCCACCCGACTGGTACCCAGCTCGGCACCGCCGCCAGATTACGCAGTGCCGTCTCGCTGCCGAACGCCGGCCGGATCGTGGACGGCGCATAGCCGGCACTCAGCTGCGCCGACAGCCTTTCTGTCACGTGTTGGTCAAGGTTGAGGCGAAGATTTGAGCGCACCATCGATGAACCATCGACCGCGTCGGGCGTCGAGGCACGCGCGGCCGATGCCATGAACCGCGTTCCGCCCACGCCGCCAGACGCCTGCACCGCGGACTCGAATCCAATCGGTTGTGCAGCAAAATAGCGGCGGACATGATCACGACAGGCGAGCACCCCGCCGTTCGCTGCAGCCACGCCAGCCGCGAGCGCAGCAAAGGGCGATCGTTCAGCAAGCACCTCGGCCACGGAATCCTGGCAGCGCGCCGCTGGCAGTCGGGTGGCGCTCAGCTGGCCAGCGCGTTGCAGCACCTCCCACCGCAGCGGCCCGCTGGCCCCGCGCCTGGTGGTGATCAACAGCACGCCCGACGCACCGCGACTGCCGTATCGTGCCGTTGCAACGGGGCCCTTCAGCACCTCGACCGACTCGATCTCGAACGGCGTGAATTCGCGCAGCCGGGCCGACGATGGAGCGCTCGGGCTCGGCTGCGAACCGCTGACTTCGTAGCTGCGTGCGAGGAAAGTGTTGGATGTGATCACGCCGTCCACGACGACCAGTGGCGAGGGATCACCCGCGATGGTCGTGACGCCGCGGATCTGGATCTGTCCGTCGCTCCAGGGCGCACCATCGTTCATGCTGACCACCACGCTGGACAGCTTGCCCTGCAGCGCCTGTTCGAGCGTGAAGGCTGGTGCCGCGCGCAATGTCGCGCCGGAAACGCGCGTCAGCTGCGAGATAGAGAGAGAGTCACGCGCCGGGGACCGCGACGAGTCGCGGGCGACGGCCTGACTGGCAAGCTGCAATGGGATGAGCCCAAGGATGCTCGCGGCGAGCAGCCCGGAAACGGCGTACCGCGCGCCGATGCATGACATGAATGCGAATTAGGCGTGATTCACTACTGTTGCGAAACCTCACGCCTCGCGGCGGCGCGTCAAGGAGGCGAGCGAGCGCAGCGCCTATCCGCCTGCAGCTTCCTGCTGCGACGCGACGTCTTGGTATTCGGAGCGTCACGGAGCGGTCACGCCGGGAGTCGTCGTCGCCGACCGGAGAACTGCGATCACGACAGGAGAGGCCGGTCGCCCGCGAGCATCACCGCGGCGCGGGATAGCCGGCGTAGGCGCCAGCGGGGCCTGCGGGAACAAAACGAAACCCGCCCCAGTCCTTAAGGGACGGAGACGGGTCCGGTGTCGTATGTCCACCCGAGTAGCAGGGGCGGGACTCGAACCCGCGACCCCGGCATTATGAGAGCGAGGGGGGCCGCTCTCACGCTCGGCCCCCCGCTCTCACCGAATCGCACCGACGCGTACGAAGTAGCACCGGGTTCGCCGCACGTTGGTGCATACCGTGGTGCAAGCCAGAGCCTGACCCGCGCCGCCGGGTTTAGGTCGCGCGACCACCCTACAAGCGCTCAAAGGTTCACGACAGCTCCGCCCGCTGAGGGCGCAGCGACCGTTAGCGCGGCTCCGGCGTCCGCTGGAGTCGCCGGGGCACTTGGAGATCTAAGCAGCAGAGATCGCGAAATG
>JANNVN010000210.1:0-18459 GCA_031414435.1 Gemmatimonadaceae bacterium
CTCTACTACCGCGTCCGCTCCCCCCACACGCCCCCCCCCCCCGCCCCGCCCGCGATGGTGGACCGGGCGGCCGCGGCCGGCTACGCGACCAAGCTGGCCGCGCACCCGCTGTACCTGGTCGGGATTCGCGGCTACTACCGCGACTCGATGGGCGCGGTCGGCCGCAACGATATCGGCATCTACGACGACGCGATCTTCGTGGTCTCGCCGAATGTGTTTGCGGCGTTCAATGCGAACGCCGATCCGAGTGTGACGCGGCCGGGCATTGCGACGCTCGTGCCGGGGCTCTGGATGGCGCACAAGGTCGGGCTGCACAAGGGCTATCGCGCACTCAGTCAGCAGATGGGCGAAGTCACGGTCTCACGCGCGGGCGCTGGGCTTGATACCGGCTGGTTCGGCATCAACATCCATCGCGGCAGTGTGAACTCGACATCGAGCGAGGGCTGCCAGACGATCCCGCCACCGCAGTGGCCGGGCTTCATCGGGCTGGTGGAGTCCGAGGCGCGACGCTGCTACGGGTCAAAGTGGAACACGCGCGTGATCCCGTATGCGCTGCTCGAGGAGTCCGCATGAAGGAGAGGTACCCCTTCGCCTCGCTCAAGCACGGCGAGTCGTTCCTGGTGCCGTGCAGCCCCGACGAGCGCGCCGACGTCTTGAGCCGGCTGTCGGTGACGGCGGCAAAATGGCACGCCCATCCGGACAACTTTTGCCGGTTTGTCACCCGCCGGGAAGACGCGGGCATGCGCGTGGTGAGGGTCGCATGATCACGCTCGCACTCAGGTTCCTGAAGACCAAGGCAGGCGTCGGGCTCGCCCTTTCGGCCGGCATCCTGCTGGCCGTCGGATCGTCGTATCGACTCGGCGTCTGGCGTGGTGTTCGCGATGGGATCGTCAAAGGCAAGACAACCGAACGCGCGGCGTGGTCTGCCGAGGTCGTGCTGGCGCGGAACTCCGCACTTGCAAGCCAGGTCGCAGCCAAGGCGGCCACGTCCGCGCTACGGGATACGGTCGGCACGCTGCGCGACCGCGTCGCTGTGCTGAGTGAGGCTGCGGCGATGGCGCGGGGGAACTACCGCGCGGCGCTGGCGGCCTACGAGCGAACGAAGGTGACCCGAGTGGACTCGCTGCCGCTGGTGGCGGAACAGGTAGCCTGCGATGAACTCGCCCGCGCGTGTGCGGTCGCCGTCGCGACGGCGCAGGCGGAACGCGACACGCTTTCCCTCACGCTGGCGGCGGCTGAACGTCGCGCGCGCATTCAGGACTCGGTGATCGCGACAGAGCCAGTTCGGACCACGCTCAGCAACCAAGAGGCGATGGCAGCGCAGCGTGACGCGTTCAAGGCGCCGAGTCGCGTGACGTGGGCGGCGGGCGGTGCCGGAGTCGGGGCTGGGCTCATGCTGCTGCTGCAGGTGCTCCGATGATGGGGAGTCGGCTGTTGCGGCGACGCGTGCGAACCGCGGTCGGCGGCGGTGGTGGCGGCGGTGGCGTCGGCTACGAGCTGAACGTCGCGGCACTCCCCGTCGCGAACCGGCAAGTCACAGACTGGACGACCCATCGCGCTCGGCTGACCGGCACAGGGCTTACGCGCGGCATTGATCGTGGCGTCGTGTTCACGGATCGGATCACCGGCGCCCGCGTGCTGTCGCTCGGGAGCGGTCAACTGGACTATTCAGAGGCGGGGCCGTCCTTCAGCGCCAGTGATGTGGACGGTGGCTGTTACGTGGTGTGGAACACTGGAAGCGAATGGGTCGTCGGATCGCTCACGTACGATCCGACCACGCCGACGATCACGAATATCCGAACGTTGGTCGCGCAGCCAGGACTCGACACCGCGCATGCGTTTTCGCAGAATCCGGCGACCCCGTACTACCTGTACGTCCTCACGTCGTCCTTCGTGTTGCAGCGAGTCGACGTCCGCACGAACACGCTCGCAAGCAGTGGCCTGTTCCCCAAGACGCTCACCGCAGGGCTCACCGGCACGAGCGCGCCCGCGTGGCTAACGGTGAGCAACAACGACACGCGCTTCGGATACCAGCGGGCGCAAGCCGAGTCGGCTGGAGTGTGGATCGTCGGGACGGACACGATCGTCGTGCACGACATCGCATGGTTTGAGGAGCGCGCGCCGTACGGGTTCCGGTTCGATGAAGTCCACCTCTCGGACTCAGGGCGCTACATGGCGGTGCTTGGCGGCATCTATTTCGCCGAGGCCGCTGGCGCTCCACGGCGCAGTGCGTATGGACCGTCGCCAAACCAAGCCACAATCGGCACGTGGTCGGTGCTCAGTGGCAGTGTGTATCAGTGCACGGTGACGCTCGGCACGGGCTCCGGATTGCGCGACGTGTTCCGGACCACTGCGGGCGGCGCGACGCTCTTGCAGGTGCTCGCACAGCGGGCGAACGGCACGACGGCGTTGGCCGCCGGTGAGTGGTCCGTCGATGCGGCCAGCGGCGGAACGCAGGTACTCCGCGTGCGCCTGACAGATGGCAGCAACCCGACGACGTTTGTCGCCGGATTTGCGGCGTTGGTGTCCGAACCGATGTGCTGGTGGGACGTCGACACCGACCGGCAGAGCGCGAGCGTGCTGCCGCAGGGGACACAAATGACGCATGTCGCATGGCAGGGCGACGTGCTGCACGCGGCGAATCCTGGCGGAAATACTGGCGAGATGGTCAAGGCAACCCCTGTCCCAATCACGGCGGACGGGCAAGTCGTCTCTGCGCCAACGTCGTATGCGAACACCGCGCTCACCAGCGTCTCACTGCAACACTCCTGCGCCATGATGGTTCTCGCGGGACGCGCGGCCGATGAGCAGTACATCGTCGGTGCTGATCTCCCGCCGTTCTCCGAAGCCACCTTCGGGACGTGGTCGGTACTGAGCGGCAGCGTGTATCAAGTGACTGCGTCACTTGCACCATATCTGCGCTATCTGATCGGCATTCGCGACGTCATCCTCATCAATGCGTCTCGCGAGCACCTGCAAACGCTGACACGGCGCGCAGACGGCACGACCGCCTTGGCTGCCGGTGAGTGGTCGGTCGATGCGGTCTCTGGCACGGATCAAGTGCTGCGAGTCCGGCTGCCCGATGGCACCGACCCAACCGGGAAGGTTCTTGCCTATCCTCCGCGACTCAATCACTTCACCGTCGGCGCCGTGCGTGCGGATGGTAGTGATGTGCGCGTGGTGATGGAGCATCACTCGTACGGGTGGGACGCCAACGCGTATGCGGAGTATCCGAAATCGCAAATCCAGCGCGATGGGCTCTGGTGCGCGACGAACAGCAATCACGGCATCCCCGGGAACCGGATCGATGTGCTCGTGGCGCAGCTGCCGCGGCAGGCGAGGAGCTAGGCGATGCAAATCCTCATCGCGGCAGGCGGCAGCGCGGCAGCGGTTAGTCAGGCGAAGTACGAAAGCCTGACAGCCGTCTCAATGTTGGCCAGGTTGCGGTGCGACGAACTCCTCGGAGTCGCCGACGGCGCAAGCCTTGAGCGGTTGTTCGGGTTCGCTGCCGGCAGTAAGAACGCGCTGCGGCTCGTGGTGTCGCGCTCGGGTGGGACACTCACGTTCGTCGGTCGCGACGACGCGGAGGGGTCGCTCGTGTTCGCGAACGTGACGCGCGCGAGCCTGACAGCAGGCCAGTTCGCCACGGTCAGCATCTTCCGCACGAGCAGTGCCGCGACGACCGCGCAGGTCATCGTGCGGCAGAACGGCACAACGTTCGACAACCAGACGAGCGCCGTTGCCTACGGCGCCCTGCCGACCGGCACCGGGAACGGTGCGATCAACATCGGCAACGCGACCCACGGGCTCGCGGTCGATGCCTTTGCCGTGTTCAATCGCGCTGTCACCACCGCTGACCACGACACCGCGTTTACGGCTGGGACCAGCGGACTCGTTGGCGGTCAGCTGATGACCGAAGGCACCGGCACCACGGCAGCGGACGTGGTCGGCGGCGGCACTGCGCTCACGCTCACGAGCGTCACGTGGGACGCTGGCGGGACCTGGGATGGTGGCGCCGGCGGCGGTCTCTCCGACTCCACCCGTCGGCGCCGTCGGCGCATGGCGAGCGCGGCTTTCACTCACTGACGGAGCACTTTCGATGTCTGGACGTCGCGATCTGATGCAGGCTGCGGTTCTCGCAGAGATTCCCATCTTCCTGATGGACGCCACCACCGGCGAAGGTGTCACCGGCGTCGATCCGGCAGACACCGGATTCGTCGTGCGGTACCGCCGGGCCGGTGAAACATCCGACACCACGCTCACGCTGACGGCGGTTGCGGCAGGTGCGGCGATCGCCGTGAACCAGTGGCGCGACTACGGCGATGGCTGGTACAGCGTCGTCGGCTCTGTCGCGATGTACGCCGCCGGCGTGCGCTTCGTGAAGCTGGCGGTCGATTGCACGACGCCGGCGACGCTCGCTGATGTGTGTGTGATCGCACTCTCCGCCGACGATGCGCTCTCGGCCGCCGCGAGCACCACGGCGATTGCCGGCGCCGTGCGCGATGAGCTGCTCACTGTGCGCTGGGGCCAACAGACGCAGTCGGTCGGCGGCAGCACGCAGATCCTCAGCATCACCGACATGCCGAGTGCCACAGCACTCGGTGTCGTGCGACGCTACCGGGACTCCGGTGGCGTGATCGTCGGACAGACGGAACTCACGGCGAGCTAAATGCTCTCCCTCTTCGACCTCGCGTTCCCGTTCGCGGGCGCCGCTGATGGTGGCGTCCCGTCGGTGCCGCCGGTTGATCCTATCACCCCGATTACCGTGGCGACTCCACTCCGCTGTCAGGTCGACCTGTACCCCGCGACGAGCGTCCCGGTCGATGCGACTGGCGGCGGTGGGATTCCCACGCTCCTCGCGCGCACGAACTCGGATCACATCGTGCGGATCACCAGCATCGCGAACGACATCAACGGCGCGACGGTGGTGCCGCCCTCGATCCGGTACAGCGTGGCCGACGGCACCGGCGTCTTGGTCGGTGCGACGCTGACGGCGGTCTTCGCGACCGGTGAATGGCGGATCGCGTTGCCACGCACGCTATTCACACCAACGCGTGGGCCGATGACGCTCACGATCACGCTGGTCGCGCCGAGTGATGCGACCGAAACCGCGCTGCAGTTCACGCTGGCGCAAGGAGTCCGGCAGTGAGTTGGAACACGGTCTTCCGCCAGGACACGGGCGCGCTGCATGTGATCACGCCGAAGCCGTTCACACCGACGGCGGAGTATGGCGTGATCACCACGACAGCCGAGCCGGATGAGGTCGCGAACGTCTGGAGCACTGCCACGCGCCAATGGACGCCGCGGCCGAATCCGACGCGGTCGATCATCAGCCGCAAAGACTTCCTCGATCAGTTCACGAGTGCCGAACTGTCGGCCGCGATGCAGCTGCGGCGCTCCACCGATCTCGCGGTGTTTGGCGCGATCGAGTCCTTCATCCTGTACGTCACCGTCAGCGCCGCGATCGATCTCAATGATCCCCAGGTGATTGCCGGCTTGGCCTTCCTCGTGACCGTCGGCGTGTTGGCCGCTGGTCGCCCTGTTGTGATCCGCACCCCACTCCCACTCTGAGGACCCGATGGCGCATACCCAGGCATACATGAACGCGCTGCAGAACGCCGCGCGAGGCACCACACTCACCGCCTACACCCCGCACGCCAGCCTGTCGAAGACGAAGCCGGATCTGGCGGCCGGCACCGCGACCGAGCCGGTGTACCCGACGTTCGCACGGAAGCCCGTGACATTGGGCGCCCCGACCATCCCGGTCGTCGGCACCAACCGCGTGGCGAACACCGGCCAGATCGATTTTGATGCGAAGCTGACCCCGCAGCCCGATGAAGAGGTGGGCTACGCAACGCTGTACAACGCGCTGACGGCCGGCATCCTGTTCGACGCGGTGCCGCTGCCGGAGAGCGGTGCCACGTACACGGTCGCTTCAGCGACCGGCAACGGCGTGCTGATTCAGCTCAACTTCACGGCGCCGCACAACTTGGCAACCGGCATGTTCGTGCGCGTCGCGACGATGGTGGGCAACACGGCCGCCAACGGCGACTGGCAGGTCACCGTGGTCGACACAGACAGCGTCACTCTCAACGGCAGCATCGGCAACGGCGCCTACGTCTCTGGTGGCACCGCGCGGCGCTTTGGCTTCACGATCCAGGATGGCGGGATTCCTCGGATCGCCGTCGGCGTGCTGTTTCGCGATCAGCTCGGCGGGTCGCTGTGATGCGCCGCGTGTTGGTGGCTGTGCTCAGCCTCGTGGCGCTCGCGGTCGCGCCGGTCGCTGGCGCGCAGACGCTGCGAAAGGTGCAGACGCGCGCCATTGTGCGCGACTCCGCGTGCGCCGGCGAAGCCCCGGGCTGGCGCGCGCGCGATACGACGTTCCGGACGATGACGGAATCCACGACACTGTCGCGCACGCGCATCGCGTGTCCGGTGGTGCCTCCACCACCGCCGCCGCCGGATACGACCACCCCACCGCCGCCACCACCGCCGGTCGCGGTCGGCACCTGGGCGAACGTGACGCCGGCGAACGTGAACCTGACCAGCTCTCTCAGCTGCGGGAACTATGGCGTCGAGAACGTGCAAGTCGATCCAGCGCAGCCCGCCAACGCGTATGCGTTCTTCCACTGCCAAGGGCTCTGGCGCAGCACCGACTACGGCGCGACATGGCAGGGACCGATCAGCCCGGCCAGCGTGAACGATTGCGCGGGCGGGATTCGCATCGGACAAGACGGCACGATGCACCTCGCCTGTATCCGTGGCGCAGCCGTCGGCTACTGGCGCTCGACCGATCGCGGCATCAACTGGACACGGTACGCGGTCGCACCAGCGGCGCAGGACCGGCAGGACTTCTATCCGCCCAGCGTTGACCGGTACGATCCGAATCACCTGCTGATGGCCGGGCACGAGCAGGACGTGCTGGTGGAGTCGGTGAACGGTGGGCTCTCGTGGACGTCGGTGCCTCGCGCGGCAGGCATGAACACCGGCAGCGGCACGAATGCGATCAACTTCGTGAACACCGGCAGCGCGGCGACGACGCGCACCACGTACCTCTGGCTCGCGCAGCAGACGGACGTCTTCGGCACGTGGCGCACCACGAACGGCGGCGCCTCGTGGGTGCGCGTCGACAAGAACGAACACCTGCACGGGTTCTCCGAGATCTATCAGCCGAACAGCAGCGGCGTGATCTACATGGCGGGTGTCTACTCCAGCCTTGGCTGGGGCGTGCTGCGGTCGATCGACTATGGCGTCACATGGGCGCGAGTGAACGGCGCGGACGGCTCAATGCGGACGATCATCGGCACTGGCTCGACGCTGATCGCGAGCGCGAGTTACCCTGGTGGGCTCGGCACCAGTTACGGGCCATCCCTCTGGCGTGCCGCGCAGCCTGGGACCGGCGCGTGGACACGCATGGCGGATCCGCCAGGGATGCTGCAGGGCGCATCGCAGATGGTGGTGACGTCGGATGGCACGCGCAGTTATGTGCTCTCTGCGAATTACGGCGCCGGGCTGTGGCGCTATGTGGAGGGCGGCGGCACCGCACCACCGCCGGTGGTCACGCCACCGCCTGTCGTCGTACCTCCACCCGTGGTCGTGCCGCCGCCTGTCGTGACGCCACCGCCTGCTGGCGGCACCAATGGTGTGCCGCTCGACACGGGGGTGAGCGGAGCGTACATCCGCGCCAATCCGGTGATCCCAAACTTCATCGCGTACGAGGGCAACTTCCGCACGCGCTGCGCGATCGGGAAGCTTGCCACGTTCGACCCGATCGTCTATCCAGGGATCCCGGCGCCGATCGGTCACCCGCACATGTTTTTCGGGAACATCGGACTCGATCAGAACAGCACCCCGGAGTCGCTGCGTCGATCGGGTAACTCGACGTGTTGGGGCGGGACTGCAAATCGCACCGGGTATTGGGTGCCAGTGCTCGCCGATGCGGTCACGGGGGAGATCCAAATTCCCGCGCAACTCAACGTCTACTACAAGTCGCACATCCTGAACGCGGACTCCATCCAAGTCATCCCGGCCGGGCTGGTGATGATTGCCGGGGACAAGAACAACAGCACCGGTCCACAGGCGCACGCCAACTGGAATTGTTCACGGACGTGGAACCAGCAGGCCGTGATCGACGGCTTCATCCCGAATTGTGCGGTCGGGGAGTCGGTGATTCTGTCGGTCGAGTTTCCAGAATGCTGGAACGGGCGCGATCTCGACTCGCCGGACCACCAGTCGCACATGGCCTATGCGCCCTACACTGGCGCGGGGACCTCCCGGTGTCCCGCGTCGCATCCAGTGCCGCTGCCGCACATCTCCGAGAACTTCTTCTTCCCCGTAACCGCGACCTCGCAGCCGCTGCGGTGGCGGCTGAGCAGCGACATGTACTCGCCGACAATCCGCGGCGGGCGCTCGGCGCACGCGGACTGGATGAACGGATGGGATCAGACGGTGCTCGCCACGTTCACCCGGTCGTGCATCAACGCGCGACGGGATTGCACGGTCGATTTGGGCGACGGGCGTCAGTTGTACTACAAGCCATAAGGAGCCTGCATGCCCTTCCAGTTCATCGACGGCTTCCGGGAAGTCCTGACCGTCCCCATTGCCACGACCGGCGCGACTGCGATCGACCTGCCGACGGGTGCCGGTGCGAAGCTCGCGTCGTTGACGCTGAGTGCAACCAACCCGCTCGTGCTCCGGATCCAGAACGGGACGACTGTTGAGACGATCTACGCGCAAGGACGCACGGGCGATCAGCTCACGCCGTGCCTGCGGGCGCAAGACAGCACGATCGCCGCCACGTTCCCGATCGGCGCCATCATCCGCGCGCCGGTCACTGCGGAGATCCTCAACCGGATGTTTGACACCAGTGCGCCCGAGTACCTCACGGCACAGACGACCGACATGGCGGGTGTCGCTGGGAAGCTCGGCATCCAAGCGCGAACCACGGCCGGTGCGACGCGACTGGAGTTTAAGGCGCCCAATGGCCTTGCGTTCTCCGTGCAACCGTCGCTCGCATTCAATCGGCAAATCCGGTGGGAACCCGGCAGCGGCACGGCGATGACGTTTGGCGGGCTGACGGGGACGATCAGTGCAACCGCGTCGCATCCGACACCAGCGGTCACGACGCTGGCTGAGTCGATCTACCGCACGCGGTTCGCCTGCTCGACCACGGCGGGCAACAGCGCGGGCGTGCGAGACAACGTCAACACGATCTGGGGCGGCAATGCGGCGGGGCGCGGCGGGTTCTATCACGTCGTCACGTTCATGTCAGGCAGTATCAGTCTCTCTGGTGGACAACAGGCGGTCGTGCTGACCTCGCAGACCGCGACGTTGAACGGCGAGCCGTCGGCGTTGCCGGACGTGATCGGGATCATCAAAGACACGGCCGACACGAACTGGCAGTTTGCGCGGCGCACCGCGTCTGGCACGGTGCAGAAGGTGGCGCTCGGTGTGGCGCCCGCAAACAACCAAGTCTTCGAGATGACGATGTACCGCGCGCCGAACAGCGGCACACTGTTCGTGCGCATCATCCAGTGGAACTACGACGACACGTTCACGGTGCTGCTGGATACGAGCTACACGACCGACATCCCGGCGGGCGCGACGCTGCTCGGCTTCATGTGTCACACACGCAACGGGGTGACGGCGGCCGCAAACAACATCGATTTGATGAAGCGGTACACGTTCTCGCGGAAATAGATGCGCATCCCACTCGACACCGAGTCGGATTCCTGATGCTCGCTCCGCGGTAGGCGCGCATGGCGATCGAATACGACCACGACTTCACCGGCACCGGCGGGACGAACGGCAGCGCCGCAACGCCCGCCGTTGGCGCCGCGATGGTCGTCTCGCTCGGCGGGTCGCCACAAGCGACGCTGGACGGCTTCGGGAACCTGCAAGGCTCGTCCGCCGATACGTGGTACGCGCTGCACAGCGGCGTCGGCGAGGGCACGTGGAAGATCTTTTACCAGCCGGGCACGTTCTTCAACAGCGTCATCGAGTTCGCCTTCAACTGCGCCAATGCGGCGGCGTTTTGGGACGGCGACGGCTGTGGCCTGCTGCTTCGCGCGAATGACTTCAGCGGTGTCATCGCGCTGGTCGACCGTGGGGCCGGCTACACCGTGGACGGCACGCTTGCCACGACGCCGGGGACGGTCGTTGACGCCCCGACCAGCGCATGGGTCCGACTCGACACCGACCGCTGTCGGGTGTGGAAGGGAGCCAACGTTGACCCGCTGAGTCCCGATCTCGATTTCACTGGGCTCCCCCGCACGTCCGGGGTGAGTGGCCTCAAAATCGGTGGCGTCGGCGCGTTCGTCAGTCGGATCACGTACGACACGGTCCCGTCGTCGCCCGGCGGGCCACCGCCGTTGCAAAATCCGGTGGAGGTGTTCGATACCGACCTCACGGCCGTCGAGGTGGGCGGCATTGCGCTGGCGAGCGAAGAGATCGGCGCCGCTGGGCCGACGATCTACGTCATTGAGAGCGCCACTGCGCTCCAGCTCACCGGCACGACGCCCGTGACGCGCAGTGCGGCGATCGTCAGCGCCACGCAAATCCAGCTCACCGGCGCGACGGCGGCCGCGGCGACACCGCGGATCACCAGTGCCACCGCGCTGTCGCTCGCCAATGCGCAGCCGGTGATCACAGGACCGGCCATCAGTCTGGCCACCGCGCTCAGCCTGGCTGGCGTCACCGACGTGGGGCAACTCGCGCGGATTCTGAGCGCGACCCAGCTGCAGCTCACCGGCGAGATCCCGGTGGTCTACATCGGCGGCACGCCGGTGTACGACATCGTGAGCGCGACGCAGCTGGTACTCACCGGCGCGATGCCAATCCGGTTCGATGCGGCGGCCGCACTCGCGACCACCGTCGCATTGCAGGGCGGCACCGGCGTCACGACCGCCCCGAGTATTGCCGCTGCCACGGCCCTCAGCTTCGCGCAGGCGGCCGTGGTGGGCCTGAACCCCGATGTGCGCCTGGCGACGGCGCTGGGGCTCGCCGGCGCGTCACCGATGCTGCTGGCGCCAGCGATCGCCGGCGGCACCGCGCTGACCCTCACAGGCGTTGCTACGCTCCAGCGGCTGCTGCCGTTCGGGAGTGCGACACAGCTGGTGCTGGCCAATGCCATCCCGGTGCTGCTCGACACCGGCACGCCGGTCTACGTCATCACCAGCG
This sequence comes from Gemmatimonadaceae bacterium, assembly GCA_031414435.1. Lineage (GTDB taxonomy): Bacteria > Gemmatimonadota > Gemmatimonadetes > Gemmatimonadales > Gemmatimonadaceae > JACMLX01. Next base: position 11,179 of record JANNVN010000210.1, read on the forward strand.
TGACGCAGCTCCAGCTGACGGGCGGGATCGGCATGGTGCTGGCGCCGCGCTTGGCCAGTGCCAGCAGCCTGGCGCTCGCGAATGCGCAGCCGGTGGTCGGTGGACCGGCCGTCAGCCTGGCCACCGCCCTCAGCCTGGCCGGCAGCATCCTGGCGCGCACGGATCGCGCGATCGCCGTCGGCTCGGCGCTGGCGCTCGAGGGCCAAACCGTCCTGCGCAGTTCGGCTTACGTGATCCGGAGCGCGACCGAGCTGCGTCTCAGTGGGCAGATTCTGATCGGGATCGTGACGCCCACCGGCATTGCGTGGGTCACCTACCGCACCCTGGTGGCGCCGGCGGTGGCCAGTCTCATTGCGCGCGCGCCGGCGGTGCGCAGCGCCAGCCGTACCGCTCCCGCCGTGCGCCTGCAGCGTGCGGTGCTCCCCAGCCTGGATGAGGTTCCCTGATGCTCCTCGATCGCGATCTGCGCGGCGCCCCGCTGCGTCGGAACGAAGTGATGCTGTATGCAGTGATCAACCCGGTGAACGGGCTGACCAACGCCGACGTGAACCCGTCCACCGTGAGTGTACAGCTGCGCTCCGAGGATCTGCTGACCGACTTCGGCACGACGTCGGCGCCGTTCTCGACCGAGGTCAGCGATGCGCTGACGCTCAAGCTCGGGTTCACGGTGCGCGCCTGGGTGGCCGCACTGCCGGCGAACGCCTACGGGGGCGCGTCGCGGGTGGCGATCACCCGGTCGGTGGTGGTGGGGGCCACGACGTATCCGTCGACGGAGATCGTGACGGTGGAAGGGCCGTAGCGCTCGCGCGGGCGAGACACAGCAGCAGATGCGCGATGCTCCACTTCTCATCGCGTGAGAGTGGCGCATCGGTGATCAGGGCGAGCAGGGATTCGGCGAGGGTCGGCATGGCACAAACGTCGGTGCCACCGTCACCGGAGCGTCATCCCACCGCTGCCATCATTCCGGCTTCACTTTGTGCGGCTCTGTTGAGTCGGAAGAACGCGGTGCTGACCGGTTGCCGCAGTGGTGTCTGGTCAACCCTGTCGTCGTTGACGACCACGTACTCGGCGGTGTTTTGGGGCAACTGGGGCGCGTCAGGGCGGCGCTGCCAGCCGGCTTTCACCGCAAGGAGTCGCATCGTGAGCGACTTTCGCTGCATATGCTTCCACATCGCGTTTGTCGCCTCCGCCTCGAGCGCTTCGATGGTCAATCTGCCGGCGGCGCTGAGCCCCTTCTTTGTCGCTCGCTCCGTTCTCGGAAGGCTGCGCCCGTAGTACCGCAGGGCGATGAGGAACGGGAGTGATACTCTCTCGGCGAGTACCCCGTACCCGACGAGGCGGTCATGCAGTTGTCGATAGGCAGGATGTTCCGGTCTGATCTGCCCCTGCACAGCGGCCTCTTGGAGGCGTTGTCTGAGGCTGAGGCACTCCGCTCGGAAGTCCGCATCGTGCGAGCGTGGCCACCATTCAAAGGCGATGACCCATGTCGCCACGAGCATCCCGGTTGTCACGAGGAACAGTAATGTCTCCATCATTCAATCCTGATTGCCGCGAGGGGCGTTCTGCTTTGACGTCTCACTCACCCGCCGAGCCGCTCCGGGCGCCCGTCCCCCCAAGGAGGCAGAGGCACCCTCAATGAGCCACATATCGCGCTGGTCGAGTACTGCCTGCAGCTGCGCTTCGAGGGACCGGCGCCGGCGCATCTGGTAAAGACTAAAGGCAAACCCTGCAGACGCTAGTACCATGCCTACAGTCGCGACGATCCACGGCAGAGTTTGTAACCAGGCTGGTTGGGCGGCACCCATGACGTCAGGCGGTACCCCGCGAACGTCGAGGATGGTCCACTTCCCCTTCAGGAAGTAGGCCGTCAGCGCAACACTGCCCCCACCAAAGAGCATCGTCAGGGCCTTTGAGAACTGAACCCCGACCTGGCCGATCGCTTCGATTTTCCTGACCGTCACGTCGTGTTCATTCGTCGACGATGGGTCGTGCGTCTTGCGCCGCTCGCGGCCGGTGTAGCGGGCGCTCACGGGATCTCTCCTGGCACGCCAGTGACGCACCCGGGATCGTTCGGGTCGCAGCTGCGCCGCGTCCGTTTCTTGGTCGGAGGCGCTGCCGGACCGATCGCCGGCGGCACATAGCTCGCCACACTGAAACCGCTCACATCGAACTCGAAGGACGGCGCGCCTTGCTGGTAGACGTTCGCGGCGATGCGGACACGCGTGGCCTTCCGCATTGCGGCCAGGAACCGCGCGTAGTTGCTGATGAACAGGGTCTCGGTGCTGTTGTCCGCTGGCCCGTTCGCGGAGAACGATTGGGCGGCCTGGTCGTCGAAGCGTACGAGGACGGTGCAGCCGTCATACGACGGGCAGAGCAGCTGGCCGCGTTCAATGCTGAACAGCACGTCGCGTCCAAACCGCGGGTGGGTCCGGAGCGTGAGCGTCGCGTGCTGCTCGCCACCATAGGGGAACCCGAAGTCGACCGTGTTGACGCTGACGACCCGCGCGGTGTGCGACTTCCCACGACTCATGCCGTCGTCGTCGTGATTATACCACCACTGCTGCCCAACAAGTGGCGCGGTCACGACCGCAGGCGTCGGCGGTGCGCTGAGGGCGGTGGGCGCCGTGGCGAAGGTATCTGGAATGGCGCTGACGCCGGTCGCGTACGCGGATTGGCCAAGCTCGGAGCGTGCCGTGGCACGTTGCGCCCCTGCGATGAGCAGGGCGAGGAGCAGCACTGCGACGCCGCCGGCCGCGTGCCGTCGCCACTGAGCGATCGCCGGCGGCGCGTCTGTCGAAACCAGCGTGTGGTTCAACGGCGCCGCGATGCCGTTGGCTGGTCTCAAATCGCCGGCGCGCTCCGCCGGCGGGTCTGCCGCGAGGCCTGCCGGCACCGGCGTTGTCGGGCGGCCACAGTGAGGGCAGGACGGCGCGTGATCAGAGACCTTGCCAGCGCAATCGGCGCACGTAAGCAGGGCCACGCTCAGGTCCCAGCCTTCGGCGCTTGCGTGCCTTCGTACCGCTTCGAGCACCGATCGTACATGGCCTTGAGCGCGGCGCGTTGGTCATCGCCGAACACCATCTCGAAGCTCCGCACCCAATCGGATACCGGGTACGTGATCGCCACACGGCCATGCTTCACGAGGCGGCTCAAGAACCCAGCGCCATTGGTGAGCCAGCCGCTCTGAGGGCCAGCACTTTGCACCGCGCCCGCACTCGTCGTCGCCACGCGAGTGGTATTGACGCTGCGACCACTCGTTGAGAGAAAGACGATCTGCCATTGATCGCGATCGTAGTCTGGCCACATGATTGTCATCCGCGAACTGGTGCTGGACGAGCTAAAGCCCCAGAGTCCGGATGTTGATGTGGACAGTGCGTCCGGACTCCACGGGATCGATGCGAAGAACCGCACGTCGGCCCCCCAGTTGCTGTTGGCGTCCGCACGGCATGTGATGCCGAGGCTGTCACCACTAACTGCCGCCACCGTGAGGCGACCGCGCCAGTATCGATCCGCGTAGTCGTACAGCGAATCTCTGGATATGGTCTGCGCGGACACGCTCACTGCGCTGATACTGCACAACACTGCTGCGACAGCAACGCGTCTGCCGAGAGATTCCACGTGGAACGTGAGAGCAAGCCAACGCATTGAACGAACCTCGATTGTCACAGTGTTTGGTAATCATGCGATTCTGATACAAACGTGCTGCAGCGACCTAGACAGCGCCAGCGTCTTTCGGGTATCGTTCGGGAGACTCTTTGACCCGACCGAGGCGCCATGAGCACTGTGGGCTGGACGTTCATCGTCGTGCAGGATTGTGACTTCGCTGGACTGCCGATGACGGCTGGCTCGACACTGCATGTGCACCCTGGCACCGATCATCCCGTCACGCACTTGCAGGCCTTCCCGCCGAACTACGGCGCGCTGGCCGGCCTGCTGTGCGATGGGTTACTCGAGCTCACCGACGGCCCTTCGCTTTCGCTACTGCCGGCGTCTGCGCCGCGACTGCAGGTGCTGTCCGGATCGCGGCCGCGTGTTTCTCAACGAGCTCGGCCACGGTGGGCCCGGCCACGACTGGCGTTGGTGCCGTAAGCGGGGAGAGCAGCGCCGCCATCGCCGTATCCAAGCATCGTGACAGCTCCGACTTGGCCGCATTCGCCATATCCAGCACCCCGATCGTGTAGCTGATCTTCTCGGCGTCAGTCGCGAACGTACGCTGAGTGTTGGCTTGTGCTGGAGGAGACATCGCCGTGCCGCCCGGCGGTGACTGCGACGAATCCCAGAACTGATCGAAGTCGGCTTTGTCCTTGAATCCTGCCGCGCGGAGCATGGAAGGGCTTCGAAGCAAGAAACTGTCTGCTGGTCCGGCGACCGGGAGCAAATCACCCTTGATGGGTGACCCGTACCGAGTGGGCAAGAAGTCCTCAGGGATCGTTTCGAGGTCCGGGATGAGCGCCGTGATCGGAACGCCGTAGACCTCCGCAGCGCGACGGATGACCCAGCTCGGGACAAGTGTCCCAGCCTGCTCATACCGATAGAGCGACTGCCGGCTGACGCCAATCGCTTCGGCTGCCTTGTTTGCAGAGCGCATCGACCTGAAGGGCGATGAGACTCTAGCCACCTTCAGGCGGTCGTTGAGCGCCCCTTGCGCGGGATCAGTCACGTTTGTATCGTTGTTGGACAGAACGGCCATTATTAGACAAACAAGACACGGGGGAGTCATGGACGACGAGACGAGTCATCTGTCTCCTATCGACCGCAAAGTACATCTGCTCAGGGCGGGCGTCACGGTCACCGCTCTGACGGCCGGCATTGGCTACCGGAATCGCACGCCGGTGACAGCGGTGCTCAACGGCAACCGCAGAAATCCTCGAATTGAAGCGGCGATCTGCCTTTTCCTCGGCGTCGACCGTTCCGAATGGTTCCCGCCTGTCCCGACCGATCCGGTCGACCAGGCGGCGTAACGCACAGCTGGCAGGTGCAGGGCCAGTCGCGTCAGCACATGGGCTGACGGACGGGTTGGTGGGGGACGAGGCGTGGTGAGCACGCCGTCATAATCGGGAGCAACCGATGGTCGCAACAACCACGAAAGGATCGACGGGGGTGGCAGTGGCAGTGATCACCCCGAAGGAGGCGGGCCGCGCCTGGCTGCAGCTGCAGCTCGATGCCGTGCTCTCGTTGAGCGCACTGGTTGGCCGGGCCAAGCTCGATCGCACGATGCTCGCGAAAGACATCGCGCGAGGCCGCACCACCAATGCCGCACTGCTCGGCGAATCGATCGCCGATGCCGCGGCGCATGGTGCGGATCCGGTCGCCGTCGGCGCGATCGCGCAGCGCGTCGCCAGCTGGTTCCGGACGCTGGTCAGTCAGGCGCGTGTGTCGCTCGTCGACTGCTGGGAGCGGGAGACCCGGGAACAGGTCGAGGCCGATCTGGCGCAGCGTCGTGCGATGACGAGCAATGATCCCTCGGTGCTCGAGCACGCGATCACCGAGACGGACGAGCACCTCGCCAGCCTGCAGCTGCTCCGCGATGCGCTGGCGGCGCGTCACACCGCACTCACCGCGAGGTGCGCATAATGCCGCGGCTCGACACCACGCCCGACGACGACGCGCCGATCGCGGCGCTGTGCGCGGCGCACCAGGAGCTGTCGACAGAGTTCTTGGCACTCTCGCGCATCATCATCCCCTCCACGTCGGACACTGCCGTGCGACGCGACTTCACCGCAGTTGAGCGTGCGCGCTTCGAGGCGCTGGATGCTGAGATGGATCGCATTGATCGCGTCCTCGGCTCGCGCGCGCGTCATGAACACACCATCCTGTCGCGCCTTGCCTCGCGCCGCGACCACCTCACCACCCGGTGCGCCTGAAAATGACTGACGCCTTTTTGCTCATTGGCCTCGCGGTCGTGGTGACGATCGCGCTGTGCTTTGAGCACCTGCTGCTGCGTCGGCGCCGGCACACCGTGCAGTGCGTGATTGATCGGGGACTGGATGCCCACTTGGCCTCGCAAGGCTTGGCCTATGGTCTGGCGCTCGAGGTCGCGCGCGCCGGGTTGCCGACGGCAGCGCCTGACCTTGCGCTGACGCCGCTGCTGTCGATGCTCTGCGCGACCCCGGATATGACAGACCCCAGCCACCGTGAGGTGACTGGGGCCGGGACCGTCGGTGAGCTCGGGTCCCCACGTCGTGGGAGCAACCACGCCGTGATCGAGGACAGAAGTATCAGCACTGGCAGTGCGGCTGACAAGGCATGCGGCGCGGTGCGTGGTCGCATTTCCTCGCGCACCCTCGTCGCACTCGACTGTCGCGTGTGCGGTGCCGATCTGATGCCGGTGCTCGCGGCCGCGCTGGTTGGTGGCTGTCCCGCGTGTCGAGGCGCTGCCGCCATGACGACTGTCGCTGGGAGGCGCTCCGCATGAACGCGATGATGACGACCCAGGACATCGCACGTGCCGTCGACCCGCTGCTGCGGTTGCATGACAGCAGTGTGCGCAGTGCGGTGGCGGAGATTCAGGCGATTGCGCGGGATCTCCCGGCGGGCCTGAACTCGCTCGACCTCCGGCTCGAGCAGCTGCCGGACGCCGTCGAGGCGGTGCTGGCGAATGCGCTGAGCGCGGAGGCCATCGCCACGCTGCATCGCCTCACCGCCGAAGTGCTGACCAGGGCCAACTCGGTGCACACGCAGGCGACGAAGCTGCGCCAATTGGGCACCCATGGCCGCACCCAGCTCGAGAAGTTCGAGATGCGGCTTGCTGAAGTGCGACAGCTCGACGTCGACGGGGTGCCGTGCGACGAATCCACGGTCAATGGCGATCTCGCCGAGGAACATGATGCAGGCTGAACTCAAGTACGTCCCGCTCGATGCGCTGCGCGCCAGCGCCGACAACGTCCGCCGCCATCACGATGAGGCGAAGCACGCCGAACTGGTGGCGAGCATTCAGGAGCATGGAATTCTCACGCCGCTCGTCGTGCGCCCCTCGCTTCGTGAGGGCGAGTACGAAGTCGCGGCGGGCCACCGTCGCCTGCGCGCCGCGACGGAACTGGGGCTCGCCGAGGTGGCGGTGAGCGTGCGCTCGATGGGCGACCGCACGTTCCGCGAGGTGATGCTGACCGAGAACCTGCAGCGCGTGGATCCCGATCCGCTCGATGAAGCGGACGCGTACCAGTCGATGATCGACGAGCTGGGGTACGACGTCGCCACGCTGGCCGCCAAGTTCGGGAAGGGCGAGACCTACGTGCGCGCGCGCTTGGTGCTGACCCGCCTGGCGCCGTCGGTGCGCACGGC
>JANNVN010000211.1:0-12663 GCA_031414435.1 Gemmatimonadaceae bacterium
ACCCTCAACGGTGGAGTTGGCGTGGAAACGAACGGCATTCTTGGCACTCTTTGGATGGGCATCGGACTCGGCGCCTACTTCCTTGCTCTGACCTGGATCAACGTGCTGCTCGGTTCGTTCCTGACGCCGCTGTTCATCGTCCCGATGACCTGGCTTCAGGACAAGATCGTCGCCAAGCCAAACCAGCGGAGCTAGCATCTCATCGCCGGCGGGTGGGCGCCGGCGCGATCGATCGACTCGGCCGACCGCGGGGTGACCGCGGGGTGACCGCGGCGGAGGCGATCATCTCATGTCGTGTTCGAACAGACAGTGGGGCGCTCCTCTTCGGAAGGGCGCCCTTCGTCCTTCGGAGCCCCAGTGTGAGCCGCTTCAGTCGCCGCCTGAGAGGGCCTGCCCGTATACCTCGTGTGCCGGCAGCACAACGCGTTGCCCAAGCGTGATCGCCTGACCGGCGAACTCTGCCAGACCGCCGCCGTGATACCCCTCTTCGCGGTGTTCCTTCGTGTCGATTCCGGCGAGTTCGTCGGCCAGCGAAATCCGGATCTTCGTCACCGCGTTCACTGCCAGCACCACCACAGGGGTCATCGCTGCCACGAACGCGATCGTGGCCAACACGGCAATTCCCTGAATACCGAGCAGTCTGGCGTTACCGGCAATCAGCCCGTCAGCGCCTGCCCGATTGATGACCTTCGTCGCAAAAACGCCCGTCGCCAGCGCGCCGACGATACCCGCCACACCGTGACAGGCGAAAACATCGAGCGCATCATCGATAGCGGTCTTCGCCCGCAGCTGAATCGCCGCGTATGCGCAGCCAGCGCCGACGGCACCGATCGCGATGGCGGAGAGGGGCGAAACGAATCCTGACGCCGGCGTGATTGCCACCAGCCCCGCGACGGCACCGGTGGCAGCACCGACGGCGGTCGCGTGTCGCGTCCGGATCAGTTCAACCGTTATCCACGAGAGCAGCCCCGCCGCGGCGGACGTATGTGTGGTGAGCAGCGCATTCGCCGCGATGCCATCTGCGGCCAGCGCGGATCCGGCATTGAAGCCGAACCACCCGAACCAGAGAATTCCCGCGCCAAGCAGCGTGAGCGGCACATTGTGCGGCAGAATTGCCGTGCGACCGGCATCATGACGCCGGCCGAGCATTCGCGCGAGCACCACGGCAGCGACGCCCGCGCTGATGTGCACCACCGTTCCACCGGCGAAGTCGAGGGCGCCCAGTGAGCGCAACCAACCGCCGTCGGCCCAGACCCAGTGTGCCAACGGCACGTAAACCAGTGCGCCCCACAGCAATGCAAAGAGAAGAAACGCGGTGAAGCGCATCCGTTCGACCACGGCGCCGCTGATCAGCGCCACCGTGATGCCGGCGAACATCATCTGGAACGCGGAGAACAGCACGTGCGGAATCCCCGCGCTGTAGGTGGGATTCGGTGCCACCCCAACCTGGTGCATCCCGGCCCAGGACAGATCGCCGAGCCACGAGGTACCTGTCGAGAAGGCGAGCGAATACCCCGCCACAACCCAGAACACAGACATGACCGCAAGAGCGCCCAGGCTCATCAGCATGGTGTTCAGCACAGCGCGATTACGTGACAACCCGCCATAAAAACACGCAAGGCCCGGCACCATCACCAGAACCAGCGCCGTCGACATCAGGACCCAGGCCGAGTCACCGGCAATCAGCGTCGTTGCCGGCGTCATGATGCCGCCTGGCGCTGCGCCTGGCGCTGCACCGCATCTGCAGTCACTGGCGTCAATGCCGCAGTGTCTTCCTCACCGGTGCGAATGCGCACGACGCGATCGAGGTGCTGCACGAAAATCTTGCCGTCACCGACGTTGCCGGTGCGTGCCGACGACAGAATTGCTGCGATCGTCGGTTCGACGTAGTGCTCCGACACCGCCATCTCGACTTTCACTTTTTCATGAAACTCGAGGATCACCGTTTCAGCCCGGTACTGCTGGACGACTTCACGCTCCCCGCCATGTCCCGACACGCGCGAAAACGTGACGCCCGTGACACCGGCTCGAAAGAGCGCGGCCTTCACATCGGCGAGGCATTCCGGTCGAATAATGGCGGTGATCAACTTCATGGTCGGCGCATTCCCCTGGGCGGTATGAAAGGGTGAGATGGGTCGGCCGGCAGCGGCGGCGGCGTTCTTTCGCATGATGGCGATATCCCGGTCCAAATGCTATGCGGCCCCGCGTGAAGTCCTGATGAAGCGCCTCCCGGAGGCACCGAGTCACCGTCGCCCGCAGCCGGAGCCCGACGGGAGGAGTGCTATCTTCTCGCCAGCCCGAACCGGGCCTCAAGCCTTTACCCCCCCTTGCGATGCGCTCATCCCGCCCTGGCGGAGCCCGGTGGCTCGCCCGCCGGCTGGTCTTGCTACTCTGCGTGCTGCTGGTCCAGGCCGGACGGGCGGCGGCTCAGGATGTGATCCGCAGCAGCGCCGACTGGCGTTCGATTCGGACCGAGTGGTTCGATGTGCACTACCCGCGCGATGCAGAAGCCTGGGCCGTGGACCTCGCCCCCCGGCTCGACGCCATGCGGAACGCCGTCGCCGCACTGGTCGGATTCGCGCCGCAGGGGCGGACGACGATCCTCATCGACGACCCCTACAATCAGGCGAACGGCAAAGCAATCCCGCTGCTCGGCGCACCGGTGGTGCATCTCTGGGTCACGCCGCCGGGGCCAACAGACCAGATCGCAAATCATCGTGGCTGGGGGCTCAAGCTCGCCGCGCACGAGTTCGGACACATCGCGCATCTCACGCGGCCGGCGCGTCGCTCACAGTGGTACTGGCAGCTGCTGCCGGCCCAGCTCAGCCCCCTGTCACTCGGCACACCGCGATGGGCCACGGAGGGCTTCGCCACCTGGATCGAAGGCAAGATTACCGGTAGCGGCCGCCCGCATGGCGCGTGGCGTCCGGCCTTGTTGCGGGAACTCGCCCTCGAGGGGCGGCTGCCCAGCTACGGCGCCATGAGCGCTGGCGGAGGCTACAAGGGTGGAAGCCTGGCCTATCTGGCGGGCTCGGCGTTCTGGGAGTGGCTCGCCGCGCAGCGTGGTGATACGTCAATGACGCTCGTCTTCCGCCGCCAGACTGCGCGTGTCGCCCGTTCGTTCGACGAGGCGTTTCGCGGTGTCTATGGCGACTCGCCCTCGGTCCTCTATGGGCGCTTCAGCGCCGAATTGACCGCCAAGGCGTTTCTCGCAGACTCCGCGCTGAAACGGGCCGGCCTCATCACCGGCACACGCCTGGCCCGATTCGGGGCGAGTGTTGGCGGGCCGGCCGTCAGCCCCGACGGCAAACGCGTGGCGCTGGTGTTGCCTGGACTCGGCGGTGGACCACCACGCGTGGTGATCAGTCCTCCGGACACGATGGCACCGGGCATGAGCGACAGTACGCAATCAGCACTGTTGCTCAAGCGCGATCCGCAGGACGTCCCGGCCGCACGAGTGTATCCGCGACTGGCGAAGGACATTTCCACACTCACGCCGCGTCGCGGCCGCTCATTTCTCAATCCGCGGTTTCTCGATCGGGCAGGCACGAAGCTCCTGCTCGAGTCGTGGAGCTTCCGGCCGGACGGCTCGCTCCGACCCGATCTTGCAATCTGGAATGTCGCGACTCGCGAGGTGCGGTACGTGACTGATGGTGCCGCCGTGCAGGACGCCGACCCGTCGCCGGATGGCGCGCGCGCAGCTGCGATCCGATGCACTGGCGGGAGCTGCGACCTTGTCCTCGTGTCACTCGCCGATGGGCGCGTCATCACGCTGTCGGCGGGTTCGCCAACGAAAGTGTTCGGCCATCCGCGCTGGGCGCCGGATGGGAAGCAGATCGTGACCAGCGTGCAGGATCGCGATGGCCTCTGGCGCCTTGCCCTGATCGATCCGGCGAGCGGCACGAGCACACTCGTCACGCCGGACGACGACGTGAATCGCCACTCCGCGAGTTTCGATGCATCAGGACACGAACTCGTGTACGTGAGCGAGGCCGGTGGTATTCCGAATATCGAGACGCTTCGGTTGAGTGATGGGCTGCGTACAACACGCTCACGCGTAACCGGCAGCGCGTACGAACCCGTACCGTTGCCGGACGGCAGCATCATGTTTCTCAACGAGTTCGCCGGCGGCATGGACCTGCGACTTCTCGCGAGAGGGAGTCAGGCCACGAGCGACCCGCTGCTTGGCCTTGCCGCCAGCCTGGTGCCCGCGCTGCCGACATCGCGCCAGGCGGGTGTGACGCTGGCCGCGTCGCCTGCGCCAAGTCCTCGCGTGTATCGCGTCGGTCCGCGCAGTTACCGCTGGCTGGCGCAGACTGCAATGGCGCGCGACGGCATGGTGCACAGCGCGGCGCTGGCGAGCGCCGACCCGGCGAATCGCCTGTCGTGGACACTGAGTGGCCTGCTCGGTTCGCGACCGGCGTGGCGCGGCGGCATCGCCAGTCTCGCCTGGTACGGATCGCGACCGGCCGTTCGTGCCGAGTCGTTCTGGCTGGAACAGCGCGCCACCGCGCAACGCAACGCGGTCAGCGTCGCGGCGGATGACGTCCGCATCGCGGGTGGCTCGCTGGCCCTCGAGCTGCCCCGCTCCGGTTCGTCATTGACGCAGCGGATGTCGGTGAGCGGGTTTGCCGGTGCAACGCAACAGTCTGGCTTCGAAACCACGCGACGCGTTCTCGTGAGCGCGCAGTACGCGCTCGGCGGCGTGGTCGGGTGGCGCAAGTCGGCGGCGCTGTCGCTGCGTGTCGGCGCCGGCCAACTCGGTGACAGTACCACGCTGCGCGCCAGCCTCGGTGCATCAGCGACCGCATTCCGCACCCGTCTCGACGTACGGACACACCGCGCGCGCGTCGGCACGCCGTCATTCGAACAGTTCAGCGCCGGCGGATTTGCGCCGCCACTGAACGACAATGCCACGCTTGCGCAACGCATCGCGATTCCAGCGTTGCCCGTCGGCATCGCCCGGGGGCGTGAACTCTACGAACTGCGCGTCGAACGCCCCGCCCCGCTGCTCCCCGCCACCGTCTACGTGCATTCGGTTGGCGACACGTGGAAGCTCGACCGGCACTCGGCCGTGGTAGGACTCGAACGGGGAGTCGAGTTCGACTATCTCGGCCTGGTGGGCCTGCCGCGATTGCGCGCCTTGGCCGGCGTGGCACGCGTCGTCCGCGGGCCATTACAGGACAAGGGTTCCGCATACCTCATGATTGGATGGCGTCCATGATGAAGCGCATCGCATGTCTGGTCGGACCGGAGTACGAGGACCTCGAGGTCTGGTACCCAAAACTTCGGTTGGAAGAAGCAGGATACGAGGTACCGCTGATCGGTATCGGCGACCCCGTGTATCGTGGCAAGCACGGCTATCCCGCCACGGTCGATGCGCATATCGACGCGATCGATGCCGCCACACTCGACGGCATCATTGCGCCAGGAGGTTGGGCGCCAGACAAACTGCGGCGGATTCCCGCAGTGCTCGACGCCGTGCGTGCGGTCCACGCGCGTGGCAAGATGGTCGCCACGGTGTGCCACGGCCCGTGGATTCTGATCTCCGCCGGCATTGTCCGAGGCCGCATGATGACGGGCAGCGTCGGTGTGCGCGATGACGTGGTGAATGCCGGCGGGCTCTGGCTCGATCAGCCGTCGGTGATCGATGGCAACATCGTGAGCGCGCGAGTGCCGAAGGATCTGCCGGCCTTCGGCATCGCGATGATCGAGGTGCTGTCCAGACAGGCCTGACGCGGCGCGTCCAGGCGCGTCAGGTCGTCATCCGGCGCATGAAAACACGACGGGCCGCACACCGGTCCCGGTGCACGGCCCGTCGCAGTGCTTCGCGACAGCAACGGTTTACTTGCTGACGTGAGCCTTGAACGAACGGACGATCGCAGTGACGGTATCGAACCACACCTTGACGTTGTCGTCGGTCACGCCCCCTTCGAGATCATAGTCAAGCTCGACGCACGGATCCCCGTCGCCATCGATGTATGCGCGACCAAAGCGCTTTGTCTTGTTCCACTCATTGACCGACGTCACGTTCGCCTTCGTGCCGCTGAGGCCGAAGTACGCCTGCAGTGTCTGACCGGAGATGAAGAAGACGATCTTGGTACCATTTGTCTCAATGATCACATTGCCACGCTCGTTGACCTTGCCTTCCATTCCCTTGTCCCGCAGGAGGCCGGTGAGCTGCTCAGCAGTGATGCGTTCGCGCATCTGTTGAGCGGAAACTGGACCTGCGAGCACCAGCGCAACGGCAGCTACGGCGAGCCACCGAAGGGAGCGCATGACCGACATGACGACCTCTGGGTGAGAATGTTCCGAGCAAAACAGGCTGAGCGAGTCACACCGCACTCTACCGGACGACTGACGGGTCGGCCATCCCCCGCATGGGTGAGGCGAGTGGGCCGTGCGGCTATGGGCGAGTCCGCGCTGCGGCGATGCCCGCGGCGCGCCCAGTGCACCAGGCCCACAGGAAATTGTAGCCCCCGATAGGCCCGAACGCGTCGAGTACCTCGCCGGAGAGAAAGAGCCCCGGGTGACGCCGGCTTTCCATCGTGCGGTGATCGATCTCGCCCAAGCTTACCCCGCCGCCCATGACCTCGGCTTTCTTGTACCCTTCGTCGCCCGCCCACGGCAGTTCGCCGCGCACGAGGGTGTCGATCAGCCGGATCCGTTCGTCGCGACGAAGCTCACTCAAGACACGCAGCGGATCGACGTTCGCCCGCGCGATGAGGACAGCGGCCAGACGTTCGGGGAGCTCCGCCCGCACCGCGCCTGCGACCGTACGGGCGCCATGCGGTGCGAAACGCGCCTGCCAGGCGTCGTCGTCGAGGGGCGTCCACCGCACCGAGATTGCAGCCCGTGTGTCATGCATCGTTCGTGAGCGTACCGCGACGTGCGATACGTTGAGCACCGATGGTCCGCTATAGCCCCGGTGCGTGAAGAGGAATCCACCAGTCGCCCTGGCCGCCTCGCTGCCGGCTCGCGCCGACAGCGTCACCGGCAAGGAGATCCCAGCCAGCTCGGTGAAGGCGTTTGGCTCCACCGTGATCGGAGTCAGCGCGGCGTACGTCGGGTGAATCGTGTGGCCAAGCTTGCGCAGCACGGCGAGGCCGCGACCGTCACTGCCGGTGGCGGGGACGGAGAGGCCGCCGGTCGCGACCACCACGGTGTCCGCGACGAACTCCCGGCCATCTTCGGCCACCACAGACCAGCGACCAGCCGTCGGACTCAGGTCGGTCACGGTGATCTCAGTCACGAACTCGACACCTGCGCGAATCGCCGCGGCAATGAGGCCGTCACGCACATCACGCGCTTTCTGCGAGGCGGGAAAAAGCTTGAGTGACTCTTCCTCGTGCTCAAGCGGAATGCCGAGGTCGTGCTCGAAGAACTCGATCTGCTGCGCCAGCGGCCACGATCGAATGATGCGTCGCAACAGGTTCGGGGAGGAGTCGGTGACGAACCGCGCTTCATCAACCCGTGACGGCAGCACATTGCAGCGGCCCCCACCACTGATCAGGATCTTGCGGCCTCCGTCCCGGGTGCGCTCGAGGAGTGTGACTCTCGCACCCGCGCGCGCCGCGAAAATCGCAGCCATGGTGCCCGCCGCACCCGCGCCGATCACGACGACGTGCGTCATGACGCGGCAGCAGCAAGCGGCCAGCAGTGCTGAGCTGGCCTTGCGCCCGCTCGATCAGCAAACATTTGTGGACGCATCGGCACGTGGATAGCGATCGGAGACCCTGCAACATAGCGCGTCGAGGAACTGTTCCGTTCCGCCGCGGCGCACGCATTACCTCCAGAGGATCGCCGCGTCTAATGAGGGAAGGCGCCCCGCCTCGCACTGATCGGCCCGGATTGACTCAAGCTCGGCTGGCAGCGACCGATACTTGCGCGGAGTGGGCAGCGAAAACACGCCGATGTATCCGCTTGTCAAACTCACTCCGCTAGAGGCTTCGAATGAGCGTAGCGCTGCTGCTCGTCACTGTGCTTGGCCCCGCACTGCTGGCTGTGCCATGGCGTCGGCCACAGCCCGCCAGGATCGCGTATCCTCGCCCCGCCAACCGACGGGGCTCGGATGCTCGATGACGCCTCGATGGACGACGACGACGATGTGTGCGACTGCGCCGATGAAGGTGTGGTCCTTGACGGTCCGGCGATGCTGCTGCGCGCACTGATCGACATCGAACCGACACTGCCCGCGTTCAACTCAGCGCTGTGGCGGGGCATTGCGGGTACCGGCGCTCTGAACCATCGCGCCGATTCCCTGTCGGGGCTCTCGCCAGAGGCGGGCTGACACGACCGTCGTCCGCCCTGCGCGGACGACGACACCGGGCAGGCTCAGTTGCCTCGTGCCCGCAGCGTCCACGAGTAGTTCGTGGGTGCCTGCGGGCATTCGCATGCGCAGGACCGACACCGTGCCGGGCAACAACGTCCAGGCGCGCGTATCGGCACGTTCCAGCGCGGTTGTCGCCGCGTTCACCAGCAGCCGGGCGAACATGCCTGCGGCCTCCTTGGAGTCGTCGTTCTTCTTCTTCTTTTTCCCGTCCGAGCCCTTCTTCTTGTCCGAGGCTTCGACGGCCGCTTCGACGGCACGCGCCGCGGCGTACTTCGCCACCGCGCGCGCAACCGTCCTCGTCATGATCGCCCCGCGGTCACGGCGATAGTCCGCGGCGATCGCGTCGCTCAGACTGACATCGGTCATCGCGGCCTCGGCCCAACTTCCGTCGGCGGCGACCTGCACCGGGCCGAAGCCAAGTTGGCGCGACCGGCGCAGCACTGGCCAGCTCATGTCGAGCAGGTAACTCGGCCGTACACCACGCCAGGCACCGAAGCGGGTGTCGGTGAAGCGCCACGAGGGCGTATCGTCCCACCAGAGCCCTCCGTTTCGCAGCGCGCCGAAGTCCGCCAACATCCGCTGCGCCGCACCGGTACCGTCGTTCGCCTGCGGGTTCTCTCCGCTGAAAATCGGGATCGTCAGGCCGACCGCGACCTTGTGCGCCACATCCCCGCGCTCGACGACAACCAGCACATCGCCCAGCGAATCGCCGGGCGGTGTCCACGCGCTATCGAGTGCCGCACCCAAACGGATGGCATTCCGTCGCGCAACGTCTGCATCGCTCCAGTCCCGCGTCTGTTCGAAGGCCGCGGCGGCGACGGTGTGCAGCATGGCGCGCATCGGACGCTCGTCGTCGTCCGCATCGCCGATGCTGGCAAGCAGCGCGACCAGCCGGCGCGCCTCGACCGCGGCTGCATCCGCGTCGCCTGCAGCGCTCCAGGCCAGCAATGCGTTGTAGTGCAGCAGCAATCGTTCGTTCTTGCCCGCGGTGTACGGCAGTGCATAGTCATTCGAGAGCATCGCCGCAGCGGTCCGGCCGATGCTCTTGGTGTAGCGATCCTCACTGATCGCAAACGCCTGATCAAAGAGTGCTCCCGCCTCGAGATGTTGCCCGGCGTACCGTGCCGACGTTCCCTGATACAGGAGGCGAAGAAGGCGGTCATCGGGGCTCAGCGACGACTTGCGATTCCCGACGGCCCGAAACGCCGAATCTGCCCTCCCCTCCTGGAGCAGCCTGCGGACCTGATCGTCATCAACCTGCAAGCCATTCGGCGCCGTGAGGTAGCTGCGCGCAGTGTTCGACAGCGTGGTGCACGCGGTCAACGAGGCGATGGCGACAACCAGTGGGAATGAGCGCCACATGACGGGGAGTCTCAGCGGTCGGGCGAGGAAAGACGACGCACGTGCATCGGGAGGTCGAACCCGAAGCGACGCTGGCGTTTGCAACCAGGTCGCTTCGGGGATACCGCTGAATCAATTCTGGTTAAGCGAATCGGACGGCGGCGGCGTGGCGACCGACGGTTCGCGTGGCGGAACCGCCGCCGGTGCCGGTGCCTGACGTTCGAGCACGATCAGGCGCTGCTGCGCACGGGCGATCGCGTCAGCGAGTTGGGCGTTGGCGTCACCACGGGCACGAATCTGCTCAATCTCGAGCGACTGCAGGAACCGCTTGTAGCGAATCTGTGCCTCGACTGGTCGCAGCTGCAGATCGAGCATCGTTGCGACCTTGTACTCGAGCATCGCATCCGCTCGCTTCAACGCGAGGGCCCGGTCATACCGATCCAGCGCGCGCGCACGATCGCCGGCAGCATTGAACTGGTCCCCTTCCCGGATCAGGGCATCGGCCATCGCCGTCGCACGTCCGTCCGTCGTCGTATCCGCAGCGGAGCTCACTACACGAATGCCCTGCGTCTCACGGTAGCTGACCGCATTCACCCGCTCGTCGTCGAGCTGCACCATCACGACTTCACCCGTCGCATCGCGAGGCGAATTGCCGAGCACGCGCGGCACCATCACGGTGGCGGCGCCACTCTCGCGAACGGTCCATGCTGCGGGGGCCGTACGCGTGGCCGCCATCGCCTGTGCCAACGTCATGCCGAGCGAGATTTCACCCTTCACCACCGACGCGCAGATCGTACCACGACAGGTGGCAACCGCCTTCGCATACACACTGTCACGGGACTGCGTCAGCATCGCGTTGTCCGAGAATCCCTCGGCGGCGGCGCCAGCGATGATCCGATCCTGCGACGGCGTGCGATCGCCATTGGTCATGATTGGACGTTCACGGACGCGGCGTGGGCCATTGCAGGCGGCGAGCAACACCGCGGCACCGAACAGTACGCTGGCTTTCATTGAGGTCGTCATGGTCATTGCTCCTGGTTACCAACCGATGCGGCGACGATCGATATACTTCTTGATCTTGTGCTGGCCGATCCAGACCTTCTGATTGCTTTCCAGGTCGACGAGGAACGCGTCGATCTGATAGAAGACGATCTTCTCACGGCCCTCAGCGTCCTCGATCGCCTGGACGTCGCCCTGCAGCATGTAGTTCGCACCGCTCTCCTTGCCGATGCGAGCGCGTGTCTCGGCGCTGGCATTCGTCTGCTGGTCATCACGCTCGTCGCGGACTTCGGCGCGTTCGTCGCGGCTGGCGACGAGGCGAACCCGCCCGCTGTTGACGTACGCGCGTTCCAGATCCTTCACGAACGTGCCGATCGGCACATGCTCGAGCGTGCGATTGCGGAACGAGCCGACGATCACCGTCGGCGGGGTACCGCCGTGCGCGGACGCGTACTGTCCGCTCCACTGCCCACCGAAGCTCTGATCGATCAGGGCGTTGGCCACAAGCTTCGAATCCACGTCATTCCATCGGCCGGACAGATCGGTGACGCTGCTCGGATCAACTCGGCTCACCCGCTTGTTGTTGCAGGCCGTGAGCGTGACGGCGGCCAGTCCGAGCAGTGCAGCGCGACGGAGGGCAACTGTCGAGAGGAATGTCATATCGTACTCCAGATGGGGCGATCGGTCGGGGTCGAGGCCACGCGGGAGTGCGTGTGTCTGCGCCTCGGGAGTTAGTCATTGCACGGCGCGCGCCGTGCCGTCAGCTTGTATAACGAATTGAAGTGCAACGAGTTACAATTTCACCGCAGTCCGACCTGTCCTCTCCCGGTGACACCCTCGTGTCTGCATCGACCGCCCTGCAGCTTGGCCCCTTCGTCCTCGGAGCATTCATGCTCGGTTGCTCCGGCACCCGGCCGGCGGACCTCGGCCTTCTGAACGGCCAGCTCCGCCCCTGTCCGTCGTCCCCGAACTGCGTCAGCTCCGAGGCCGGCACGCCGACGGAGAAACTGGTCGCTCCGTTCCCCGCCCCCGGAGGCGCAGCTGAGCTGGCCAGGCTCCGCGGCATCTTGGCGGCTTGGCCACGGACCACCGTCGTCACGGCATCGGACGGGTACCTCCACGCGGAATCGACGAGCCGGATCATGCGGTTCGTGGATGACATCGAATTTCGGTATGACTCAGTGGCCGGCGTCATACACGTGCGGTCCGCATCCCGCCTCGGCCGGAGCGATCTCGGCGTGAATGGGAAGCGGGTGGAAGGCCTGCGTGAGAAGTGGAACGCGCGCTGAATGGTTCAATGAGCACCTGAGCCGACGGAGCGCGCCGTGCCATGGGCGCGCTTACCGCTCGCCTCACGGCCAGGACTTCGTCGGCCGCCGCGTCAGCGCGGCAGATAGGCAGTCACGGTGACCTCGATCAGGATCCCGCGCAGGCGCGCGCCGACCGTCGTCCGCGACGGATATGGCGGAGCGAAGGCTGCCTTCCAGATGTCATTCACCGTGGGCCAGTCCTGTTCATTCTCGAGGTAGATGGTGGCCGAGACCACATCGTTGAGCGTCGCACCACCAGCGGCGAGCACCTCACGAACGTTCGCCAGCACCTGTGCCGCCTGCTCCTCGACTGTGGTGCCGACAAGGCGTCCCGTCCGGAAGTCACGGGGCACCTGCCCTGACGCATACAGGAAATCGCCGGCGCGGACCGCCGGGCTGTAGGCGCCGACCGGGAGCGGGATATCCGCTGCGAGGAAGACGGGCGACCAGGAGCGATCAGGCATGGAGATGTTTTGCAGGGGGACGAATCGGATGAGTCTCTGGAACCGGCAGGGATGGCGCTTCGGCGAATCAGGCGCTAATTCTTGATATGCCGCCGCGTGCGGTGTGCAGTTCAGCCCACTGTTCAACATTTCTTGAGGAGGTGATCCCATGGCCAGTCGCAGTCCTTCCGCCGGTTCGACCTGGGCAAACGGTCACCAGACCGTCGCCTGACGAAGT
>JANNVN010000212.1:0-16013 GCA_031414435.1 Gemmatimonadaceae bacterium
CAACACGCTCACGGTTCAGCCGTCGCTGGGCCAGGGGTTCTTCCCGGAGCTCAACGGTGGCCTTCGCTTCTGGGGCGTCCTGTTCGGAACGAACGCCTTCGACCGGATCGAATTCCTGCTGACGGGCAATCCGGATGATGAAGATGCCTTCGCCTTCGACGATATGGTCGTCGCCGATGCCTCGCAGGTCGTACTGCCGCCGAACGTGGTGCCTGAGCCGGCGACATATGCTCTGATGCTCACTGGTCTGGCTGGCCTTGGCGTGATCGCTCGTCGTCGCCGAAACGTGTAACGCGAACGCACTAACGTACAGCGACAGCGGCTCGTGGCACTCTGCCACGAGCCGCTGTTCGCATTCACGCTCGATTCCCGGACGAAGCTTCAACGCCGAACTTCAGCGCCAGCGTACGCGCCCGTCAGATCCATCCGCTATTTCGGCATCAGAGACTCTGCCGCGCTCTGGGCCTCTCTGACATCTGCAAACGCGAGTAGCGCGGTCCTGGATGAGCAACTGTGGCTGCAGGGCTTCTGTATCGATCGCGATGGAGCGCTTCTGACACCAGGAACAAGGGGTGTTGAAGCAGTGACGGCGACCGGTACGGTAACGGCAACTGCACGTGCAACTGCGTTAACGCAAAGGCACAGAGAGTCGCCAAGGCGCAAAGAACAGCAATAGCAATAGCACCGGCAACGGCATGGACGCAAAGGGGCAGAGAGGCGCAAAGGCGCAGAGAACTGCGACCGCGTTGGCGAACGGGCGGTCGAATGGGGGCGGGAGTTACATGCGCGTAACAGCATATCATCCGTGAGCCAGCGCGGACTCTGTGCCAACGCACAGGGAGGTCAGAGTCGCCGCGTCACAAAGACTCGCAACAGCGCGAACGGAGTGGTGGCAGATGGGGGTAGTACATCCAACGCAAAACGTTCGTCGCTTCTGTGCGAACTCTAACCCGGCGCGACGGCACCAGCGCTTCGCCGAGTCGAAAAGACCTGCAACCATGGGTCTGTCGGAAATTCTGTGTATGAGCCATCACTCTGTACAACGGCGGTGTGTATGGCTCGACGGAAGCGGGCGGAGTCGTGTCCCCGGCGACAGAAAACAGATCCAACGCCAGATCCTCTTTGCGTCTTTGCGACCTTCGCGTCTTTGCGTCACGCAGTTCAGTACGTCAGCACGTCAGCACGTCAGCACGTCAGCACGTCGGTACACCTGCACGTCGGCACGTCGGCCCACAACTGAAGGCATTACTGAATCACACAACTCGGCGTCGCGAAAAGTCGATCGTGCGGAGGAAGCTTCGCCACGGCGCCGTTGGAGTCCGACGCGGAGCACGCCGCGGGCCACTCGCATCGCGGCGCGTACTGGATCGTCGATCACGGCTCGCTCGAGCCGCGATACGCACGCAGGCGTTCAACAGCGTCCAAGGCCGCGCCCGGTGTGTCGGGCACGGAAACAACCATCCCGTCCGCCGCCTGTAACAGCTCGAAGGTTGTCGGCCGATCTCCGGCAATCGCCGTCGCGGCCTCCTGATATGTCGCTGCCTGCATCGCGTAGGCAGATGCCAATGATGCTGCGTCGGTCTGCTTGCCGCTCTTCACGTCGAGGATGCAGGTCTGTCCCTCGAGAACCGCCGCCAGATCGAAGGCCCCTTCGATCGTGCTGCCGTCTGGCAGGACGCGGGTGAACGTCAGCTCCCGGCGAGTACTGGCATCGCCCGCAATCTCGTTCCAGCGAGGATGATTGATCACCAGAGAGACTCTTTCGCGCGCGATCGTGCGAAGCGCCTCGCGCTGTGCCGCATCCAGGTTGCCGCCAGCGTGTCGCGCGAGGGCGGCGGCAATCAGCGTCTCGAGATCGGTTGTCTCAGCACCGAAGTGCTCGAGCCCATCGTGCACGATGGTACCACTCAACGCGCTCCCGCTGCCCCGTGCGTCTGGCGCGTCGGGCGCCCGTAGCGGCTCGTCCAGATCCAAGCGGCGGACATGGCGCGACCACCAGACGTCAGGCTCCGCAGTGAATTGCATGAGTTGCGTGGCCGAGAGGCGAAGCTTGCCCGACTTGGCGACAATCGGCCGCGGCGGGATGAAGCTTCCCTGCTCAGCGCTCACAGCGATCGCGTCAGCGCCGGTGATCGCGGCACCGGCCCGAGTAACCATCGCTGCATCACCGACAGCAGTACCACCGGCAGCAGCAGCAGTACGGACAGCCGCATCGCCGATCGCATCATCTGCGGCAGACACGGCAGCAGCACCCGCCGCATCGCCCGCCACCCGCGACACCAGCATCCGGAATACCGTACCGTCGTCATGCGAATAGTGGATCACGTCCGGGAAACCGGGCGCCTCGAGCTCGCGCGCGAAGCTCTGCCGGATCAGGTCTGCAGGACTCCCGCTGAACCTGGGCACCTTCGCCGTATCGCTCGCGCCATTGCCGTCTTCAGCTTTCGGCGACGCCAATGCAATGCCACTCAGCACCAGCAACTGCTGCGGCCGCGTAGCCGCCACATACCACAATCGATACGACTCCGCCTGTCGCTCCAACGCCAGCTGCGCAGCGAAGTCGTCGAAGACCTCGTCGTTCGGTTCGCGATCGTCGTCCAGCAGCGACGGATCCTTCAGCCGGAAGAGTTCACGCCCGTCGAGCAACGATCCGCCTTCCGCCTTGCTGCCCCGCACCATGTCACACCAGAACACCACCGGCCACTCGAGCCCCTTGGCACTGTGGATCGACGTGATGGTCACAACATCGGCTCGCTCGCGATACAGTCGCTCCTGCGCTTCCTTTGCCCCCGATTCGCGCTCCTCCTCCACCTCGCGCAGCCATTCACCGAGCGACGAATCACCCGATTCCGCCGCAAGACGAATCAGCTTCCGGAGATTGCCAACGGCCTGTGCACCGCGCGACGGATCGAGCGACACCGCTGCCAGGAATCCGGTCTCGGTGATCAGTCGCTGCAACAACTCACCCAACGGCATCCGATCACGCAATGCACCGAATCGCTCGAGTATCACACACGCCCGATCGAGCAGCGCTCGCTCTCTTGGTTCGGCCTGCATCGCCGCTCGCCACCCGTCCTGATGTTCCGCCAGCGCCAGCAACGTGTCATCGCGAACTCCGACGAAGGGCGACTTGAGAAATCCGACCAGCGCCGCCTGATCCACCACCACCGTGCCGCTGTCGCGAATGGCGCGCAGTGCCAACAGACAATCGATGATCTCGCGTGCCTCCCAGAATCCCTCGCCGCGCAGCACGTACACGGGAATGCCGCGCGACCGGAGTGCCGACTCGTAGAGGTCCACATCGCCCCAGCCAGCCAGCAGCATCGCGATGTCACCGAACGCGCACCCATCCGCGTGCAGAGCCCAGATCCGCGCCGCCACGTCCTGCGCTTCGAGTCGGCGTACCTCCCCCGCCGATCGCTGCTTGCCATCCGGATGCGCGGGCACGCAGCGCAACTCGACGCACTCGTCACCCTCGGCGTGTTTCGCGGATGCATGCAGCGCGACGTAATCCACTTCGAACGCTCGCCGCTCACCATCCGGCGACACCGCGCCGTCCAGCGCAGAGCCGAATACCCGATCCACCAGCGCCAGAATGCCCTTTCGGCTACGGAAGTTGTCGGACAGCTCTGCCTTCGCACCATCCGTGTGCGCCGACCCGAATCGCGCTGCCACACCGTTCCAGAGTGTCACATCGGCACGACGGAACCGGAAAATGCTCTGCTTCGGATCGCCCACGAGAATGACGCGCGACGGATTCGGGTCGCCCGTGTCCAGCCCGCCCAGCAGCATCGCGATGTCGCGCTGCACCGGGTCCACGTCCTGAAACTCGTCCACGATCAGCACACGAATCCGCCGCTGAATCGCGTGTCGCACCTCGTGACGGTCTCGAAGCAGGTCGCGTGTCACCACCAGCAGGCTGTCGAAGTCGTACAGCCCCTGCTCAACCATTTCAATACGACGGATTTCGACCGCGCGGATCGCCAGATCCAGCAGTCGCTCTTCATGCGTGCGCAGACCAGCACGATTGGCCGCATACGCATCGAGGCGGGCCGTGTCTGCGGCGAGCATCTGGATGAATCGCGCCACATCACGGATCCGCCGCCCACTCACCAGCGGTTCGAGCCACGTCGGATCGCGGCTCTCCACCGCCTCCGTCAGCGCCAGCTCCGCACAGGCACCGCCGAGCGCTAATGATTCCATCTCGTTGATCACCGTCACACTCGGCCGCAGGCCCGCGCGCAGCGCGAACTCGCGCAACAGATCGCCACAAAAGCCGTGAATCGTGCCGATGCGTGCCGAGTCCACGTCGGCTGCGATGTGCGCAAGCCCTGACAGCTTGAGCGCCTGCCGCAGCTTCCGCTTCAGATCCGCCGCCGCCTGATTGGTGAAGGTGATCGCCGCGATCTGTCCCAGCTGCAGTGTGGTGCGTGCCTCGAACGTCGTGCCCTCTGCATCGGTGACAGATGCGCCGAGCAGGTGACAGACCATCTGCACCACCGTGGACGTCTTCCCCGAGCCTGCACCCGCACCGACCAGCAAGCGCTGCGCGGTGGAGCGCACCACCTCACGCTGCGATGCCGTCAGGTGCACGAGCCCAGGCCCGCCGGTACCCGGATTGAGTGGAGTGCTCATGACGTCCACCCTGCGTCCACTGGTCCGCCCGGAACACGACAGACATCCCGCGCCGGACAGTATGGTGAACAGCCGCACGACGGCGTCGGGTTGGTCGGCAGTTCGCCGCCACGCACCATCTTCACACGACGTGCCGCAGCGTTCAGCGCTTCGGTCAGCTGCTCCTCGGCAGTGGCGTTGATCTCGAGTGTACTGGGTTTCTTCGCCGTGTTCTTCACGTTTACGAACTTCAGCTGATGCACAGGCTTCGGCGTGCGCAGCGTGCGGTATTCCATGTGCGACAGCTGCAGTTCCGGAAACTGCCGCCGGAGCACCTCGGCATAGAGCGGCACCTGCAACACCACGCCGTCGTTCCAGGCTCTCTTGTTGCCCGCGCCCGGCGTCGATGACACCGTCGTCTTGTAGTCCACCGCAGCGAAGTACTGCGCCGCACCTGGCACTCGCGTATCCACACCGCGATCGACACGGTCCACGCTTCCGCGCAACAGGAACCTTGTGTCATCGGCCGTGATCGGAACCCGATCAAACTTCCATTCCCCGCTGCTGGCACCCGTGCGAAGCTGTTTCGCCGCGCCGGTACGATTGTTCGAACTCTTCTCGTTGAACTCCATCTCGAAGGTCAGGTATCCCACGAGCACCGAGCCCAGTTCGGCCTGCACCAGCGAGTGATACACCGGGTTGCCCATCCACACGCGAGCCGACACCGTGGTCCACGCCGAGTCGAGCGCGCGTTGCGCCATGGGCATCACCCATGAGCTGTCTTCAGGGAGCAGGTAGATCGCAGCCTCGGTGCGCGTCGTGCGCGCTTCCGCAAAGAATCCGTCGAGTGCCTCGTGCAGCACCGTGCCGAAGGCACTCGCGTCCATCTCGTCGCTGGCGTCGGTCTTCTGCGACAGTTTCAGCAATCGCTCGGCAAACCATGACCAGGCGCACTTGGCCAACCCTTCCAGTTGTGTGGCCGACCAGACGTACTCCTCGCCGAATCGCGCGGCGATCGACGTACGAAGGGCAGCATCCTCAATCCGCCCGTTCCACGCCGACGCTTGGCGCGAGCGCTGCTGTTCCTGCCGCGCAATCGTGACCGCGTGCTCCGCTGGTGCACTGTTCGCGGCACCCGTCACCAGCGGAAAACCGGGAACAACGACGTGCTGTGGCATCACCCGCGTCAGCACACCTACGGTCTCGAGCTCGGCTTCCTTCCCGAGGCCACGGGTCCGGAGCAGGATGTCGATGACATCATCCACGAACCGCGAACGAATCACTTCGCGACCGTCCGCCGACATCGATGGCCAGGAGAGCGTCAACGATTGTCGCGGTGCGGCCACCAGTACGCGGAAGAGTTCCTGCTCACGACGTGCCCACTGACCCGGGTGATCGAGTGGCAACCCGGCGTCGGTCAGCGCAATACGCTCAGCTTCCGAGAGCAGTGGCGAGCTGCCTGCGCGCATCGGAAACTCGGCGGACGCCAGCCCCGCCACGAAGAGATGATCGAATGCGCGCCATCCCGCCGCCATGGCTTCACTCACCACCACGCCGAAACCCGTCGCCGGCTGGGTGATGATGTCCGTCGCCAGCAGCGGTGCGAGTTCGGTTGCGAACTGCTCGGCTGACAGCAGCGCGTCGCCGCCGCCGAACTCCTGCAGCGCCGTCGTCCAATCGGACGAAAGCGTGATCAACCCGTCGCGCGCGCTGAGATCCACACTCCAGACCCCAAAATCATTTGCCGGCGGCGTCGCGAGCGCGGCCACGATTCCGGAGGTCGGATTGGTGAGCAGTTCGCGCATCCACATGAACCAGTCAGCGCGCAAGCGTGACTTGTCCATGAGCTTTGCAATGGGAAGCCATGCGCGCCACTGCGTCAGGCAGTCGGCCACTCGCTGTGTGTCCGGCAATCGCAGTCCCGTTATTTGTGCACTGGGATGTTTTGCGTCGTGTGCCGTGCACCGTGTCAGCAGCGCCGTCAACGCGCGCTCCCAGTCATCCAGTGATGCCACCGCAGTGAGCCGGCCCGCGATGTCGATCACTTCAACATCCAGCGCCGAGTGCAGCAGAGGATTCTCGGCCACCTCCAGAAGTGCGTGCCGGGACCAGTTCGCGATCATCGCGTTGAGCAGGGCGGAGACCGCGCGCGCCGGTGCCGTTTCCTTCAGCGCCGTACGACGGCGTGCGGTGACGGGCACACCGATTGCGGCCAGCGCCGCCGCCATCGCATCCACACCCGGTCGTTCGTTGCGGAAGATGACGGCGATGCGCGTTGCCGCGGCCCCACTGTCAAGTAGTGCGCGCACACGCACTGCAATCGACTCCACCTCGCGCGCCATGTCGGGCGTGTCGAGCAGATGGATGTGGCCGATCGTGTCTGAGTGGATCGCTGGCGCGCTGCTGGTGTCAGCGAAGAGGGTTGCTGCCAGCGTACTGCCGGCGCCGGCAGCGGTCGTTTCTTCGAGGTACTCCGCTTCCAGGTCCGGTGGCAGCTCCAGCCTTTCTGATGTGAGCAGCGTGATGCTATCGACTGCCGGACAGTCGCGTAGTGCGCGCAGCAGGGCGGCATAACCGCCGCGCAGGCTCGCGAGTCCCACGAGGCGGATGTCGCGGCGCTGGCCCAGTCGTGCACCGAAGCCGACCGGATCGCTGGTGATGCTGCGGGCCAGCGTCACGATCGCCGCTCGGCTGTCGCTCCGCTGCAGACGGGCGAGTGTGTCCAGCCATTCGCTGTAGATGGCCGTCAGTGCATCATCGCGCCGTACGTCAAAGGCATCACGTGCCCCCGTTGCATCGAGTGCCGCGAATGATGCACGGAGCTGGGCCACCGTGATGCCTTCCGCGATCATCTCGCCGATGAGTGCATCGATCGCCGGTACCCAGAACCCTGACGTCGCGCCCGCACCGAATACGCCCGCGCCTTGAGTGCTGACGATGCCGGTGAGCACCACCGCGCGCTCCGCATCGGTGAGCGCCGGCGCGGCTGGGGCATCCCACCTCCGGCTCAGTTCCTGGAAGGTGCAGACCGTCGGGTCGAACCAGCCCGGCACGCCGAGCCGCGCGGCCAGGGCGTGGAAGTCGTCGCGGAGGCCGCCCTGGCGGAGGGCGATCCAGGCGGGGAGCGTGGGCCAGGGTGCGGCGGCGGTGGCGGGTGCCAGCGGGAAGAGGCCGTCGGCCGCGCGGAGCAGCAGCTGGGCGGGGTCGGGGGCGACGATAATGCGGAGGGAGGCCATTCGTCCTAATCTCACCGCGGGTTCTCGCAGCGTCAGCGCCGTGATGGTGTCTGAGGCTCGGGACGCGCCACATTCCAGACGTGAGCTGGTGCAGGCAGCGGACTATCTCACTGGCTTATCGTGCCCGGATAAACCGAGACAGATTCTGCCGAGTCTCACGTGGACCGGATCAAGAAACCATTTCCTCCTTTCCGCTGGAGTATGTCCGCCTGAGTTCGCTGGACGCGTCGAGATCATCGCTCGCCTCCGCAGCGTTCGCGGACGTGGCTGAACGAGGCAGTCCGTTGCGCAACAAGCGGCAACCCCAGCCGAAAAAGCTTCACTCCCGTTCCAGTTCGCCGATTTTGGTCCAATTCGCGTCTACCTGTCGCACCAGCACGACGTAGACCCCATTGGCTGACTGTGCGATTGACGCACCCTGTTTCAGCAACTGACCCGTGACCTGTTCGGGTGTGAGGACGTAGAGCCCTCCCGAGATCGCGTCGACGGCGAGGCCGATGACGCCTCCAAAGACGATGTTGCCCCATACCCACCCCGACACCTTTCGCGTCACGGTAGCCTCGAATGGTGCGTAGCCTTGTAGCGCGATCCTGATGATGTGGTTCTGCTTTCGCTTCAGCGATGCCACAACGGGCGTCTTGCCGATCTCGACGCTATCGATCGTCACGACAGCATCAGTCGGATTGCTCGAAATACCCAGTGACTGCTTGGTACCGTGTAGGATTGTTCCGCAGCCAGTGAGCGGGAGTACAGCGAGAGTTGTTGCTGCCAAGAGCGGTAAAGCGCGACGCATCTGAACTCCGCCGGAGTTGGTGAGGCAGCGCATCGGATGAGGGGAGTGAGGCGCCGCTGGTGTGAATAGTAGCGACCTGGCCTTTTGAATCATTCCCGCCAGCGGAATCGTTACCGGTCAGAGGCGTTCAGCGCTTGCCAGGCTGGTCTTCGACGACCCGCCCGGCTGCGACTGCACGCCGTGAGACAAGGGCGAGATGTGAACGTACGAAACTCCGGCTTGCCATCCACCACCGCGGACGTGTCAGGATTTTTGTGTGTGAGGGGTGAGGTTACGCGGTGCGTTTCGTAGAGCGGTCGCCGTAGACGATGGCAAACTGATTCATGGCGTCGTGCCAGGCGTGCGCGGAGCCCAGGGTGTGGCCGTGCAGGTTCTGGAGCGCGAGCCACAAGAGCTTGATCGCCGCCTCATCGCTCGGGAAGTGACTGCGCGATTTGATGATTTTGCGGAGCCGCATGTGCAAACTCTCGATCGCATTGGTCGTGTAGATCACCCGGCGCACCTCCGGTGGAAACGTGACGACGGGAATGATCTGGGGCCAGTGCCGCTCCCACTGGCTGACGATCGTGGGATAGGCCTCGCCGCAGACGCCGTCTCGATTGCGTCCACGAGGCCCGTCAGGCCGTCGACGACGGCGATCAGGACATCCTGCACGCCGCGGGTGCGCAGCTCGTTGAACACCTTGAGCCAGAACTTCGCGCCCTCGGTTTGCCCGATCCAGAGGCC
This sequence comes from Gemmatimonadaceae bacterium, assembly GCA_031414435.1. Taxonomy (GTDB): domain Bacteria; phylum Gemmatimonadota; class Gemmatimonadetes; order Gemmatimonadales; family Gemmatimonadaceae; genus JACMLX01. The sequence goes on from JANNVN010000212.1 coordinate 9,370, forward strand.
GAGCACCTCGCGGGACCCATCGGCGAGCACGCCGAGGGCCACGTACACGGTCTTGTTCCGCACGCCGCCGTCGTCGCGAATCTTCACGCGCAGCGCATCGAAGAAGATCACCGGATACATCGGTTCCAACGGGCGCTGCTGCCACGCCGTGACTTCGGCCAGCACGGCATCGGTCACGCTGCTGATGAAGTCGGGCGACACCTCCGTGCCATACTGCTCGCGGAGGAAGCCCTGGATTTCGCGCACCGTCATACCGCGCGCATACATCGCCATGATCTTGTCGTCGAACCCGGTGAAGCGCCGCGCATGCGTCGGGATCAACACCGGCTCGAACGCGCCGTCGCGATCACGCGGCACCGCAATGCGCACCGGGCCGTCCTCGGTCAGCACCGTTTTCTCCGAGTGCCCATTGCGATGATTCGTCTGCGCCACGGTCGGCGTCTCGCCCGCGCGATAGCCCAAGTGATGGCTTAGCTCCGCGCCCATCGCCCGCTCGATCAGCGCCTTCTTGAACGCCAGCGAGTCGGCCTGCACCGCCGCCGCGGACATCGGGCCCTTTGACCAACTCATCCAACAACGCCAAAGGGATCTCGACGGTCGGGACTGCTTCCGCCGCCCGTCCACCTGCTTTGCTTCGAGGCATATCGACTCCGGTCGTATCTCATGATATGCCCCACACACAAAATTTCTGATACGTCCGCTTGCCATCCACCACCGCCGCCGCGTGATCGGCCCTGCTCGCAACTGTGCCTCGGCAACACCGTCTGATACTGCCCCCTTACGGACCGAAATCACGACGCGTCGAATGCATCGCAACACATTGCCACCAGAGTCTGACACCCGAGACTTGTCTTGCTTCCTGCCGTCACTTCGGTGGAAGCGCGGACGTGATCAGTTGTCGAACCGGCACACACTCCCCACCCCCCAACCGCAGAAGGTCCACCCGAATCATCCGCACCCACTCCGCCCGCTCCGTATCCGGCGCATGTCGCTGCGGCACCCACACCCCCGCCTGTTCGTACCGCGCAATCACTGCCGGAAACGCCACCGCCACGAGTTGATCGATGGCGCCGAACGATCGCGCAAACGCCCACAGATTGTTCTTCATCACCTCCGCCATCGGTGCCCCAGCACACGACCGCACAAACGCCGCCCCCTCGTCCGACAGCTCCGACATCCGATTCGTCTCGACAATCACCGGTGGCGACGCCTCGTCCCACCCCCACCCCTCCCTTTCGTCCTCCTCACCTTCATCCAGCTCCGGCCAGTCATCGGGGGCCTCGACCTCGGGAAACACCAGATCTCCCTGCACCCGATACCCGCGTGTGTTCAACCACTCCACCGTCATCGTTCGCGCCGTCGCGTCATCCACCAGCAGCCGGAACGCGTCGTACAGCTGCCCGACGGTGAACACATGCCGCAGACCGTCCTCCGTCATCATCGCCTCCACCGTGTCCAGCGTTCAGCCCTAAGCAGCGCTCGGGTCCGCATCGGTGCGCATCAGTCCAACGGACCACAATCGAACCCGAACCGATTTCCGAAGGCATCCTCGTCTCACTGACCAGCGCCTCCGGCAATGATCGCGGAGCTCAACCAGCCGACAGCACCGAGCATCCCGGCCTTCACCTGCTCTGCATCATGGATCACCCTCGCCTCCACTCGCCCTACCTCCACGCCGACAACGCCGCCCCCGTCGCCTGCTCCAGCAACCCCGCCACCAATGGATGCTGGTACTGCCGCTTCACATTGATCGCATAAAACTCCTCATACAGACTCGGCACCACCGCATACTCCTCCAGCACCCCCGACCGCAACTCATCGATCACCACCACCGCCGGCACCAGCGCCACCGCGTCGCTGTCACGCGCCAGCAGGCGAAGCATCGCCATGTCGTCCACCTCTGCAGCGACATTCACCCGGATACCGAGCTGCTCACACAACAGATCGAACGAGTTGCGAATGTCGCTGTCGCGGCTTGGCAGAATCAGCGGCACGCTCGCGAGATCGTCCGGATAGCGAAACGCTTTGCCACCACGCGGCGGCCCGACGAGACTCACCTGTTGCCGCGCGATCCGTCGGCACCGCCACGTCGTGCCCGCATCCTCCTGCACACGTCGGTTCGAGAGCACCAGGTCCAGTGTGTGTGTCTCGAGGTTGGCCAGCAGTTCACGCAGCGACCCGGAATGCAGCACCAGCTCCACATCCGGTTTGCCCACCAGCGGCGCCAGAAACCCCCGCTGGAAGTTGCGGCTGAGCGTCGCCACGGCCCCCACCCTCAGCACTTCACGCGCCTGCCGACGCCCTTCGCGTAGCGTCGCCACCAGCGCGTTGCCGGCGTCCGCGATCGTGTCGGCATAACCGAGCGCGATCCGGCCCGCCTCGGTCAGCACCAGTGTCCGCCCCTGCCGGGTGAACAGTTGCTGCCCCAGCTGCACCTCCAGCTGCCGGATCTGGGTGGACAGCGCCGACGGCGCCACGTTCAGCTGCTGTGCCGCACGCGTCAGGTTCCCCTCATGCGCCACGGCACGGAAGTAGTGCAGGTGGTGGTAGTTGAGCCTCAGCGCGGAGGCGCCTAATTGCTGTTCCATTAAACAGAATAATATAAGCTGAAAGATGTATTTTACAGAACGAACTTGCAGTCCTAGGTTCCGGGTTGTCTACCCTCACCCGGATGCCGATGCCTGTTCAGACCGTCCTGCTGCTGCTGGTCCCCTTCGCCTACCTCCTCGCGGCGCTGCTCCCGGAGCCGGTCTTCGCTCGCCAGCCTCAGCGCCGCTGGACCGTGTCGCTGGGTGTGACCGCACTCGCCCTGCTCCTCGCCCTTCTCGCCGCTGCCGTGCTCGTCGTCACGGGCCCGAGCGTCGAAACGGTCGCCCTGCCTGGCTTCGCCACACTCGCGATCAGCCTGCGCCTCGACGCGCTCACGGTGGTCATGCTGGTGCTGATCACCGGCGTCGCCGGACTCATCCTCCGCTTCTCCGATCGCTACCTCGGCGGTCAGCAGGGTCGCTCGCGGTACGTGCGCTGGTTCCTCGCCACCATGGCGGCGGTCTCGTTTCTGGTCGTCACCAATGACCTGATGCTGCTCGCGCTGGCATGGATGGTCTCCAGCCTGACGCTCCACCAGCTGCTGACCTTCTTCGGCGACCGCGCACCGGCGCTGGTCGCCGCACACAAGAAGTTCCTGCTCAGCCGAGTGGCGGATGTGGTGATCGTCGCATCGGTGGTGATGATCTGGCGCAGCATGGGCACGCAGCGCATCGACGAGCTGCTGACACAGGCGGCGGCACTCACCGTCATCCCCACCACCGTGCAGCTGGCGGGTGTGCTGCTCGTCACCGGTGTCGGCATTCGCTCGGCGCAGCTCCCGTTCCACGGCTGGCTGATCCAGGTGATGGAAGCGCCAACGCCGGTGTCGGCCTTCCTGCACGCCGGCATCGTGAACGTCGGCGGCTTCGTGCTCATCCGCTTGTCAGGTCTGCTCGGCCGACTCGATACGGCGCAGACGCTCTTGGTCGTCGCCGGCACCTGCACTGCCGTGCTGGCAGCCCTCGTCATGACGACGCGCGTCAGCGTGAAGGTGTCGCTCGCCTGGTCCACCTGCGCGCAGATGGGCTTCATGCTGCTCGAGTGCGGACTGGGTGCGTACGGCCTCGCACTGCTGCACCTCGTCGCGCACTCGCTCTACAAGGCACACGCCTTCCTCTCGTCGGGACGCGCGGTCGAGCAGCAACTGCTCCGTCGCATGACACCCGCTGCAACACGCACCACCGCGTGGCACTGGGCGTCCGGCGCCGTTGCCGCCGCCGCCATGGTGCTCACACTCGGCCACGCACTTGGCCTGCGAATCGATGGTGAACCGGGCACGCGCGCCGCAGCGCTGATCCTGGCGCTGGCGCTTGCTCCCCTCTTCGTCAGCGGCGTCGCGAACGGTAGTCGCTCGATGCTTCGCGCTGTCACCGGAGCGGGGCTTCTCGTCGCGAGTTACGCGCTTGGCCACGCACTGTTCATCTCCCTCGCACCCGACGTGAACGGTTCGCCAGCCATGGATGCGGCGCGACTTGTCGTCGTCGCCATCGCATTCGGCGCGCTGTATATCGTGCAGGCGTCCATCGCGATCCAGCCTTCCGGCCGAGTCGCGCGCGCGCTCTACCCCGCGTGTTTTGCCGGCTTCTATCTCGATGAGATCTGGACGCGCCTCACGTTCCGCATCTGGCCCCCACGTCCGCTGCCGCTCACGCCGCGCGTTGCGACCACTGGCGTGTCGATGCTGCGCGAGGTGAACGCCTGATGCCCGCCACGATGACCAATCCCATGACCAGCGCCGCGCCCATCCCCACAGACGTCGAACAGGCCATCACACACGCCTGCGATCGCATCGCCCCCTCGTGGCCGCTCGATCGCATGATCGCCGTGAACCCGTTCTGGGGCTTCGTGGATGCGCCCATCGAGCGTGCCGCGGCGGAAGTGTCGGCCCTGTCCGGAGCGACGCTGCTTATGCCGCGCAGCTGGTATCGCGAGCAGTTCGACGCAGGGCGCGTCGGCGAGCAGCACATCACACAGGCCATCGCCATCACCGGCGCCACCCGGACCGTCGCCGACGTGCTGGCGACTCTGCGGCGCGATGCGTCGGCGCCTGCGCACTGGCGACTGATGAGTGATGCCGCCGACGTCGGTCGTGACCTGGGTCATGCCATGCCGTGGGTCGAATACGTAGGGCGTCACATCAGCCAGACCTGCGCCGCGTACTTCGACGAGGGTCAGGCGCGGTGGACACCCGATCGCGACTCGGGATTGTATCCGCTCTGGCGTGAGCTCGCCGTGCACGATGGCGGTCCGCGACTACTGATGAAGCTGCACGGCTTCCGCGAGGCGGCGGCAGCGCTTCCCGCGAACCCGCGGGCACTGATCGCCGAAGCACTTGACGCGCTTGATGTGCCGCGCGAGTTCCGCGGGCAATATCTCGCTGCGCTGCTGCTGTCGGTGAATGGCTGGGCCTCCGTGTGCGCGTTTCGCCGATGGGAAGCGCGGCTTACCGGCGGCGACGATGACCAGCTCGTGCACCTGCTCGCGGTGCGGCTGGCGTGGGAGGTGCTGCTGCTGCGTCTCTGCACCTCGACGACCACATCGGACCCGTGGCGTGCAGCGAATGCCGGCTGGGCATCGGCGGCAGCGATGGCGCAGACGGCACACAGTGACGACTGGCTGCTCCAGCGCGCATGCGAGATTGCGCATCAGGAGCAGGTGAACCGCGCACTCTCGACTTCGATGCGTGCGCCAGTCGCCGCGATGTCAGCGCCGACCGCACAGGCCGTGTTCTGCATCGATGTGCGCTCCGAAGTGTTCCGTCGCTCACTGGAGCGCGTCGCGCCAACGGTGCAGACGCTCGGGTTTGCCGGCTTCTTCGGCCTGCCGATCGCGTATCAGCCGCTCAGCGGTCCCGCGCGCGCGCAGCTGCCTGGCCTGTTGTCACCGGCAATGATCGTCGAGGATGCGGGCACCACTCGCACCGCAGCCCGCGACGACGTTCGCCGGTCGCTCGCCGACAACGCATCGTGGAAGTCACTCGGTGCGACTGCGGCGTCGGCGTTCTCGTTCGTTGAAGCCACTGGCATTGCCGCAGCGGCCAAGCTCCTGCGCGATGGATTCGGACTCGGCTCGGCCACCGGCGATTCGCTGCGGCCCTCGGCATCGTCGCATGCCGCGCTGCGTCCTGAACTCGCGCGCGGCGCTGATGGAAGCGCCGTGCCGCTCGACGCTCGCGTTGCGCTGGCCGCCGGCATTCTCGGTGCGATGAGCCTGAAGAAGGGCCATGCGCCGGTGCTTGCACTGATTGGTCACGGTGCGTCCACCGAGAACAATCCGCTCGCGGCCGGTCTGCATTGTGGCGCCTGCGGTGGTCAGACTGGTGAAGTGAACGCACGTGCGCTTGCCGCGCTGCTCAACGACGTCGAGGTGCGCACCGGTCTCGTCGCCGCCGGCATCGATCTGGGCGACACGCATGTGGTCGGCGGCTTGCACGACACCACCACCGACGACATCACGCTGTACGACCTCGATCGCGTCCCCAAGTCACACACCGCACTGGTTGGTGCCCTGCGCGAACAGTTCGCCGCGGCCGGTATCGGCGCACGTCGTGAGCGTGCGTCGGCGCTCGGCCTTGCCGGCACCGCCGATGACGCGCTGGATCGTGCGGTACGTCATCGCGCTCGCGATTGGGCCGAGGTGCGTCCCGAGTGGGGGCTGGCCGGCAACGCCGCATTCATCGTCGCGCCGCGCGAGCGCACGAAGTCGATCGACCTGCAGGGCCGCTCGTTCCTGCACGACTACGTCTGGCAGGAAGACACCACCTTCGGTGTGCTCGAGCTGATCCTCACGGCACCAATGGTCGTGACGCACTGGATCAACCTGCAGTACTACGCGTCCGTGGTGGACCCGCTCCGCTACGGCAGCGGCAACAAGGTGCTGCACAACGTCGTCGGAGGTCGCATCGGCGTGATGGAAGGCGCTGGCGGCGATCTGCGCATCGGTCTCGCGCTGCAGTCGGTGCACGACGGTGAGCGGTGGATGCACGATCCGCTGCGCCTGTCGGTGTTCGTCGAGGCACCGGCCGAGGCCATCGACGACATCATCGCGCGGCACGC
>JANNVN010000213.1:0-2150 GCA_031414435.1 Gemmatimonadaceae bacterium
GCTTCGTCACCGGTCCGACCTTTCCCGCGCCCACCTTGATGCGATCCACGCTGCGCACCGGCGTCAGCTCTGCCGCCGTACCGGTGAAGAAGACTTCATCAGCGATGTAGAGCATCTCGCGCGGAATGATCTGTTCACGCACCGTCAGGCCATCACGATGGGCGAGCTTGATGATGCTGTCGCGGGTAATGCCACCGAGCAACGATCCGTCGAGCGGCGTCGTGACCAGCGCACCATCCATCACGAGAAACACATTCTGCCCGGAGCCTTCGCTGACAGTTCCCCCGGGGCTCAGCGCGATCGCTTCGGCAAAGCCGTTTGCCAGCGCTTCCATCTTGATCAGCTGCCCGCCAAGGTAGTTGCCGGCAACCTTGGCCAGCGACGGAATCGTGTTCGGCGCGAAGCGGTGCCAGCTCGACACACACGCGTCTACGCCCGCCTCGAGCGCGTCGGCGCCGAGGTATGCCCCCCACGGCCAACAGGGCAGATAGACCTCGATCGGACTGGCGAACGGTACCATGCCTGCGGCACCGTACCCGCGCACCACCATCGGCCGCAGATAACACGCATCGAGCTTGTTGCGCAGCACCAGGGCACAGCACGCGGCGGCCAGTTCGTCAATCGAGTACGTCAGTTCCATCCGGTAGATCTTCACGGAATTCAGCAGCCGTGTCAGGTGCTCGCGCAGCCGGAAGATCGCCGGCCCGTGCGGCGTGTGGTAACAGCGAATGCCCTCGAACGCCGATGACCCGAATTGCATCGAGTGGCTGAGAACGTGCACGTGCGCGTCGGCCCAGGGAATGAACTCCCCGTCGCGCCAGATCCACTCGGTAGCCGCAATCTGACTCATGTCGTGTGTTGTGTAGTGAGAGCGTGACGAACCAAACTACAACAGCGTGTTCACCTTGCCGCCATCCACCAGAATCGCCTGCCCGGTGATGAATCCTGCCCGGTCTGACGCCAGAAACGCGATCGCCGCCGCCAGCTCCTCGGGGCGGCCCAGCCGACCCATCGGCGTCTGTGAAATCCACCCGGCGTACACTTCCTCACGGGTGCTGCCGGTGCGCTTCGTCGCAGCGTCGGCCAGCATCTCGAGTCGTTCCGTCGCGGTGAAGCCCGGCAAGACGGTGTTCACCGTCACGCCATCGACACCGACTTCATTCGCGAGTGTGCGCAGGTAGCCCGTGACAGCGGCGCGCAGGCTGTTGCTCAGCACCAGCGACGGTACCGGCTCCTTCACCGCCTTTGACGTAATGCTCAGCACACGGCCCCACTTCCGCTCGCGCATGCCGGGCACAAACGCGCGGGTCAGTTCCACCACGCTCCGTAACAGCAGTTCACTCGCCTTCGTCCAGGTCGCCCAGTCATGTTCCATCGCCGGGCCCGTTGCGGGACCACCGGTGTTGGCCACCAGAATGTCAACGTGCCCGAACTGCGAATGTGTCTCGCGCACGACCGTTTCGATCCCCTCGGCAGTCGAGAGGTCCGCGACCATCGACAGCACCGGCACGCCGCGCGTCTTCAACCGCACGGCCGCAGCGCCGATGGACTCCGCATCACGTGAACAGATCGCAAGCGAACACCCTTCGTCCGCGAGCGCCTCAGCGGTCGCATACGCAATCCCTCTGCTCGCGCCACACACCAGCGCCACTTTCCCCCGGATCCCGAAATCCATGGCTCAGCGCGCCCCGCTGCGGAGGTAGGCGTCGCTGCCATCCAGCCAATCCTGACGCGGCGGATTGAACACATCCATGTCGAGGGTGTCTTCCAGCGCCTCGGCGCGGTGACGCACCATACTTGGAATCACCAGCACATCACCTTCCTTGACATCGATGAATGTGTCACCCGGTGCATCTGCATGTGCGCCGATCCAGAACCGGAGCACACCGGACAGGATGTACGTGAACTGCTCATTGATGTGATCGTGCGCTGGCACGATCGCGCCCTTCTTCAGGATCACGTGCGCCATCATCGTCGTCTCGGACGTGATGAGGCGACGACTGATCAGCGGAGACAGCTCCTCGAGACGAACGTCGTCCCACGATTGATGGCGGACGTCAGGCATTGGGGCAGAGGCAGGAATGTGTCTTGATGGTGCGATGACCTGCAGAATCTACTGTCAGGGGCAGCCGACATCGCCCGCGGCGCCG
>JANNVN010000214.1:0-8057 GCA_031414435.1 Gemmatimonadaceae bacterium
AGTGCCCTCGGGCGGACTCGAACCGCCGGCCAACAGTTTAGGAAACTGCTGCTCTATCCACCTGAGCTACGAGGGCGCCCCACAAATTTAGCCGTCCCTGCCGTCACGCGTCACCTGCCCCACGCGCCCGGAGCACGCGACCCTCAATACGACAGCACCGCTTCCACGCGCGTCCCGTTGAACAGCCGGCGGGCGCCAAGCCCGACCACCTCGATCATGAACTCGTAGCCGACGACCGCGGAACCGGCATTCTGCACCAGCCTCGCCGCTGCCAGTGCCGTACCACCAGTCGCCAGCACGTCGTCGATGATCAGCACCCGTGAACCCGGCGGCAACGCATCGGCATGCATCTCCAGCGCATCAGTGCCGTACTCCAGCGCATACGCCTCCCGCAGCACGGTTCGAGGCAGCTTGCCGGGCTTCCGGACCGGCACGAAGCCCGCCCCAAGCCCCAGCGCGACCGGCGCGCCAAAGATGAAACCCCGACTCTCGATACCGATCACGTGCGTGATCAGCGTGTCTCGCCACGGCGTGATCATGCCAACGATCGCCAGCGCGAACTCCGGCGAACTACCGAGGAGCGGTGTGATGTCGCGGAAGTTGATGCCAGGCTTGGGGTGATTCGGAACTTCCCGGATGAGGCGTCGCATCTGCGACCGTGCCTCGGCGTTTGCAGCCATCAGCGCAAAATGATAAATGGGTATGGCGTGTCCGCACGGGCATCCGGCGCCGGATCCCCCACCTGCGTTATCTCTGTCACTGCGGCGCCTTCCGGCCCGCGTTGAATCGCCTGCTCAAGCGCGGAGAGGAACTGCGCAATGCCCGAGGCGCGCAGTTCCACCGTCCCGTCCGGCAGATTGCGCACCCAGCCCGCAAGGCCCAGCCGACGCGCCTCCGTCCGCACGAACCACCGAAAGCCAACCCCCTGCACGCGTCCGTGAATGATGACGTGAAGGATGGTCCCCGTTGGTGTGATGCGGCCGAGTGATTCCGTCACGTTGGTGTGCCATCCATCCAGCCGTGCGTGCCGACCAGTGGCACGAATCGCGCGTCACTGATCACGCTTCTGCGAACACCACTGATGTCGCGCGTAATCAGCACGACTTCCTGCTTTTCCCGGTCGCCGACCGGACAGAGCAAGCGCCCACCCACCGCCAGCTGATCAACAAGCGGCTGCGGAACCGTTGGCGAACCGGCACCTACCAGAATTGCATCGTACGGTCCGTACTCACGCCATCCGATCGTGCCGTCGCCCACCAGAAACGAGACATTGTTCACCTCGAGTGTGCGAAGCACCTCCTTCGCGCGATCCATCAGCACAGCCACACGCTCGATGGTGAACACCTGCGCTGCCAGCCGGGCGAGCAACGCCGTCTGAAATCCCGAACCGGTTCCGATTTCGAGGACGCGCTCCTTTCCGGTCAGCGCCAGCACATCGAGATACAGCGCGTGCGTGCTTGGCTGCGATATCGTCTGGCCCGAGCCAATCAGCAGCGCCTCGTCCTCATACGCGCGGTGCCGCACACCGGTCGGCACGAACAGATGCCTCGGTACTTCGTCGAACGCCCGAAGGACCGACAGATCACGAATGCCGTTAGCCTGCAGCGTCTCGATCAGACGGCGCCGCGGTCCGCGGAGTTCGTGCTGACCCATCAGGGGGCTCGCCACCAGGTGTGCGACGCGTCGAGCATGGCGTGATGTGTCAGATCGAGGTGAAGTGGAGTGACGCTAATGTAACCGTCCTGAACCGCCCGGAAGTCCGAGTCCGCATCCCCCTCCCACGAGATCGAGCCACCACCGATCCAATAGATCGGCCTGCCCCACGGGTCTTGCATCTTGGCCAGCGCGTTCGAGTACGCTCGCCGTCCGAGTCGGGTGAGACGGACGCCCGCCACATCGGTCCCGCGCCGCGGCGGCAGGTTGATGTTCAGGAGCGTCCCTCGTGGCATCTCGAGCGACATCAGGTGGCCGAGCAGCGTCGTCAACGGGGCGACGAGTTCATCGAGCTTGGTGAAATCCGCGCGAAGATCCCCGCCGGCGAAGCTCAACGCAATAGCTGGCACCCCAAGGGAGAGCCCTTCCATGGCCGCCGCGACCGTACCGGAGTACAGGACGTCTTCCCCCATGTTGTGACCATGGTTGATGCCGCTCAGCACGAAGTCCGGCCGCTCAGGCATCAGCGCCTCGATCGCAAGCATCGCGCAATCGGTCGGCGTGCCGTCGACCTGCCATCTCCGATCCCCGCGGCGTACGGGGCGCAGCGGGTGATGCAGGGTCAGTGAGTGGCTCGTCGCGCTCTGCTCGCGGTCCGGGGCAACAACAGTTACCTCCCCAAGCGGTTCGGCGGCGCGGACCAGACAGTCGAGGCCATGGGCGAGGATACCGTCGTCATTGGTGCAAAGGATTCGCATGCGGTCGTGCGGGAAGGGCGGTGAGACCAGATTGTCGCGATCACGCGCGCGGCATCGCGCAAAGGCCGGAAATGGCTGGGAGGGCCGTATCTGGTGGGAATTTCTACCTGAGCGATGATAGCGCCTGCGCGCGCTGCACGGATGACAAACGCTGTCTCCGCCTCGTATCGCTCACCGTCATGGGGCACTCTGTCGAGCAGGGTGCGTCGAATACCGCGGAATCCACATTGCGCATCGCGGATCGGCCGGCCGGCGCACCAGGCGATCGCACGAGTCGAGATGGCGTTCGCAACGCGCCGATGTATCGGCATCGTCGTGCCGCGCCGACGCCGCGCCCCGATGACGAGATCAGCAGACTCGAGGCTCCGCAGCAGTGCCGCGAGACAGGCCGGATCGTGCTGACCGTCGGCGTCGACCGTCACGAGGGCCTCGATCGCCGGCGTGACCGACAGCAGGTACGTGAAACCGGAAACGAGGGCGGAGCCCTTCCCCCGGTTCGACGAGTGCCGGATCACATGATCGGCCCCACTCGCGACGGCGCTCCTGAAGGTGTCGTCGGTCGAGCCGTCATCGACCACCACCACCAGCAAGTCCGGCGCGTGGACGCGCACGCCGCTGACGACGGCCGCGATGGTGTCCGCCGCCTGATAGGCCGGGATCACACACGCCGCGCGAAGCATCAGCCGGCGCGGCTGACCGGCGACGCGAGCTCGCGCAGAATCTGGCGCAGCTCACTTTCGATCCCCTGCCACGTCGCGACTTCGAGCGCCTGACGTGCGCTGGGTCGCAACTCCCCCGCCTTCCGGAGCTCATCGAGACGGCGCTTGGCGCCTTCGATGGTGTACTTCTCCGTGTACAGCAGGTGCTTCACGAGCTGAATCAGCTCCACTTCGCGGCGCTGATAGACCCGGTTGCCGGAGCGGTTCTTGGCTGGACTGAGGAACCGGAACTGCCCTTCCCAATACCGCAGGACGTGCGGCTTCAGTTCGGTGAGCGCACAGACCTCACCGATCGAAAAGAACTCCTGGACGGGTTCTCGCGATGACACAGCCATCAGTCGCTCTCCGCGCGCAGAGCGCGCGCCATCAGTTCGGCAATGGCATCTCTCGGCGGCATCGCCTCGAATAGGATGCGGTGCATTGTCCGGACGATCGGCATTTCAACTCCACGCGCCTGCGCCAGTGCGTGTGCGCTCTGCGTGGTCACGACACCTTCAGCCACAGTTTCGCGGGAATGCAACACTTCTTCAACCGGGCGGCCCTGCCCGATTTCCACCCCAACCGTGCGATTGCGGCTCAGTGAGCCCGTGCACGTGAGCACCAGGTCGCCCATGCCCGCAAGGCCTGCGAACGTGGAGGCTTCTGCGCCAAGCGCCACGCCCAGCCGGGTCATTTCCGCAAGCCCGCGGGTGATCAGTGCGGCCCGCGGATTGAAGCCGAGGCCAAGGCCATCCAGGACACCCGTCGCGACGGCCATCACATTCTTCAGTGCGCCACCCAATTCGACGCCAATCACGTCGCGCTGCGTGTAGACGCGAAACTCCGGCGACGAGAACAGCTGCTGCGTACGCAGCGCCGCGGCCGCGTCGCGACTTGCCGCAACCACGGCGGTCGGCTGCCGCTGCGCCACCTCGGCCGCAAAGCTCGGCCCGCTCAATGCCACCACAGAGCGCCCCGGCAGCTCCTCTGCGACGATGTCGGTCATCAAGGCGAATGACTCGCGCTCGATACCCTTCGTGGCCACAATCAGTACTGCGTCCTCTCGCACGGCATGTGCCGCACTGCGGATCACTCCGCGCAGGACATGCGACGGCGCGACGAACGTGATCGAGTTCGCCGACGCAACGGCTGCCGCAAGATCATCGGTCGCAGTCAGATTCGGCGAGAGTGCGACACCACTGAGAAACCGGGTATTCCGATGGTGCGCGTTCACGTCAGCCACGACATCGGTTTCGCGCGCCCACAATGTCGTGTGATGCCCATTCCGGGCCATCAGGTCGGCGAGCGCAGTCCCCCATGCCCCGGCTCCGACGACAGTCGCCACGCTCATGTTGCAGAGCCCTCGCGAGATTCCGGCGCCGCAACCTTGCCACGCTTGCCAAACCGATGCTCCGTGCCGGCGCGCAAGCGCTCGATGTTGGCGCGATGAGTCCAGAACACGAACGCCGCCACCAACGAGACCGTCACCAGCAGGGGCATGCCACCAGTGCCGCGGATGGCGACCGCGCCGACCAGCACCAACGCCGAGAGCAACGAGCCCAGCGAGACGTACCCGGATGCCGCCACCACTGCCGCAAAGCAGAGCATCGAAAACAGCATTGCCATCGGGGCCAGCGCGAGGAAGACGCCGGAAGCGGTGGCAACCCCCTTTCCGCCACCTTTGCCAAGCAGGAACACCGGCTTCACGTGCCCGGCGATTGCTGCCACACCAAACGCGATCCGCCAACCAATGTCCGCGACGCCGATCACGCCTGGCAGCAGTGCCACCGGCAGAAACCCTTTCAGGCAATCCGCGATGTATACCGTCAATCCGATCTTCCAGCCCAGAGTCCGGAAGACATTCGTCGCACCGAGGTTGCCACTGCCGACGGTGCGCAGATCGACCCCTTTCGCTTTGCCAGCGAGGAACGCCGACGGAATCGATCCGATGACGTAGGCTGCGACGAGACCGACGGCCGGGTGCATCAGTCGCCCTTCCGCTTCATGAGAATCCGAAGAGGGTTGCCTGTGAATCCGTACGCCGCGCGAAAGCCATTGTGCAGGTACCGGACGTAGTGCTCCTGCACCAGTTCCGGATGGTTACCCCAGACGCCGATCGCCGGCGGCGAAATTTCCACCTGGGTCGCGTACTTCAACTTCACCTCACGCCCTGCAGCCTGCGGGGGCTGCCGGCGGGCCAGCAACTCTTCGAGCGTCTGGTTGATCTCCGACGTGGAGATGCGCTTCTGGCGCTCCGCTTCGACCTGGATGATCAGGTCGAGGATCTTCGTCACGCGTTGGCCTGTGAGCGCCGACGTGAAGATGAAGGGGACGAACTTGAGGTAGGGCACCTTCTCGCCGGCGTCGCGCTGGAAGTGCGCGGCGGACTTGTCACCCTTCTCTTCCTTGATGTCCCACTTGTTCACCACCACGATCAGACCGCGACCCGCTTCCTCGAATGCCAGTGACGCGATCTTGAGATCCTGATTCTCGAGCCCCAGCGTGGCGTCGAGCACCAGCACGCAGATCTCGGCACGTTCGATCGCACGTCGCGTACGCAGCGTCGAGTAAAACTCGATGCCGTCGTCAACCCGCGTCGGCCGGCGAAGCCCCGCCGTGTCGACGAAGATCAAGCGACGGCCGTGATACATCATCGGACTGTCGATCGCATCGCGCGTCGTCCCGGCCACATCGGTCACCACCAGCCGGTCTTCGCCAAGCAGGCGATTCACGATCGACGACTTCCCCGTGTTCGGCCGCCCGATCACCGCCACCCGGAGCGCATCCGGCTCTTCCTCCATGCCTTCCGGCATCTGCTCGACGACGGCATCGAGCAGATCACCGATGCCCGCGCTGTTCTGCGCCGAGACGGCAAACGGATCACCGGCGCCCAGCGAGTAGAATTCGTAGTGTGCGATCGTGCCGAACTCATCGCACTTGTTCGCGACCAGCAGCCACGGCTTGCCACTTTCGCGCATCAGATCGGCGACCTTCACGTCCGAGGGCACCAGCCCCATCTTCGCATCGGTGACGAAGAGCAGCAGATCGGCCTCCGCAATGGCCTCCTTCACCTGTCGCTTGATCTCGACGTCCATCGGATCCGTGGTGTCTTCGGGCAGCCCACCGGTGTCGACGAGCCAGAAATCACGGCCATTCCAGGTGGCGCGGCCGAAGTGACGATCGCGCGTTGTTCCGGCCACTTCACTGACGATCGCGGCGTTCTTGTCGCCGATGATTCTATTGTACAACGCCGACTTGCCCACGTTCGGACGGCCGACGAGGGCAACGATTGGGATACTCACGCAGCACTCCGAAATGACGAACCGACGGCTGGCTCCGCCTCCAGCACGTCGATGAAATCGTACGAGGGAAAAACCGGGAACGGGAACTCTTCGCGCAGGGCGACGAAGGAGGTGTCGTCGAGGAAGACGCCGTTCTCGTTGATGCTCTCGGCTGGAATCAGCGCGAGATCGAAATCGGTCCGACCAGCAAGGGCGCGACGGAAGTCGTCGCTCACGAGCAGCCCCGCCGTGGTCGTGGTCGGACCGAAGAGTGAGTTCTCGACAGTGAGCAACTCGAAGTGCGCGCCCGTTGCATCGGTAAGTTGCGCAAGCAGCGGCGGCATCAGCGGTGCCATGCTGACACCCGTGACGACCGCGATCCGCTTGCCGTCCAGTCGCGGCAGTCGTTCGAGGCCATCGGACACGCGCCCGCGCAACGACGTCACCGCGCCGACACCGTTCTCGATCTGCGGGAAGTCGCCGTAGTGCTCCGCACCGGGCAATGGCTCCTCTGCCAGCAGATACAGCTCATCAGAGCCGTACACCCATCGGTCACCGCGCTCCGCCAGGGCACGCCGTTCCCACCGCGCGACGATGTCGAGCAGTTCGCGCGACGACTCGCGATCCATGCTCTTGCCGGTGTACAGATGTGAAAACTGCGTCACACCCACGGGCACCAGCGCCACGGAGATCACGGCATCCTGCAGGTTCCAGAGATCGGTCAGTGATTCCTCGAGCACCGCGCCATCATTCAGCCCAGGCACGATGACCATCTGCCCATGGAACTGGATGCCGCCCTCGGCCAGGCGAGTCAGCTGGTCGACGATGTTTGGAACACGCGGATTGTTCAGCAGGACCTTGCGCGCTTCCCACGGCGTGGCGTGCACCGAGACATACAACGGCGAGAGCCGGTACTCGATGATGCGCGCGATGTCGCGCTCCTTCACATTCGAAAGCGTCGCGAAGTTCCCGTACGCGAACGACAACCGGTAGTCATCATCGCGGATGTAGAGCGGCTTCCTGAGCCCCTTGGGCAACCCTTCGATGAAGCAGAACTCGCAGCGGTTCGCGCAGCGACGGATCGTCGGCGGCTCGAGCTCGAGGCCCATCGACGCACCTTCCGGCCGCACGACGTGCCAGGTGTGATCCGTGCCGTCGGGCTGGCGGGCCTCCACCGTGAAGGACTCGTCGGCGGTGAGGAACTCCCAGTCAAGAAAGTCCTCGATGGCGCGCCCGTTCACGGCTCGCAGCTCAGTGCCACAAACCATGCCCAATGCTGCGCCAAGCTGCCCGTCTTCGACGGCCGCTACACGTACCATCCGTGACTCTCCCGAACTGACCCGATAGCAAACCCTGCAATGCGAAACCGCGCCCGCGGAGGACCGGGGCGCGGCTCAACAAAGTTACGAGCTGAGAGGTCGGAAATCAAGCAGTGCCAGTGACTTCCGCTACTTCAGTCAAGAACATCCTGCTACTTCGCCACCCGGTAGCGGAAGGCCACGATGCCAGCGCCCTTGCCATCAGCCGAGATCGTATCGAACCCGCCCTGGGCGATCTGCTTCGTGCTTACCGTCTGGGTCGCGACCGTCGCACCCGCCGAGTTCAGGAAGTCGACCACGAGGCTGAATGTGCCGGCCGGCTTGTCAGCCGGAACCTGAACCACCGCA
>JANNVN010000215.1:0-4449 GCA_031414435.1 Gemmatimonadaceae bacterium
CAGGCGATACCGCCCGCTCGCAATGGATGGTTCCGTCGGCATCACACCGTCAATGGCCAGTGCATGCACCAGCGTGTTGAGCTGACTGAAGGTCACATAGCCAATCGCGCCTGCGTCCTGCGACACCATCTTGCGCAGCCCGCCAGAGTACGCCGTCACGAGGGCAGAGGGTGCAATGTGATGATCGCGGCCCATCACGAACTGTTCGAATGCATCCCGGGTGCCGGAGCCATCCTCCCGCGTGATCACCGTGATTCGCGCATCGTTACCGCCGACTTGTCGCCAGTTGCGCAGCTCGCCCGCATAGATCCCGCGCAGTTGAGCGAGTGACAGTGCGCGGACAGGGTTCGACGCATGGACGACGACCGCAATGCCATCTCGGGCCACCACCGTCTGAACAAGGCCCGTCGTTTCGCTCGGGGCGAGCGCGCGCGAAGACATGCCGATATCCGCGGTTCCGTCGTGTGCCGCCTTGATTCCGGCCGTCGAACCGCCCGCCTGCACCGTCACACGGCCGACCATGAACTCCTCGGCCCACCGTTCAGCGAATGGCTGAATGGAGGTCGAGCCCGCGAGCGTGACGACGGCGGAGTTCGGGGAGTACTGGTCGACACCGGTCGAACATGCCGCAGCAATCAGGGCGATGACGACGACAGTAGGAGTGGCGCGCAAGACTGGCATTGAACAGGCCTCGAGAGTGACGCCTGAGTATGCGAGTGTGTTGTCACGGTCTTGTGACGACTTGCCGCAGCAATCTCTACCGTTTTCTGGACAGGGTTGGACGAGCTGCATGAAGGGCCATCGCGGAAGATGCCGCTCAGGGGAAACAGTGTCGGCGGTACTACAGCGACGTCAAACCACCCTCGCCTCGCGGCTGATTCACCTCGGAGCCGCGACGAAAACCAGGGGGAACGCCTACGGCGTCCGCTTCCCGGTCGCCTCCAGCGAGTCGTCGTCAAGACGCACGTCAAAGGCGACCGGCCGCCCCGCGACCCGCCGGAACGTGAACATCATGTCCGGACGAAGCACTTCGTAGATCGTGCCGTCCTTGTCATACAATCCCGGCGCGAAAATGTCCGGCCCCAAGCGAATCAGGGCGAACGTCTGCATGTAGTTATCGTTCGGTTCCCATCGCGCCTTGAGCGTCTTGTTCTCGTACGTCACGATGAACGTGCTTAGGCCGGTTGACCCTGGCGACGGCTTCACCATGCGATACTCGTAGCGTCCCACGTAGGCCTGCGCGTCGCTTTCGGGCATCGTCACTTCGAGCGACGGCGTCACCGCGACCTTGAGTGTTGCGCGTGTGGTGCCCCATTGCATCGTCAGCGTTCCACCGCTGGCCGAGAGCTCGGGCATCGACCAGGTCAGCACTTCCATGAATGGCGCCTGACTGATCGGTGTACTCACGCGAATCTGCGTCGCCAGCGAGTCGGGCGGATCCATATGAAAGATGTGCCAGTTCGGATCGAGCACCGTCGTCCAGTCGCCCGTCTCGCGCAGCACCATCCACACCGAGTACTTGCCCTTCGGAACCGACCGGCCGTTCAACGTGATGTCCTTGCTCACTTCCAGCACGGTGGCCCAGTTCGCCCCCGGCGTCCAGACCTCGCCCCAGTGTTGTGCCACCGGGTTGCCGAACAACCGCGGCCGACCGCGTGCACGTGGACGCGAGTAGGTGACACTGAGCTTTGTCCCATCGATGATCTGCGTCATGGTGCCCAGCTCACTGGCCCGAATCTGGGCGGCGCTCGAGTCGGGCAGCATCAGGAACGCGCCGACTAGGGCGATCGACGCACTGCGAGTGGTGAGGCGCATGATCTGGGAGACCTCTTTGGTGTGTGACGCTTCCGCAGCGATGCGCACCGGTGCGCAACCAGCGCTCATCCGAATTGTGCGTCGACGGCGATGCGAATCTGTGCGAGAGTCTGGCCTTCGCCATGCAGTCGCACGGTGAGCTTGCCGGCGCCCTGACAGATCGGACAGATGAGGGCCATGGCGTCACCCTCAAAGCAGCTCAGCAACGAATAGAACCCCGGCAACTCGGCGCACCCGCAGCTGCAGCGGATACCATCGGCCACGTCGGGGATCGCACGAATGGCGTCGAAGAGCGGAATCAGGTAGGCCGACTTGACCAGCTGCGCGGCGGTCATGACCTTGGCGCCGGTGATGCCTTTGCGCGGCGTCGGGTGCACCACCGGACTCGCCTGATGCGACCGTTCCGCTCCAAACATCGGCATCGCCGTGTCAGCGCCCCGACGTACGCGGGCCGGGCGCCAATCGAGCAGGACAGCTGCGCCACCGACGCTGGCGACGGAGAGGAAGGTGCGGCGATTCATCGTGGGGAGGGCTCCGCTGCGGGGTGATCTCGACAGCAAAGATAACACCTGAGCTCCCTCCTTTCGACCAGCTCACGCTCGCTGGGAGGGGTACAACTGCGTCAACGCGCCTTCACGCTCGGCGATGGCGGTAGCGACATCAACCTCCGGCGAAAGGCCTGAAACGCCTTTGAGTCTTGCGTCAGGCGGCTGAGCTCACGCGATGGCACCTGCGAGATCAGCTCCTCGGTGGACTTGATGCGATCTTCCTCGAGCGGATGCGTCGCGAAGAAGGCAGTCAGCGCCCCTGGATCGGTCTGGCGCTGACCGAGCAGTGTGCGGAACAGCACGGGAATGCCGCGGGGTGAGATGCCCGCCTTGACGGTCGTCGAGACTGCCTCAGCATCGGCTTCGGATTCGTCCGTCCGACTGAACCTGGCGAACAGCGCCGTGCCACCGACGTTGATGGCCGCCTGACTGGCACCGCTCTCGCAGACCTTCGTCAGCGTACACAGCAGCGTCACACCGACATTCGCCTGTTGTGCCTGCTGCAACTGCTGGACGCTGTGCCGGCGCGTCACGTGCCCGATCTCGTGTGCCATGACACCCGCCAACTCACTCATGTCGGTGGCGCGCTCGATCAGACCCCGGTTGACGTAGATCCAGCCGCCGGGCAACGCGAACGCGTTCACCTCCTTGCTGTCGACGACGGTGAAGGTCCATGCAAGACTTCGCTCGTCGGTGACTCTTGCGAGCTGTGCCCCAAGCGAATTGATGTACGATGTCACCGCAGCATCGCGAATCAACGGCAGTTGTGCGCTGACTTGCGCGGCCGTGCTGGCACCCAGCGCAACTTCCTGCTGCTGTGACACCGCACAGCCAGCGAACAGGACTGCAGACAGCGTTGCGTTCGCGACACGAAGCGTGTGAAACGCGCGCGATGCGGTACGCGGAAGGCGGCGAGACATTGGCGTCGACTCAGCAGTGAAATGTGTGTGCATGGTGTTTGGGTCACGTCATGATCAATGATCGTCGCATGTCAAGACCTTCGCCATCGGCACCGCGGTGGCTGTGGGCATCGGTATATACGTAGGGCGATGCCCGACGTTGCGCCATCGCACGTGCGATTAGCGTTCAGTTACCTCCAGCAGTGACAATTCGACTTTCTGGCGGGCGCCGAGTGTCCGTTGTACTCGAGCGTCACGATGCGGTGACGTGGCACGGAATCGGTGCAGTTCGTCTGCGACAGTCCGCAGACGCAGTTCAACCTCTGCAAGGCTATAGCCATGTTGATGACAATCGCTGTTGTCCTGCTCGTACTCTGGCTCCTTGGTCTGGTCAGCGCATACACCATGGGTGGATTCATCCACATTCTTCTGGTGCTCGCGATCATGGTCGTTCTCGTTCAGGTGATTCAGGGCCGCAAGGTCGTCTGACCAGCGACCGATTCCCCGTGGTGATGCAGTCTTGTGCGCGGGACGCGCGTATGCATTGACACAGCACAATATACATGCCGCGCGCGAACCGCTCCTCGCCGTGCAGGGAGAACGAACGTGTACATCATGCCGGCTTCAGTGAAATTCGCGCGAACCCGCGTCGCACTCGGTGTCGTGCTGGCCATCGGCGCCACCGCCTGCGCGTCGCTGAACAAGAAGGGGCAGGGAGCGATCATTGGTGCCACGGCCGGCGGTGCCGCTGGCGCGGTGATTGGCAACAACACCGGTTCGACCGCGCGGGGCGCGATCATCGGCGCCGTGGTGGGCGGCGCCGCTGGTGCCGTCATCGGGCACCAGATGGACCAGCAGGCGAAGGAGCTGCGGCAGAACATCCCTGGTGCCACGGTCACCCGCGTGGGGGAGGGTATTGCCGTCACATTCGCGTCAGGGCTGCTCTACGACTTCGACTCGGATGTCGTGCGAACGGAGTCGGCAGGCAACCTGCGCAGTCTCGCTGCAAGCCTGGGCAAGTATCCCAAGACGGATTTGATGATCGTCGGCCACACCGATGCGGTCGGGACGAGTGCGTACAACCAGGCACTTTCGCAACGCCGTGCGACGGCGGCGTTGAGCTATCTCGAGGCGCAAGGCGTGAGTACCTCGCGACTGAAGGCGGTGGGACGCGGAGAGACGGAGCC
>JANNVN010000216.1:0-16178 GCA_031414435.1 Gemmatimonadaceae bacterium
CGCAGCGCCGCCAGCGCACGCAGTGCCGCCGCCGTGCTGCGCGTCGCACGCGATTCGAACATCCGTCCGGTGAGAATCAGCGCGATGATGAAGACCACCGCCTCGTAGTACACATCGGGTGCGACGCCATGCCGCGTGAACAGCTCCGGCACCACCGTCGCCAGCAGAGAATAGAGGAAGGCCGCACCGGTGCCCACCGCCACCAGCGTGTTCATGTCGGCCGAGCGATGGCGGAGCGCCTGCCACGCGCTCACGTAAAACTGACGCCCCGCCCAGAACATCACGCCGAGCGTCATCACGAGCAGCGACCAGGTCAGTACCGCGGTCGGAATCGCGTATAGCCAGGGCATCGCCGAGTGCAGCCAGGGCGACAGCGCCTGCATCACCCATCGCATGAACGGGTCAGCCACCACGCCCATGCCAACGTGTGCATTCGACGCCATCAGTGGCATCGATGCCAGCATCGCGACTGCGCCGACCACTCCACTGACGATCGCACGCACACGCAGCGCCTCGTACTCGTGCGATGTGGTCGCATCACGCGCCGCAAGCTGCTCGACGACGTCGTCGACCGCGGACGGCAGCTCCGCCCCATACCCGGTATCCAGCACGCGCTGCACCAGCGCTGCCGGATTCGAAACGGTCGGGTCATAGGTCACCGTCGCACTGCCCATCAGCAGGTTCACCGACGCGTCGACCACGCCAGGTGCGCGGCTCAGCTGCCGCTGCACCCGGCTCTGGCAGGCCGCACAGGTCATCCCGGTCACCGGAAGCGTCACCGTCTGCGCATTGCCACCCGCAGCACCCTGCGAAACCTCGGCCGGGACCAGAACCTCAGGCATCGGTCGTCGACTTCGGATTCGAGGGTGAGGCCACGTTCAGCACCCGCCCCTTCACCACGTCATACCCGGCGGCATCGATCGCTGACTCGGCCGCCGACAGCGAACCCGCGGCCGGATCAATCACGACCGTCGCCGATCCGATCTGCACCGATTCCACGACCACGCCCGGCACCGCCGCCAGCGCCTTCTGCACTGCTGTCACGCAGTGGCCGCAACTCATCCCGGAGATCCCGATTGTCACCGTATCCATCACCCACCTCGATTCGTAGAAGGTCAGGCTTATACCCTACCGGAGTATAACGCCAAATACCCAGTGGGGGTATCGCAACACCAGCGCGATTATCTTGCTCAGTCACAGGAGTTGTTTATACTCATCCTATGACTCAACGCCTTCAGGTTCTACTCGAGGAAGACGAGTTCGACGAGATCCGCGCGTATGCCGCTCGCGAGCGGATGACCGTGGCTGAGTGGGTCCGACAGGTGCTGCGCGCCGCCCGGCACCATGCAACCGTCGCCGAGCCATCGCGCAAACTCGCGGTCGTTCGGGAGGCGGCCGCTCGCTACGACTTCCCCACTGCGGACGTCGACACGCTGAATGCCGAGATCGCGCGCGGCTACCTCGACCGACCCGACAGCACGCCGTGATCTTCATCGACTCCAATGTCCCGATGTACCTCGTCGGGGCCGCGCACCCCAACAAGGACGCCACACTGCGTTGGCTCGACCGGGTGATCCGCACTGGTGAGCGCCTCGTGACGGACGCTGAGGTGCTGCAGGAAGTATTGCACCGTTACGGTGCGATCCGTCGGTTCGACGCACTCGAGCCGGCCACCAATACGCTGCTGCAGCTCGTCGACGAGGTCTTCCCCATCACGCGCGCAAATGTGATCGCGGCGCGTGACCTGCTCGTGCGGGGTGGTGGTCGGCATACCGCGCGCGACGCGCTCCATATCGCCGTCATGCGCGCCAACGGCATCCAGCGCATATTCACCTTCGATCGCGATTTCGACGGACTGCCAGACATCGCCCGCGAGCCACAGTAGATTCGCGAGGCCACGCAGGCTGTCGCAATGGCCCGGTGCACGCACTCGCAATCTGGCGTGCGACACCATCGCGGTGCGCCCCACCGCGTGTTCATGCCTGCGAAACTGTCTCACTCTTCCTTCTTCATCAGAGCTCGGTCTCATGACCACTGCCAGACACGTTGCCAGCGCAATTGGGATCGCCGTTGCCGTCATCTGCGCCGGCGCCCCGTCACCCGTCGACGCGCAGAACGCCGGTGTCGACCCGCGCCCACCAAATGCTCCCACGCAGTCGCCGGCCTTCCCGGGACAGACGCGTGCGCCGGAGCAGAAGCTCGGTGTGGCCTTTGACGTCGTCACCGTCGCGCAGGGACTGGTGGCCCCATGGGGACTGACCTTCCTCCCTGGCGGGAAGTTACTGGTGACCGAGAAGCCCGGGCGCCTGCGTGTCGTTGCAGCCGACGGCACACTCTCGGAACCAGTCGCCGGGTTGCCGGCAGTCGACGCCCGCGGTCAGGGCGGGCTGCTCGACGTGGCGCTGCACCCGAACTTTGCGACGAACAAGTTGATCTACTGGAGCTACGCCGAAGCACGCGAGGGTGGCGCCAACAACACGGCAGTCGCGCGTGGTCGCTTCATCGATGGCTTCGCGCCCCGCGTCGAGAACGTCGAAGTGATCTTCCATCAGTCGCCGTCGCTGGTCTCGACCTCGCACTTCGGCGGACGACTCGTCTTTGCGCGCGACGGTCGACTTTTCATCACCCTCGGCGATCGGTCGAGCATCGAAGGCCGCATGCAGTCGCAGTTGATGAATGGGCTGATCGGGAAGGTGGTGCGCCTCGAAGCTGATGGGTCGATTCCCGCCGACAATCCCTTCGTTGGAAAGGACGGTGTGCGGCCGGAGATCTGGTCCATCGGTCATCGCAACCTGCAGGGCGCTGCGATCAATCCGGCCTCCGGCGAACTCTGGACGGTGGAGCATGGCACGCGCGGCGGCGATGAACTCAACGTACCGCGCAAGGGCAAGGACTACGGGTGGCCCACCATCGCGTATGGTATCGAATACCGGGGTGCTGCAATCACCGGTGGCATCACGCAGCAGGCCGGCATGGAACAGCCGCTCTACTACTGGGACCCTGTCATCGCGCCGAGCGGCATGACCTTCTACACCGGTTCACTGTTCCCTGCCTGGAAGGGAAGCCTCTTCATCGGCGGCCTGGGCAGCACGAACCTCGTGCGTCTTTCGATCAAGGGTGAACGCATCGTTGGCGAGGAGCGGCTGCTGACCGATCTCACGCCGGCACGCGAGCGCATTCGTGATGTGCGGCAGGGGCCGGAGGGCGCGTTGTACGTGATCACCGACAGCCCGACGGGACGGATTCTCAAGCTGACGCCGACGGCGAAGAAGTAGCGCCGACTCGCGCGCGCAGCGCAGGCCCGCAGAAGTGCACACCGTGATGAACACTGAACCACATGGCCGCACTTCCCGCGTTTCTTGACCGTGCCCGAACGATCGCGCCAGCGGACTTCAATCGCTGGCGCGTGCCGCCCGCGGCCCTCGCCATTCATCTCTGCATCGGTCAGGCGTACGCGTTCAGCGTTTTCTCACTGCCGTTGTCGAAGGCCATCGGCCTCACGACCGCAGCGCCGGACGACTGGAAAGTCAGCACGATCGGCTGGGTGTTCAGCACCGCAATCGTCTTTCTTGGACTTTCTGCCGCGATGTTCGGTGCCTGGCTGGAACGCGTCGGACCGCGGGCCGCGATGTTCGTATCCGCACTTTGTTTCACCAGTGGACTGGCGCTCGGTGCCGCAGGCATCGCGACGCACCAGTTCTGGCTGCTGATTCTTGGCTACGGCGTGATCGGCGGCATTGGACTCGGGATCGGCTACATCTCCCCAGTCTCTACCCTGATCAAGTGGTTTCCCGATCGCCCGGGCATGGCGACGGGCCTCGCCATCATGGGCTTCGGCGGCGGCGCGATCATCGCTTCACCACTGTCAGTGCGATTGATGGCACACTTTCGCAGTGCTGAGAGCAATGGCATTGCCGCGACCTTTCTCACGCTGTCGCTGCTGTACCTGCTGGTGATGATGTTCGGCGTCTTCACGGTCCGTGTTCCCGCCGCCGACTGGACACCGTCTGCCGACATCAGGAAGCGGACAGAAGCGACGGAGCGTGCTGGGATCGGCATGACGGTCAGCGAAGCGGTCCGTACGCCGCAGTTCTGGTTGCTCTGGACAATGCTCTGCGTGAACGTCACCGCCGGCATCGGTGTGCTCGGACAGGCGTCGGCCATGATCCAGGAGATGTTCCCCGGTCGCGTGACCGTCAACGATGCGGCGCGTTTCGTCGTGCTGCTCAGCCTTGCCAACCTGATTGGTCGGTTCATCTGGTCATCACTCTCCGACGTCATCGGTCGCCGCTCGACGTACGCCATCTTCTTCGCCCTCGGCGCGGCGTTCTATGCCAGCATCCCAACGATCGGTCGGAGCGGAAGTGTGGCCGCCTTCATTGCCGCGTATGCGGCCATTCTGTCCATGTACGGCGGCGGCTTCGCCACCATTCCTGCCTATCTCCGGGACAAGTTCGGCACCCTGCAGGTCGGCGCCATTCACGGCCGGCTGCTCACCGCATGGTCGACCGCAGGCGTGCTCGGTCCGGTCCTCGTCAACTACATCCGGGAATATCAGATCGATCGCGGGGTAGCAAAGGCTGAGGCCTACAGCGTGACGATGTATCTCATGGCTGCGCTGCTCATCGTCGGACTGGCCGCGAATCTCGCGCTGCGACCGGTCGCGACGGCCGATGTCGCATGAACCGCACGACGCGCTGCTGAGCTGACACAGCGCCGTCACGTGAGTGTCGATAGGTCAGCGGTGTCAATGATGAGGCATACCCAACACACGACTCGCCAACTGTATCGCACCGCCAGCGCGAGACTCCATCCACGCGGGCATCGCGGCATGCGGGGGGGGGGAATGCCAACACGCACACTGTGCGAGTTGAGTCATGCGCAACATCGATGCCCGGGCGACCACGCTGTTCCGCCAACGGTGCCCATGCTCCTCCCCGCGTCCCCCGCGATCCCCGCGTGAACAGAGTTGCGAACGCCGCCGTTATCACGCCGTTCCGCCAAAGATGTTCCCCTGGTCGCCCCGATCCCCGCGTGAACGGAGTTACGAAAACCGTAGCCGACGAGCTCGAGCCCGGCGCAGGAGCGGAAGTCCCGGCCACCGTCGCGCCACACTACGTAGAACTCCCACCACCCCGCCCCTAACTTGAGGACACACGAACCTGCCCCGCTGCCGCCCTCAGGCGCGGCGCGCCCCGGTTCTCAGAGCAGGTGCTCCGCATGACGAGTGGCAACCGACCGACCCCAACCCCGGCGTCCACCGGCAGCGCTGCACCTGCGCGCCCAACGCTGGTGAAGCACCACGATCCCGTGCCCATCGGCGATCACGTCGAACGCAACCCGGGCACACCGCTCGATCTCGATGTCGTACGCGCCATTCGCGTGAACCGGAGCGCGGTGGAACGACGGGCCGCGACGATCCCCACCCGTCGCACCGTCAAGAAGGAGTGGCAGGCTGCCTGGCTGCTGCGCGCCATCACCTGCATGGACCTCACCACGCTCTCCGGCGACGACACGCCCGGCAATGTCCGGCGGCTCTGTGCCAAGGCTCGCAATCCGCTGCGCGACGACATCGTCGCCGCACTCGGCATCGGCCATCTGCGAATCACCACCGGCGCCGTCTGTGTCTATCACGCACTCGTGCCGACTGCGGTCGACGCGCTTGCCGGCAGCGGAATTCCGGTCGCCGCCGTATCGACGGGCTTCCCCGCAGGCCTCTCGCCCATCGAGACGCGGATTGCGGAGATCAAGGCCAGTGTCGCCGCCGGCGCGCAGGAGATCGACATCGTCGTCACGCGCGCCCACGTGCTCACCGGCAATTGGCATGCGCTCTACGACGAAGTGAAGCGGTTCCGCGAGGCTTGCGGCGACGCGCACATGAAGACGATTCTGGCCACCGGCGAGCTGGCAACGATGACCAACATTGCGCGCGCCAGCATGGTGGCCATGCAGGCCGGCAGCGACTTCATCAAGACCAGCACCGGCAAGGAACCGGAGAACGCCATCCTGCCGGTGGGCCTCGTCATGGTCCGCATGATCCGCGCTTATCGCGAACAGACCGGCCACATCGTCGGCTTCAAGCCTGCCGGTGGCATTCGCGCCGCCAAGGGTGCGCTCGACTGGCTGGCGCTGATGAAGGAAGAACTGGGCGATCGCTGGCTGCGTCCCGACCTGTTCCGCTTCGGCGCCAGCGGCCTGCTCACCGACATCGAACGTCAGCTCGAACACTTCGTCACCGGCCGCTACGCCGCCGCGTATCGGCAGCCGATGCCATGACCCACGCCATTCACCTCACATGACATCCGTCGCTGACATCTTCGAGACCATGGACTACGGCCCTGCACCGGAAGGTGACGGCCCAGCGCGCGAGTGGATCGAGCGGCATCAACTCGGCACCTTCGGCCACTTCATCGACGGCGCGTTCACCAAGCACGGCAACACCTTCGCGGTCAACAATCCGGCCACCGGGGTGCTGCTGGCCAAGGTTACGCAGGGCACCGAGGCAGACGTGGATGCGGCGGTGAAAGCCGCGCGTGCCGCGCTCCCGAAGTGGCAGGCGCTCGGCGGTCACGCCCGGGCGCGCCATCTCTACGCCCTCGCGCGCGCCGTGCAGAAACACGCGCGCCTGCTCTCCGTGCTGGAGACGCTCGACAACGGAAAGCCGATCCGCGAAACCCGCGATCTCGATATTCCACTCGTCGCACGACATTTCTACCACCACGCCGGCTGGGCACAGCTGCTCGACACCGAGTTCGCCGGCTACGGCGCTGCCGGCGTCTGCGGGCAGATCATCCCCTGGAATTTTCCGCTGCTCATGCTGGCGTGGAAGGTCGCGCCCGCGCTGGCCGCCGGTTGCACCGTGGTACTCAAGCCTGCCGAGTTCACGCCGCTCACCGCACTCTGTTTCGCCGAGCTGGCGCGTGACGCCGGACTGCCGGCGGGCGTGCTAAATGTCGTCACCGGCGACGGTGACACAGGGAAGGCACTCGTCGCGCACCGCGACCTCGACAAGCTCGCATTCACCGGCTCAACCGAAGTCGGCAAGATCATTCGGCGTGCCACGGCAGGCAGCGGTGTGAAGCTGTCGCTGGAACTCGGCGGCAAGAGTCCCTTCATCGTCTTTGACGATGCGGATCTCGATAGCGTCGTTGAAGGTGTCGTGGACGCGATCTGGTTCAATCAGGGACAGGTGTGCTGCGCAGGCTCACGGCTGCTGGTGCAGGAAGGCATCGCCACGCAGCTCGAGGACAAGATTCGCGCCCGCATGGAGACCCTGCGCATCGGGTCGCCGCTCGACAAGGCGATCGACATGGGCGCCATCGTCGATCCGGTGCAACTCGATCGCATCCGTACGCTGGTCGACGCCGGCGTCGCGGAAGGGTCACAGATGTGGCAACCCTCGTGGGCCGTACCGTCGACCGGATGTTTCTATCCACCAACGCTCTTCACCGGCGTCTCACCGGCCGCGCGTATCGTGCAGGAAGAGATCTTCGGCCCCGTGCTGGTGTCGATGACCTTTCGGACGCCGAGTGAGGCGGTGGAGCTGGCGAACAACACGCCGTACGGACTCGCCAGCAGTGTCTGGACCGAGAACATCAATCTCGCGCTCGACATCGCACCGAAGATCAAGAGCGGTATCGTCTGGGTGAACTCCACCAACCTCTTTGATGCAGCGGCCGGATTCGGCGGCTACAAGGAAAGTGGGTTCGGGCGCGAAGGGGGACGGGAGGGGATGTACGAGTATCTGAGCCCCTCATGGAAGAAGGGCGCTGCTGCGCTCGCCGAACCCTCGCCATTTCCACCAGCAGCGCAATCGCTGAACGGCTTCGAGACACCGGACCTCGATCGGACACCCAAGTTCTTCATTGGCGGCAAGCAGGTTCGGCCCGATGGCGGCTACAGCATCGCCGTGCGCGGTCCGGACGGGCATACCGTCGGCGAAGTAGGCGACGGCAATCGCAAGGATCTCCGCAACGCCGTATCGGCGGCACTCGCCGCCAGAGGCTGGGCGCGGACTTCCGGGCATAGCCGGGCGCAGATTCTCTACTACATCGCCGAGAACCTGTCCGCGCGCGCGACGGAGTTCGCACGACGCATCGATGCGATGATCGGTGGCAGTGGCGGCGCCACTGAAGTGGAGCGCTCGATCACGCGGTTGTTCACCTATGCGGCATGGGCCGACAAGTACGACGGTGCCGTACACAGCGTGCCGCTACGCGGCGTCACCCTCGCGATGAATGAACCGATCGGCGTGCTGGCGCTGGTCTGCCCGGCCGAGCATCCGCTGCTCGGCGTCGTGTCGCTGATCGCTCCCGCCATCGCCATGGGCAACACGGCCGTCGTCATCCCCAGCGAACTGTACCCACTCGCGGCGACCGACTTCTACCAGGTGCTCGAGACCTCTGATCTGCCGGATGGTGTGGTCAACATCGTGACCGGCTCACGTACGTCGCTGGCCAAGACGCTGGCCGAACACGATGAAGTGGACGGCCTCTGGTTCTTTGGCCCGCGCGACGTGGCGACGGCAGTTGAACGGTACGCCGCCGACAACATGAAGCGGACCTGGACGGATTGGACCCGGCGCGACTGGACGAATCCCGCCGAGGGCGAAGGGCGAGACTTCCTGCGGTTTGCGACGCAGGTGAAGAACATCTGGATTCCGTACGGCGAGTGAGTCGCAATCCTGCACTGTCTCTGGATCCTTGTCGATTCAGGGCACTAGCATATTCTCGTTAAGTAATTGCAGGACATAAACTTACGACAACTGAAACTACTGATCTTCTACTAATTTATTACTACCCAGTAGTTGGTTGACATGTCCTGCAAATACTACTAAGCTCTCGGCAACTAGTAATTCGCTAGTAAATCCGCATTGCGGAGCCGAATCATGAAACTGCCGTCACCCCCGCCGAACGCCGCGCAGATCATCGGAAAGCTGCTCACGTCGGAAGAAGGTCGAGCTCGCTTTCAGAAACTGATGAGTTCGGGTCTGGGGCCGGCACCGGGGGGCAAGTACCGCCACTGGGAGACGTTCCGGTATGCGCCCCCCCTTACGGACTTCTCGGCCGAAGAGCAGTGGTTCGCCGTCAAGTTGGCCCGACAGGCACTCCAGCGCCGGCTTCCACTGAAGGATCGCGACGGGCTGCCATTCGTGTTCGCGCTCCCGAACATTGCCCTCGAGATGCTGCATCACATCGACCGCGATGCCAGCGGAAACATCGGCGGGAGCGAGCAGGTCACCGACGATGCAACCAGGGACACATACCTCTTCAAATCCGTCGTCGAGGAGGCCATCACCTCGAGTCAGCTCGAAGGCGCGTCGACCACCCGTAAAGTTGCCAAGGCAATGATCCAGGAGGGCCGAGCGCCCCGGGATCGTGGTGAACGGATGATCCGCAACAACTACGAAGGCATGTTGTTCATTCGCCAGTTCGTGAAGGAGCGGCTCACACCGGAGATCGTCCTCGAACTGCAGCGGCGACTGACTGAAGGAACGCTGGACATCACCGATGGCGCGGGACGGCTCCGCCGAGCCGACGAGGATATCGTCATCGAGGATGAAGAGGGCACCCGGCTGCATACTCCACCACGCGCCGAAGAGCTCGAGGTGCGAATGCAGGCGATGTGCGATTTTGCCAACGGCGTCGGGGAAACGGAGTACCTGCCTCCGCCGGTCCGCGCCATCGTGCTGCACTTCTGGCTGGCCTATGACCACCCGTTCGTCGACGGGAACGGCCGAACGGCGCGCGCACTCTTCTATTGGTGCATGGCACGACAGGGTTACTG
Organism: Gemmatimonadaceae bacterium; assembly: GCA_031414435.1. Lineage (GTDB taxonomy): Bacteria > Gemmatimonadota > Gemmatimonadetes > Gemmatimonadales > Gemmatimonadaceae > JACMLX01. Next base: position 9,787 of record JANNVN010000216.1, read on the forward strand.
GCTGTGCGAGTTCGTTTCCATCTCCCGTATCCTCAAGCGCGCTCGCGGCCAGTACGCCCGCTCCTACTTGTGTACAGAGACCGACGACAATGACGTCACCTATTTCCTGCTTTACCAGATGCGCGTACTCCTGCGCGCGATTGAAGAGCTGCATGCCTATCTGAGACGCAAGGCGAAGGAACTCCGGGAAGCCGAGCACCTGCTGATGCGAGCCGCCGCCGCCGTCGGCGACCTGAATCCACGTCAATTGGCCCTGATCCGTCATGCCATGAAGCAGCCGCTCGCGCGCTATACCGTCGAGTCACACAAGCGATCGCATGGCGTGGCATATCAGACCGCCCGCACCGACCTGCTCTCGCTGGCCGAACAGGGGCTGCTCGATCAGCGGAAGCGCGGACGCGCCTTCGTCTTCCAGCCGGCCGCCTCGCTGCAGGAACTGTTGTCCCGCGCGGCTGAAGCGAGCGGGCGAGGGTTCGCTCCCGGGTAATGCGCCCGCGGCGTCACGCTTCGTGTTGCAGAAGGTGACGAAGTCGGGTTCCGCCTCTACCTTCCCGGCCATGGTGCCGCGGCAGTCAGGCGCGACGCGAACGGCGCGCCAGGCTCACGACCACCGATGCCTCGGCCGCCCCGGCACGCGCCTACGATCACCCCACCGCCGACGCGCCGCTGCACCCCGAAGTCGGCACGCAGACGCAGTTCCGGACGAAGTGGGCGCCCGCCACCTGATCAGCTGATCGAGATGGCGTAACCGGGAGACGCCCGCGCGGCGGCAGCCGCGTGAGGTCAGGCCAGCTCGTCCCGCCTGCGCTCACAGGCTTCCAGGTGATGCCGATTGTGCAGCAACGTGAACAGCATCATCTCGCGCACCGTCAGCTTTCCCAGCAACGGATGTGGCAGTCGGCAGGCGTCGAGCTCCGACTCCGTCCATCGTTCCATCGCCTGCGTCAGTCCGCGGAGCGTTTCCGAGTGCGCATCCATGATCTGATTGCGGCGCACGTCATTCGCGATGGCCTGGTCCGGCGGTGGCGTAAACCGGCCTGCGGTGCCGCCGGCCGCCAGAGCCTTCGAGTACTGCGCGTCGAGCGATTCGATCGAGCGTGATGGCTGGGCCGCCTGGCCGAACACCAGCCGCAACGCCATCCGCGGAACCCGGAGTACAGGAAGCAGCGGCGTCATCGATCGGGTCAGGTGCCGCACATGCTCCGCCGGTGACCAGTGCGTGCCGATCGGCGCGAAGAACACGGGTGTCGTGAAGCCGGCCCAATACTCCACGCCAACTTCGTGCGCCGCTTCGAGTGCCTCGATGATCTCGCGACGGTTGGACAAGTTGCGTCCCGTGATGACGTACGGCAGCGTGGTGCTCATGTGGCCAAGTCCGGGTGACACGTCCGAAGGCGTTCTGCGCCTGAACCTAGCGCGCTTAGGATGACCGCGCCGTCAGGTGTTCCGAGTGGTGCGGGCGGGCAGCGAGCGACAGTGGGGCGTACACCGGAAGAGCGCTGATTGCGGCGAACTGATACGACCTGGCCGATTCCGTTGCTCCGCTTCCGGTCGTTGGTTGGTTGGCCGAAACGGGCGAGATTGCGGTGTGATATGTCATCACGCGAGACAAACCGGTTCCGCGTCCTCTCCTCACCACGCCGCTTCGTGACCGCTCTGCCCGCCATCGAACGCTTCCGGGAATTCCGTCGTTCGCTCGGCCGAACACCGCGCCTTCATAAAGCCAGTATTACGGCACGAGGTCTACAGTTTGCTGTTTTTTCGACCGACGACCCGGGATTCGGGAAACTCCCGATCCTCTGTGTGAACGGCGGGCTCATCTTTGATCACAAGCTCCTCTGGCCCGCGCTCTCGCCACTCGCCGCCCAGCGCCAGCTCATCTTCTACGACCAGCGAGGCCGCGGGGCGTCAGCGGTGCCCCCGGCCCCCCGCGCTGCCCGCGTCGAGTTTGACGCCACCGATCTGGCGGAGCTGCCGGCGCAGCTCGGAGTGCAGCGTTACCACCTGCTCGGGCACTCATGGGGCGGTGGAATCGCGATGCTATCCACGCACCACAAAAGCGACTCTGTTGCATCGCTCGTTCTGCTGAACCCGGTTGGGCTGACCGGCGAGTGGATCCCGCAGCTGACGGCGGCAGCCGCAGCGCGCCTCGTCGGTCTGAACCTGGACCGGCTTCGGGCCGCCGACGCGGCAATCCAGCCGCACATGCCAGGGGCTGCGGACCCCGAAGCGCTCAGCGAGTACGCGGCCGCCATCTACCCGGCCTGGTTTCACGAAATGGAGCTCGCGACCCTGCTCGCCCCGCCTCGCTCCACCAGTGCCACCGGCGCCGCGGTCTCGGCCAGGCTCCGGCGCGAGGGGTACGACTGGCGGCACCTGGTCGGGCCGATTCAGGTGCCGACGCTGCTGCTCCACGGCGCGTCAGATCTGATCCCCATCACCGTCGCCCAGGCAACGGCGGCCACCCTCGGCGCCAAGGCTACCGTTCGCCTCGTGCCCGGCGCCGGCCACAATCCGTTCTGGGAACAGCCTTCGATCGTCTTCCCTTCGATCGAAGAGTTCCTCGATGCCTCCGAACGCCCCTCCGCTCCCTGATCTCACCCGACTTACCGATGTCCCCTCCGTCGCTCCCTCGAGTCCTCGGCATCGTCCTCGTCGGTCTGGCGACACTCGTCGTTCTCGAAACCGCGAGCGTCCGTCGGCATGGCTACGACCTCGCCGGCCCACATACGGCCGCCGACAGTGTGCAGCAGAGCGCCGACGCCGCGCCGGCACTCGCCAATGCCGCTGCCCGCACGGCGCGTGCGAATTCGGCAGCGAGCGACTCGATCCGTCGGGCCGAAACCCGCGCGGTGATCGCGGCACGCAGCACCGGCACATTCATCCCGGATATTCTGCTGCTGTCCGACAGTACACTCCAGCGCTGGCCCGATCGCCGCGCCACACCGTTGCGCGTCTTTCTCAGCGATCAGGGACCAAAGGCGTCAGGTCACGTGCGCGATGACTACCTGCAGGCCGTTCGCGAAGCGTTCACGACATGGGAAGGAGTTGAGCTGCCGGTACGGTTTGTCTTCGTCAGCGACTCGGTTCTTGCCGACATGACCGTGTCGTGGGTCGCGGACTTCAACGGCGATCCCGTGCTCGGACGCACCAAAGTCGTGCGCGACAGCAAGTACTGGATCATCCGCAGCGACATACAGCTGGCCACGCTGCGTCGCGATGCATCCGCGCCGCTCGATCCCACAGTGGTGCGTGCCCTCGCCATTCACGAAATCGGACACGGTATCGGGCTCGATCACGCCAATGACACCACCGTGATCATGGCGCCGAAGATCCGCGCCCGTGCGATTACGCTGGCGGACAAGGCCACCGCGCAGCTGCTCTACAGCGTGCCACCCGGCTCGGTCCTTATACAGCGTCGCGCGCCACAGCCGCCCACGCCGGTACTGCCGTCGCCCTGAAGTCCGGTCGCGCAACCGCTGCTACCTGGCCAACGGTGCGGGACAGCCTACCACTGCAGCGTGATCGGCCGCTCTTTCCGTTGCCGTACGACCACCAGCGCGACCTGCTTCAATCCGCGCGACGAGGCACGCTGCACGGCAACCTGAAGATCGCGCACCCCTTCGCACTCCTCGTCATTCACGCGGCGGATCACATCGCCGCCGCGCAAACCTGACGCCGCCGCCGGTGTGCCCGGCGCAACGCGAAGGACAAGAATCCCCTCGCTGACGCCCGTCAGGTCTTCGAGGTCGTCCGTGATGGTTGTCATCACGGCTCCCGCGATCGACAGATCAGTGGTGGACCAGAGCGTTCCGCGGAGCAAGCGCTCAGGACCGGCGGCGGAAGGCGGCGCTGGCGGCGCCGGTGCCCGTGGCGCACTGATTGCGTAACCGCTGGAAGCGCGATCTGGAGCGCGTGCGCCACGATCAGGAGCACGGGCACTGCCGCCGAGCGTGACGGTGCAGTTCTCTCCGGCGCACACACGCACTGAATCCCCTTCCACATCGAAGCGAAATGTCGTGCCGGAGGCCTCGGCGCCTTCGGGAAACGCCAGCGAGAGCGATCCGGCCCCCGCGTCACGCGTGCCCACAAGCACGGTGACCACGCGCTCGCGCCCGCCGCGACGGACCCTCAACGGGATGCGGTCACCGGGCGTCAGCACTTCGGAGAGCGGTACGGCTCCCGGCAGGGGGCTGCGTCCGAACGCGAGGAGCGTGTCACCTGCCAGCAGTCCGCCTGTCGCGGCTGGGCTCCCTGCCTCGACCGATGCAATCACCACCGGTGACAGAAAGACGGTGAACACCTTTCCGTCGCGCACTTCCGTTTGCTGCTCACCGGAGAGCTGCACGCCCAGGTAGCCGCGTGGCATTGAGCGTGTACGGAATGTCAGCGCACGTTGCTGCCCCGCCAGAACGCGAGCCACGTTGGCCATCGCCCGGGAACTCACAATCTGCGCCCTCAGCTGTGCCCGCGTATCGGCATCGACACTCTGCACTTGCACCCGGTCCGCCTCCGCCTGCACACGCGAAATCTCGGTGGCCAGTTCCGCAATCCGTTGCGATGTGACACGGACGATCGAATCGCGAACCCGGGAATCCGACCGCGCGGCACGCTGCAGCTCACGCTGCATCTGCTCGAGGACCCGGGCCTGCTGCTCGAGCGTCACCCGCATGCGCACCGACAGTTCGCGCGAGCGTGCATCGCGTTCAGCGGAACCGTCCTGCGCGTCCGCGCGTCCCGTACTGCTGAGGAGGACGGCAAGCACGGCGGCACCACGCACAATCCGCATCAATACTCCAGCACTTGTTGCGACGCCGGCAGCACGGTCGTGAGGCGACGCAGTGTCACCTCACGGGCCCCCAGGGTTGCCAGATAGTAGCGATTCATTACTGGATCATCCGGGGCCTCATACAGTGCGCGCCGAGCCGTGGCCATCGCCGCATCCAGGACTTCGAGGCGCTCACGATAACTCGAGGCGGCTGCCGCAGAACCGCCCGCCATCCGGGGGGCCAGTGCACTGTCGTTCGCTGCCAGCCACAACAACGCCCCGCTGTACACCTGCTCGGCCGAGTTGAGCGTGGCTCGCGCTTCGTCGGGCGTACGGAAACGGACGACCGGCTGCGTCATCGTGGCGGGAACCAGTGGCTGAACCGCCGCGACTGTCGAGGGCAGTTCCGTCAGCAGCGCCGGCCGGGACGCCGTCAGTCGGCCACCGGCCACGCCCACCGTCACCAGCAACGCGGCGGCGGCCGCCAGCCCTGAGACGCGCTGCCACCGTGCCAGCACGCGCCGCGACGGCTGCTGCACCACCACACTTGGTGCCGACAGAATCGGTCGGATATCGGACGGCGTGGAGACCATCGCGCTTCGCGGCGGCGACAACAGGCCTTCATCACGAAGGGCTGTGGCCAGCTGCTGCCAGGGCACCAGCGGCACGATCGGGCGCTCCCGCTCCGCCGACGCCGCAGACACGATCCGACGCATCGCAACGAAGTCGGCGCGGCACAGCCCGCAGCGTTCGAAGTGCTGACGTTCGTCCAACGTCGCCGCTTCATCCACCAACGCGGCGATCCGTTCAGGCGACAGGTGCTGCATAGCCATCTTCCAGAGTGGGTGTAGACAAATGATCCATCAACGGCGCCAGCAGGCGGCGCAGGCGTGCGCGGGCCTTGAACAGCTGGGATTTCGACCCGCCAGTCGTGATGCCAAGCTGGCCGGCGATTTCCTCGTGCGTGAACCCCTCCACGTCATGCAGCACGAACACCGTCCGGGCGCCACGCGGCAGCTTGTCCAGCGCCTGCGTGATCGACTCCCGCACGAACGGTTGCTCGACATCATCCTCCACCATCGCCGTCTCCTCCGTCAGTTCCTCGTGTACGCCCAGCAGTCGCCGCGCGCGACGCAGTGCATTCAGCGTACGGTTCACCGCGATCCGATGCGCCCAGGTCGAGAACTGCGAATCACCGCGAAAGGTCGGCAGCGCCCGGAAGATCTGGATCCAGACCTCCTGCGCGATATCTGCCGCCTCGTCAGCGTCGTGCACCAGCCTCCGCACCACGGCATCCACCCGTGGAGCGTGCTCGGCCCAGAGCGCTCGCATCGCCAGTTCGTCCCCGGCAACGGCGCGCGCGATCAACTCCTCATCGGTAGTCAACGGCGTGGTACGGACGAACGGTGGGGCGGGCGACCAGCACCGAGGCGGGCGCGAAACAGGACTCGACGATTGGACACGAGGCAGGCGGAAAGGGTTTACGACACCTGAGCGTTGGCGCTCCGGCGGGTGGGGACGGAGTTCATGGGCGGGTGGGGACGGAGTTCATGGGCGGGGGGGGGGGGGGGGGGGGGGGGGGGGGGGGACGCGACGCCCCCCCCCCCGGGCGGCCCCCCCCCCC
>JANNVN010000217.1:0-1626 GCA_031414435.1 Gemmatimonadaceae bacterium
TTCAAGGCGCGTCCCGACTCGCCGGAACCGAAGCATGTGCATGGCAATACCACGCTCGAAATCGCGTGGACCGCCATCCCGGCCGTGATTCTGGCCTTCATCGCCGTGCCGACCGTGAAGACGATCTTCCTGACGCAGGCCAAGGCCCCGGCCAATGCGCTGCAGATCGAAGTGATCGGCCATCAGTGGTGGTGGGAGTTCAAGTACCCAGAGTACGGCATCACCACCGCCAACGAGATTTATCTGCCCGTTGGCCGGCCGGTGAACTTCAAGCTGAACACCAAGGACGTCCTGCATTCGTTCTGGATCCCGCGCCTCGGTGGCAAGCGCGACCTGATCTCGAACAGGACGAATTACCTCTGGATGACGCCGCGTGACTCGATGGCCCTCAAGGCCCTCAACGGCAGCTGCAACGAGTTCTGCGGCGAGAGCCACGCAAACATGAAGTTCCGCGCCTACACCGTCACCCCCGAGCAGTTCGCGAGTTGGGCCGCGCATCAGAAAGGGCAGGCCATCTTCGGAGTCGCTCCGACCCCCGCTCCGGCCGCGGTTCCCGGCACGCCAGGTGCGGAGTCGACCAGCAAGGCGGGGCAGGTGGGTCCCGAGCTGATCAACGCTGCAGCACCGGCCCCCGTCGGATTCGTCTTCCCGCGTGAGAAGCTCGACCCCTCCACCATGCCCACGGCCAAGCCACCGGCCAGCATCAGTTTCACCGCTGGGCTCACCGGTGATGCGACGCGTGGTCAGGCGATCTACTCGCGGTCCTCGTGCATCGGCTGTCACAAGGTGAGTGGCAACCCGATGAGTGCGGGCATCATCGGTCCCAATCTCACGCACATGGCGTCGCGCTACACGATTGCCGGCGCGCTGTTTGAGAACAACACCGAGAACCTGGTGCGCTGGATCAAGAACGCGCCAGCCATGAAGCCGGGCAGCCTGATGCCGGCTATCGGCAAGGGCGAGTACAATCCGGCCATCAAGGCCAAGGTCACGATGGGTGGGCTCAGCGATCAGGAGATCGCCGACGTCGCTGCCTATCTGCAGGCTCTCAAGTAACCCGCGCCGGAGCATATAAGTCATGGCAACGACTGCTGCGCAGCCGACCTACGCGCCGGCCGCATCGACGAGTTCCTACTCCGGCGAGAAATCCGGTGTCTGGAGCTGGATCACGACCACCGACCACAAGCGGATCGGTGTGTTGTATCTCTTCACCTCGCTCTTCTTCTTCATATTCGGCGGACTCGAGGCCGCGGTCATCCGCGCGCAGCTCGCGGCCCCGAACCAGACGCTCGTCAGTGCGGAGCTCTACAATCAGCTCTTCACCATGCACGGCACCACGATGGTGTTCCTCGCCATCATGCCGCTGTCGGCCGCGTTCTTCAACTTCCTGATCCCGCTGCAGATCGGCGCCCGTGACGTGGCCTTCCCACGCCTCAACGCCTTCAGCTACTGGGTGTATCTCTTCGGCGGCATCTTCATCACGCTGCCGATCTTCGCCGGGCTTGCACCGAACGGCGGCTGGTTCGGGTACGCGCCGATCACGACGATGGCGTACAACCCCGGCCTCAACATCGACTTCTGGGTGCTCGGCCTCCAGATCCTCGGTATCAGCTCACTCGCGGCGGG
>JANNVN010000218.1:0-29334 GCA_031414435.1 Gemmatimonadaceae bacterium
CGCTTTTGGGGACGGAGTTCGTGAGCTCATGGGGACGGAGTTCGTGAGCTCATGGGGACGGAGTTCGTGAGCTCATGGGGACGGAGTTCGTGAGCTCATGGGGACGGAGTTCTCACGCGCGAGTTCTGCCGACGAGTCCGGACGCCTCCGCGCGCCTGGGTTGACATTGACCCTCGTGATGCTGGCTCCAATGCGCCCCGTCGGTGTCGCGAGCGAGCCATGCCTGCGCGTGTTTTCGCTCTGCGGAGGTGTCACAAACGGAAAACTGTACTTCTTATAAGAAGTATTATGTAAACTACACTAGGTGGAAAACTGTGGATAAGTGCCCCTTTCTGGCTCCCGCTGTGGAAAGTCGAGTCGGTTAGGCACAAATCCGACCGATACGTGGTCACGTCCGTGTCACGGCGCACGTCTGCCACTTTCGACACTTCGGAGACTCTGCCCGACGCTGTCGTCCCCTGGTTCCGTGTGTCAGCGATAGTCCTGGAGGACGCCACGAAACACCAGCCGTCCTTCACCAGAGAGCTCGCTCCATCCACTATCGTCGACCGCCGGTAACCGCACTGTCAGGTCGCGATCGCTCGCCGTTCTGAGGCGAATCGCGGCCAGGCCCGGTGCCATGTCCCACGCCCGGATACAGGCTGCGGATGCGACCGCTCCTGTGCCGCAGGCGTACGTCTCCGCCTCGACGCCACGCTCGTAAGTTCGGATCAGCCAATCGCCCGAGTCGCCGGCTGGGCTCACGAAGTTCACGTTGGCTCCCGCTGGAGCGCGCGCGGCTCCATAACGAAGCGACTGGCCACGCACGGCCACGTCGACCGCGCCGACATCTTGCACGAGGACGACAAGATGCGGTACGCCGACGACGGCGAATCCAATGCGGAGTTCACCTGCTTCGCGGTCCTCGACCGCCTTCGCTTCCAACGCCGTGACCGGAGCAAGCCGGACCGATGCGGCTCCTTCCTGATCTATCGACGCCGCAATCAGGCCGGCGTCAGACATGAAGTGAAACATCTGTTCACGTCTTGTAAGTCCAAGCATTACAGCGCTTTGCGCGGCGCAAAGTGATGCGTTACCGCATAGTGTCGCGCGCGAACCATCAGCGTTGTAGTAACGGATGCCGAAGAGCGCGCCGTCGGCGTCTACGATGAAGACGACCCCGTCTGCGCCAACGCCGAGATGGGCTTTGCAGAGCGACGCAATCTCCGCCGGCGCCTCCAAGGGGTCTGCGGTGGCTCCAGTGCCACGGGCGTCAAAGAAGAGAAAATCATTGCCGGACCCGGACATCTTCCAGAACTCGCGCTCAGCGGTGGTCAAGACAGCCGCCCAGTGATTGACCACCAGCGCAGCCTCCAGACCATCCAGATCGCCTCCCGGAAGATTCGCTTGGACATCTTGCTCTCCCCTTCTGTGCGATCGGTGAACACTATCGGAATCTCCGCAATCCGAAACCCTTTCTTCCAGGCGCGGAAACTCACTTCGATCTGGAATGCGTACCCGTTGGAACGAACGTCATCCAGATCGATACCCTCGAGCACACTCCGCCGGAAGCACTTGAAGCCGCCGGTGGCATCATAGAGTTGGAGCCCAGTGACGGTGCGAGCATAGATGTTCGCACCGTAGCTGAGCAGCAGGCGTGAGATCGGCCAGTTCACGACCGTCACCTTCCCGTCCCGGTACCGCGAGCCAAGGACGAGGTCGGCATCTGCGATGCTGCGCAGGAACTCTGGAAGGTGATTCGGGTCGTGCGAGAAGTCCGCATCCATTTCGAAAACGAACGCAAAGTCTCGCGCGAGCGCCCATTTGAATCCTGCCAGATAGGCGGTGCCCAGTCCCATCTTTCTCGGCCGGTGGAGCGCGTGGACGCGGTCGTTCGCGCTGGCGATCTGATCCACAATTGCACCAGTACCATCAGGCGAGCCATCGTCCACGATCAGGACCGATAGACGCGGATCCTGACTGAGGACCGCATCGATGATCCGAGCGACGTTTTGTCGCTCATTGAAGGTGGGCACAATGACGAGCGCCCGATCTCCCGGCGTTGCGTTTGTCGGCACGTGCCCAGTCATGGAGGCACCCGTCACGCCGCCGTCCTCCGGTCCATCGCCAGCCCACCAAACGCCAGAAGCAGCGCCAGGCCGAGGGCGACGAGTGTGATCGCCTTCCCCTTGGTGAACGTGGCGCTCGTGAAGCGGAGCTCGACCGACGTCGCGCCGGTCGGAAGTGGGACCCCGATCAGCGAATACATGGCACGCGAGGCCTCGACAGGCTTCCCGTCGACGGTGGCGGTCCAGCCTGGGTAGAAGTTTTCGGAAACGATGAGTGCCGAACCGGCCGGCGCTGGCGAACCGAGCGAGACCGAGATCGCACCGGCGTCATAGCGGGTCACGGTCACGGGCAGGTCGAGTGGAGCCGGAGGCGCCTGCAGCTCGACCGCCTGCACGTTTGCGCTGTCACTGAAGATCGCGACCGAGTGGACCGGGAAGCGCGGATCGAGGACGGTTGTGAGTGTGACGCTGTCGGCGGCCTTGATGATCGCCGGTGCGACCCATGCGGCGCGGTTGTCGCCCGGGAGCTCGTACAGGTACACGGTCGAACCGTGGGCGTTTTTCGTCGGGCCGGCGACGAGTTTCGCCTCCTCAAGCGGGAACTTGGCCGCATCGGTCAGGAAGAAACGCACGTTTGCCAACGCCCAGAAGTTCGGGTTCCCAAGCTGAGGGTAGCCTTCCTCTTCGCGTCCGATGAGATCGTCATAGCGCCGCAGCTCATTGCCGTGGTAGCCCTTGGCCTGCCGGATGCCATGCGCCATCAAGCCGCTGTAGTTCAGGCCTGGGTCGCGTGGTACCCAGCTTCCATCGATCGGGCGATCGATCACGCGCCCCGGGTTGGTCGCCGTCGCCTTCTTGATGTAGTCAATGGCGGCGTCAGATGCGAAGCTCACCTTCGCGGGCGGCAGGAAGCCCCAGAAGGATCGAAGTACGGTGACCTGATCGAGGGTCACCGCACACACGAGCGCCCAACCTGCCGCCGCGGGTGCGAGCGTCCCCCGATCGCGGAAGAGGCAGATCATCAGCGCAAGCGCTGCGAATGCCATCGCCCGGACCGTCCCACTCATCAAATCCCCGGCGTTCAGCTGCACGCGCTCGATGAGCTCCGGCCCAGCGAATGCACCGGCGAGCCCGGTCATTGCACCGCTGACACCAAGGAGAAACACGAGCGTGATCGAGCCGGCAGCGGCGACGAGAAACCTGCGCGAGATCGGCTTGACGAGCAATCCCTGTGCGCCATATCCCGCGAGAATCGCCATGGCAAACGTGGCCATGAAAAAGACAGTGCTGGGCGCGCGAAAGAACTTGCTGCCGAGGACGAGGTTATACACCAGCAGGTAAAAGGGTGTGTTGCCGCCAAGCGCCCAGAGCGTGAACAGCAGCACGATACCCGCCCAGAAGAGTACCACTCGCGTGCGCATCCCGGTTCGGAACGCGGCTATTGCAAGCAGCCAGACCGCTGCACCGACGTACTCGTTGTGATGATGAATGCCGTTCGGTCCCCAGTACTTCTCGAGCCCGCCGGTGAACTCAGGAATCAGCGTGTTGATGAGCTCTACGGGCGGGAACGAGTACGAGGTTGCGAAGTCGTAGTTGCGGCCGCCGGCGCGTGGTGAGAACGGAGTGTACTCCATCACTGGCAGGTACTGGATGGCGCTGATCGCAAAGCCAAGGACGACCGCTGCCAAGGCAAAGCCAAGGCGCTGGATCGCCGTTGCGCGGTCCGGCCTTCCTTCGATGCCGAAGGCGACAAACAGGCCAAAAGCCCCTGTTCCCATCAGCATATACTGCGTCAGCTGGGGGTGCGGGCTGAGCATGGCAAGGCCGACGACGATCGACAGCGCGCCCCACGCCCACTTGCGACCATCACGCACGCCGCGAAGCACGCAGAGCATAGCCAGCGGCAACATGGCACCGACGAAGAGTTTCCCGTCGTGCCCGGGGCTCACATACGAAGCATTCCAGCCGCTGAGCATGTACGCCATGGCGCCGACCAGCGCGCCAAAGAACCGCAGTCCAAGCGCGCGCAGAAAGACATACGTTGCGAAGCCGCCAAGCATGTAGTGCAGAATCATGCCCCAGGTCATCGCCACGTCGGTCGGCATGACCATGCGCATCCACGCGGTCGGATAGAAGATGTCGCCATGCATCGCGCCGACGTACGGCATGCCGCCGAACAAATAGGGATTCCAGAGCGCGAACCCGCCCGTGGCGCGCAACACCTGCGCGCCGAACTCACGGAAGGCGTATACGGCGATGTACTGGTCGCGGTAGATGTTGACCAGGAATTGAACGGGGTGGGGTGGATACGCCAACAGCATGGTGCCCGCCACACACGTCAGCAACGCGAAGAGCCACGCATGTCGCGGCTCAAGGACATCGCTCTGGTTCACTTCAGGCAGCTGGGCCATCGGGTGTCGAAATGGGAGGACGGCGGCGCAACGAAGAGCCGGGGAGAAAGGCGAGCCCCGGGAGGATTTCCAGTACGGTCAGCCAGATTCGTGACGCAGCCGCGAGCAGCGCCGCATCGCCCGGCGTTGCCAAAGACAGCGACATCAGAAGGCCTGTCAATGCGGTCTCACGCACGCCAAGACCGCCGGGTACCACCAGCGCCAGAAATCCCAGCAGATATGACGAGGTATAAACTGCCAGCGCTGCGAGCGAGATGCCACCACCATGGCCAAGGAGCGCTCGCCAAAAAATGCCGAATCCGACGCCGTAGGCGATCCAGGCGACGACGTTGGCGCCAAACAGGAGCACCAGGTCCGTCCGCGTGATCCTGGGGATCTGGGGTGCGGGCTGTCGAAGCAGGCGGCTCGCCGCGCGTAGCGCCCAACGCAGGAGCGCCGGTCCAAACAGGAGTCCGACCAGCGTCAGGGCGACGGTCAGCCACGCACCGGCCCGGATCAGCGGATACGCCGCCAGCAGGTCCCCTGCCCCGGCCAGTGCGACGACGGCGAAGCCAGCCGCGAGATTCACGAGCTGCATGATGATCGCGGATCCGGTAGCCGCAACCGGCGATGCTCCAGCCTCCTTCGCCAGGACCGCCATCGCTGCAATCGACCAGACCTTGCCCGGGACATACTTGCCAAGGCTGGACACAAACCAGATCCGTGCCGCGTCCGTCCGAGGGAGGGGACTGCCCCAGAGACGCAGCAGGAGCTGCCAGGACGCGATGAGTACTGCGTAGCCCATGAACACGCAGGCACTGGCGACGACCACTCTTGGCCAGGATGGTCTCAGCGCTCCGGCGCTGACTCGAATCGCATCCCACTGCTGCAGGATGAATCGGACGACGACCGCAGCGATTGCAATCGCGACCGCAACACGCAGTGCGGTTCTGACCTCAGCGCGCACGGACGATCCCGCGCCGCGCGGTCTCGTAGACGCTCCGATAGCGTTCAGCGACCGCGGCGGGCGACACCAGCTCGATCATGTGCGTCCGACCCGCAGCACCCATGGCCGCCCGCGTGTCCGGAGCATCGATGACACGGCGGACCGCGGCGCTCCAGGCCGATGGATCGTCGAGCGCGGTCAGAAGCGCGCCGGTCTCACCATCGCGGACAATGTCAGGTAGCCCCCCCGATCGCGCCGCGACGACAGGCGTCTCGCACAGCAGCGACTCGGCAGCAACCAGGCCAAAGCCTTCATCGCGCGAAGGTACGAGCGTACAGGAGGCCTGCGCATAGATCGCCGGCATCACATCCCGCGGCTGATGACCGTGCCACGCGATGCGGTGCGCGATCCCGAGCTGCGCCGCGAGCGCGTGCAGCGTGCTGGCGTCCGGCCCATCACCGACGATGTCGAGATGGACTTCATCGGGAAGCTCCGCCAGCGCACGAAGGAGAACGATTGGGTTCTTCTGCGCATTCAATCGGCCAACGAACAGCAGCCGCGGCGGCGTGGCGCGGATCGCAGCCTGCGCCGTGAATCTCGTGATGTCGGCGGGCATCGGTGCTACGGAGATCGGCGCCTCAGTCAGCAGGTGAAGTCGCTGGGCGAGCCATTGACTGACCGTCGTGACCGCTGCGGCGCGTCCGAGCGCAAATGACGCGAGTGACGCCGTCACTCCTGTTGCCATGCGAGCGTCGCTGCCGTGCGAGGTCACGACCATCGGTACGCGCGAGCGGACGGCCGTCCGTCCGATTGCCAGCGCCGACGGGAACCACCAGTGCGCGTGGACGATGTCGATGTCACCGCTCGCAAGCCGGTGGCGTGTTGCGCGTCGCAGCGCTCCGAGCAAGCGCAACATCGAGCGCTTGCCGCGCGTGGAGCCCTTCACCTGCTCCGCCATGGTGCCGGTGTAGGCAAGCGTCTCGTCTGCGTCGTTGCCGTAACGCACACGCTGCACGAAGATCCCATCGACGGTCTCGCGCTCGAGCAGGCCACGCGCGTGTGGCGCGATCACCTCGACCACGATATCCAACGCCGCAAGGGCATGCGCCAGGTCGAGGAGGAACCCTCCGGCCGAATCGCCGCTGCTTCGCGGAAAGTTATGCGTGACGAACAGAACGCGACGGACGGTCACGATGGCTCGGTGAGGCGCCTCTGGTCCAGCTCGCGCCGGATCTCACGCAGCTCCGCGCGCTGCACGGCAATCATCTCACCGACGAAGCCTCCAACGAACAACACCGACCCGACGATGACGCACGTTTCGATCAGGTTCAGCATCGGCCGGAATCCGACACCGGCGAAGATGCGGATCCCGATGGCGACCAGGCCGGTCAGCACGCCGACGGCAAAAAGCGCTGCGCCGAGCAGTCCGAAGAAGAGGAGCGGCTTCCTTCCGAATCGCAATTCGAACCAGACCGAGAGCATGTCCATCACGCCGACCGGGATGCGGCCGATGCCGAACTTCGATCGCCCGGCGTTGCGGGGGTAGAGCGGCACCGGGATCTCGGTGACACTGAATCCCTCGAAGTGTGCGATGACGATCATGTAGCGATGCCAGTCGGGGCGCACCGGCAATGCGTTCATGATCTCCCGTCGGTACGCCTTGACGCTGTTCAGGTCCTTCACCGGCACGTCGAACAAGGACCGACTCAGCCAGTTGTAGATCCCGCTGACAAACGCCTTCTCGTACTTCCCTTCCTTGAACCCTGTCACCATGTCGGCATCGTCGGCGAGGATCGGCGCGACGAGGCGCGGAATGTCCTCCGGCTTGAACTGCAGGTCCGCCGGATAGAACACCAGGATTTCGCCGCGTGAGTTCAGCCATCCCGTGCGCAGGCCGTCGGCAATGCCGCGCTGGGTCCGATGCCGCACTGCGCGGAGAAAGGGATACTCCTGCTGCAGTCGCTGCAGCACGACCCAGGTGTCGTCCTTCGAGCCATCATCGATGACGATGACTTCATACCGTGTCGGCGAATCCGCGAAGGCCGCCGCGGCCTGTGCCATGAACAGCGGGAGATTCTCGGCTTCATCCTTCGCCGGCACCAGGACGCTGACGTCGACCCCGGTCTCGAGGCGCGCGCGCGATACGCTCGCAGCACTCGCGTCCACAGCGGCGGCCGGTCCGGTGCGTGTGATTGCCGTCATACGCGCTTCCGCATGCGGGCCGAGAGCACGCCGAGCTGGTCGCGATACTTGGCAACGGTCCGTCGGGCGATCACGACACCGCCCTGCTTGAGAATATCCACAATGGCCTGGTCCGTCAGCGGGTCCTTCGCGTCCTCGCCATCAACCAGCTTCTTGATCTGGTCCTTGATGCCGCGCGCCGAGACGTCGTCGCCGTCGGTGGTGGAGAGTCCGGATGAAAAAAAGAACTTCAGCGGCAGCACACCGCGTGGCGTCTGCACGAACTTCTCGTTGGTCACGCGGCTGACGGTAGACTCGTGCATGCCAATCACTTCCGCCACCTCGCGCAACGTGAGCGGCTTGAGGAACTGCACGCCCTTCTCAAAGAAGTCCCGCTGCCGTTCCACGATGTAGTTCATGACCTTCAGCATGGTCTGCCGGCGCTGCTCGATGGCCTGAATCATCCAATGCGCCGAGTTCATCTTGTTCGCGATGAAGTCCTTGCTCTCCGCATCGTACTTCTTCTTGTCGCGTGCGATGTCCTGATACGTCCTGCTGAGTTTCAGGCGTGGCAGGTTGCCGTCGTTGAGGAACACGACGTAGCGACCATCCACCTTCTCGACGACCAGGTCCGGAATGATATAATGTTCGTTGTCCGGTGCGTACTTGAGCCCGGGCTTCGGGTCGAGTTTGGCGATCTGGTCGGCGACGGCCTGTACATCGGAAACGGGGATGCCGAAACGCTTCGCCATCTCGCTCCAACGATGGCCGATGAGTTCATCAAAGCCGTCGCGGACCAACGCATACGCGACGCCCTCGCCCTGTCCCAGCTGGACCAGCTGCAGGAGGAGGCACTCGCGCAGGTTGCGTGCGCCGACGCCTGGCGGGTCGAGCTGCTGGATCACTGGCAGCAGGGCCTCGACTTCCTCGATCGTGTACATCGGCAGCTCACTGATATCGATGCCCGCCGACTCCGCCACACGAAGCACCTCGGTGTTCACGCCGCTGAGGATCTCAGTCAACTCACAGGCGAGATAGCCGTCTTCGTTGATGTTCCCTACAAACTCGTCAGCGAGATATGCCTCTCGCGACGTGAGTTCGAGCATCTGGACCTGATCGCGGAGATGATCGAGAAGATCGCGGGACATCACCGTCACCGGCTCGATGTACTCGCGCTCCTCGTATTCCTCCTTCCGGCCGCCGCTCTCGAACCCATCTTCGAGGATCTTCTGCCAGTCCATCTCGTCGGTGTTGTCCGCCTTCTGCTCTTCCGGCGTGGCCACCTCGACGGTTTCAGTCCCGTCGTCACCGTCATCGTCTTCCGGCACGAGTTCGAGGAACGGGTTGATCAGCAGTTCCTGCTGGAGGTGCTGCTGCAGATCGAGCAGGGGCATGTACAGGAGATCCATTGCCTGGTACAGGCGCGGATTGACCTTCATCTCCTGCCGCATGGACGTGCTCTGGTTGAGCCCCGTCTTGAAGCCGCTCATCGCCGGCCCCCCGCCCGTCCAGTGCCAATCACGACGCGACGTCCTTCGAGTCGTCGCGAGAGAATCGCTCGCGCAGGCGCGCAGCGAGTGTCGGCCCGAGGTAGATGTCGGCCACCGTGTCGTCGAACACCAGTTCGCGGACCGTCCCGGACACCTTCACCTGGCCATCGAACATGATGTAGGCCCGGTCGACGATATCCAGTGTCTGCTCCACGTTATGGTCCGAGATGAGGACGCCTATCCCGCGGTGACGTAACCCCGAGACGATGGTCTGGATATCATGGACCGCGATCGGATCGACGCCGGCAAAGGGCTCGTCGAGCATCATGAACTTCGGCTCGGTCACCAGGGCCCGCGTGATCTCGAGACGCCGACGCTCACCACCGGAGAGCGCGTATGCCTTGCTCTTGCGCAGGTGCTTGATACTGAGCTCATCGAGCAGCCGCTCGAGGCGTGTCGCTTTCTCCGCCTTCGACATCTTGAGCGTCTCGAGGATCGCCATGATGTTCTCCTCGACCGTCAATTTCCGGAAGATTGATGGCTCCTGGGAGAGATAGCCAATGCCGTTGCGGGCCCGCTTGTACATCGGCATGGACGTAATGTCGGCACCGTCAAGGACGATCTGACCACGTTGCGGCTGGATCAGCCCCACGATCATGTAGAATGTCGTCGTCTTCCCTGCCCCGTTCGGGCCCAGGAGTCCGACGATCTCACCCTGCTGGAGGTGCAGCGCGACGTCGTTCACCACGCTGCGCTTCTTGTATGTCTTGACCAGGCCCCTCGCTTCGAGGCGTGCGTTGCGCGAGGATGGCGAGGACGGCGTGGCCGCGGGGACGGCGGGGGGCCGCCCTGTCTGGATCCCGATGTTCTGCGTGGTCCGCCGCTTGACCTCAGCCGTGACCGCCTCGCGCCGTTCCTTGACAGCTCCCCAGATGCCTTTCACGACCTGAATCTTCGCGCCGGGCTCGTCGAGTCCGCCCGCCGGCAGCGCAATCACACCGTCGGCGACGAGTCGCGGTAGCAACGCGTCCCGGAGATGTGATCGCACCTGATCGAGGCTCAGCGTCCCCGCGGCCTTCTCGGCATCGCGCCCCGCCGCCTTCTCAACCAGCAGATAGTCTTCACGATATACGCGCGCGACTTCGTCGAAGCGTGCGAAGCCCTCGTCGTCTGCGGCAGCGAACAACGCGTGCATCGCCAGGACCGGCGATCGATCGTGCGGCGCGAAGTGTTCGATCAGCGCGCGAATGCGCGGTGGAAGTGCGTCGTCCGGCGGCGGCGTCTGTTCGGTCACGGGCGAACCGGTGGAGTGCGAGGAGGAACCGACGCTGGCTTTGCGACCGGCTTGGGAGGCGCTTTGGAGGCTGTCGGTGCTGGTCGCTCCGTGGTCGGCGCAGGCATCGGCACGGCAGACGCGGATGGCGGCACCGGCCCATCGGGAACGGGCGGCACCGCAAGGGAGTCGCGCGGTACTGGCTCGAGATAGACGCCCACCGCGTGATCGTCGATCAACACGCGCGAGACACCCGATGAATCCAGCGTGACGGTGATCCGATCACCTCGAGAGTAATTGATACCGGGACGGTCCGGAGAGCCGCCCTGGGCCGGAACCTGGTAGCGTGCGCTCGCGTGGCCGATCGCGTGCAGTTCACGCATCTGTGGCTTCACAACAGCGCTGTCGCGAGCGAGGGTGTCGGCTGCCGCGAGCGGCGCGGCGGTGGTGACGGAATCCGCCCGCCGATTCTGCCGTCGAGCCGCTGGTGCCGCAGCGGGCCTGGCGGGCGCGGCGGAAGGTTTCTCTACAACACGTGTGCGTGCTGTGGAGTCGAAGAAGGCAAAAATTGTGTCGCCCTTCACCCAGTCTTTCTCTCCAGTGCGAATGGTGGCGGTATCCGGGATCGTGTTCGCGACTGCGTCACGGAAGGCGCGCACCTCACGGAGCTGCTGATCCGGCATGCGGACGGCGAGTGAATCGGCGATCAGGTCGCGGTCGGGGGAAACGGCCCGCGCGCGTGACTTGCCCCAGATATACGCCGCCTGCGCCTTGTTCCTGTCGACACGCAGGTCGATGGTATCCGACGTGAGCAGCAGGTCGTCACTCGTCGCACGCGCGTCAGCCTGGGCCAGGACGCGCTGTACGAGGCGATTTCTGGTGTAGAGCTCCAACTGGTTTCCGCGTAGCGTGTAGCCGCGCTCTCCTTTCCCGATGATGACGGGAGAGATCATCAGTCGCGCGAATTCGCTGCCGCTGTCGAGGAACGCCGAGTCACTGCGCGCATCAAGATCGGAGCGTGTGATCTCGACCTTGCCGCCCGCGAAGACGAGTGAGTCGTTCTCGGTGGTGATCTGGTTGGCTGTGATCTGAACTGGCTCATCCTGCCGACCGGTCGAATCGCGCTCCGACAGCCAGAGGCGGGGCCGTTGCACGGCTTCGAGCCTCGCCGCCGGGCGCACTCCCTTCACGGCGCGATAGTACGTCGCCTGGGGACCACGCATGACGGAACCGCTCGGTAGCGTCGCCTCGACGTTGCCCGTTGCGAGCAGTCGCTCATCTGCCTGGAAGTAATTCATCTGGCTGCTGCTGACCCGGACACGTGGTTCAGTGTACCGGACGTTCCCGATCAGGTAGAGCACCTGTGCCTGTTGATACCATTCAGCGCTGTCCGCCAGCAGGCGGACGTCCTGACCGATACATCGCGCGGCCACGCGGCCGCCAATGAACACGTTCCTCGGCCCGTTTGGTGTCGACGTGGTTGTCGTCAACCGAAGGGGCGACGAGTCACTGGCCTGCCGCAGCTCGATGTTGCAGCGGCCACCGGCTGCCTGCGCCAGTGCTGCGAGCGGCGTGATCGCGCTCGCACAGACGATGACGGCCAGCGCCCGACGCCAGATCATTGCTTGATCTTCCGCGGCCGAGCCGGCGTCGGCGGGCGCTTGGCCGCATTCGCCGAGTCCGCAGGAAGGCTCGGCGTGGTCGGAGCATCCGTGCCGAAGATCGGCGCGGCGCCCTTCGTTGCCGGGAGTACGATGCTGGCACCGGTGGCGCGCGACAGCTGGCGAACCTTGACGTTCAGCATTTGTGGATCGCTCTCAAAGCCGATGCCCTCGAGGCGTCGCTCACCGTCGATCAGCACAAACGGGCTGTCCGAGACGATCATGTTCCGGAACTGTTCGAACCGCACCATCGGCGAGGACAAGCGCTTGCCATCGGTACTGGTGATGACGACGTTCTCTCGCGCCTCCATCACATTGGCGCGAAGGTTGTATGTGCCCCGCTTCGATGTCAGGGTGCCGTCCCGTTCACCCTGCCTGTTGAAGAAGATGGTCGACACGATTCGCAGTTCGTACCGGGTGTTCTCGTCGAAGACGTAACTGGTGTCGGCCGACAGTTCCGCGCGCTGCACACCACGATCCGTCAGGATCGTGCGCGGCTTGTACAGCACCTGGTCGGCCGAATCCGCGATTGTTGCGACCTTGGCGACGGCCGTCTTGTCGCTCTTCCGGCAGGCGGAGACGATCGCGAGCGAGGCAAGTACGAGCAGGATCGACGCGCGCATCAGACCACCCCGGCGCGCAGCAGGTCATGCAGGTGCACGACGCCGACAAGGCGATCGTCGGCGTCGAGCACGGGCATCGCCATGATCCCGAACCGTTCCATCCGGTACACCACGGCGCTCGCGAGTTCGTCTGCGCGTGCGATCCGTGGCGTGCGGCTCATCACCTCCGCGGCCATCACGGCAAACGGATCCTGGCTGCGCTCGAGGAGACGCGCGAGATCGCCGGCGGTGACCACACCGGTCACGACGCCATCGCCTGCACTCAGGACCACCAACCCGCGTCGCCGCGCCAGATGTACGATCGCATCTCTCATGGTCGCTGTTACCGGCAAGACAGGGAGATGTTCGTGTTCCATGACCTCGGCCACGGTTGTCAGCAGCTTTTTCCCCAGCGCTCCGCCGGGATGGAGACGGGCGAAGTCCTCGCGCCGGAAGCCTTTGTGCTCGAGCAGCGCGACCGCCAGCGCATCGCCAAGTGCGAGCGCGGCCGTCGTGCTGGTCGTCGGCGCGAGGTCATGCGGGCACGCCTCTTCCGTCACACCCGCGTCAAGCGTCGCGTCTGCGGCGCGTCCGAGTGTGGAGCCAGGCACACCGGTGATCGCGATCACGCCGACGCCCAGGCGCTTCAGCTCCTGCAGCAGCGGCATTAGCTCGTCGGTCTCTCCACTCTTCGACAGCAGGATGGCCACATCGTCCGGGCCAACGATTCCGAGATCGCCGTGTACGCTTTCAACCGGATGGAGAAAAGTTGCCGCAGTGCCAGTCGAGGTCAGCGTCGCCGCGATCTTGCGACCAATGAGCCCGGACTTCCCTACCCCGGCAACGATCACGCGGCCGCGTGATGATGCGATCAGCAGGACCGCACGCGCGAAGCTCTCACCGAGCCGCGCCTCGAGCGCCGCGATCGCCTCGCGTTCCAGACGAAGCACACGCACTCCACGAGCAATGAGGTCCGTGGCGTTCACGATGCGTGAGCCCCCAGTGCGGTGCTTTCCGTTACATACTGTTCAACGAGGGCGGTCCACTCACCGCGCGCGTGCAACAGCATCTCGATGAACTCCCGTGCCGCGCCGCGTCCTCCGGTGCGACTCAGCTGCACCGTGGCCACGGCCTTGACTTCTGCCACGGCATTGGCCGGAGCCGCACTCAGCGCAACCTGTCGCATCACCGCGATGTCCGCGAGGTCATCACCCACGAACGCCATCGCATCGAATGGAATGCCAAGCTCCTCACCAAGGGCGTGCAACGTCGGCACCTTTCGCAGCCCGCGCCCCTGACGCAGATGCGCCACGCCAAGCTCCGCGGCGCGCAGCGCGGTGGCGGAGGATTCGCGGGCAGAAATGAAGGCGATGGCAATGCCAGCGCGCCGAAGCATCACAATGCCGAGTCCATCCTGGATATCGAACCGCTTCAGCTCGATCCGCGCATCCGTCGGAGAACCGTTCGAATCGCCGATGTAGACGCCGTTGTCCGTGAGCGTCCCATCAACGTCGAACGCCACCAGCGCGATGCGCCGCGCGAGCACGGGATCGATCATCGATTCGCCAGCGACCAGAACTCCACCGCCCGATCGATCAGCGCGGGGAACTGGTCAAGAAAGACCATGTTCGGACCATCGCTGGGTGCATGATCGGGATCCGGGTGGGTTTCGATGAACAGTCCCTGCGCCCCGGCCGCCAATGCGGCGAACATCAGCGGGGGGATACACTCTCGCAGGCCACCGCTCGCGCCGCCATCACCGCGTCCCGGCTGTTGAACGCTGTGCGTGGCATCGTAGACCACCGGGGCGTTGGCGGCCTCGCGCATCCGCGAGAAGTTGCGCATGTCCACCACCAGATCGCCATAGCCGAAGAATGTGCCGCGTTCGGTGACGGCCAACGGCGCGTTCTCACCCGCCGGCGACGCACTTCGGACCTTCGCGACGGCCCCGCGCATGCCTTCGGGCTGGAGCCACTGCCCCTTCTTGATGTTGATCGGCCTGCCCGTTCTCGCAGCCGCTTCGAGCAGATCGGTCTGTCGGCAAAGGAATGCCGGAATCTGCAGTACATCACAGACCTCGGCCGCCATTGCGCATTGCTCCGGGAGGTGCACGTCTGTGAGCACGGGCAATCCTGTTTCACGCTTGACGGTCGCCAACGCTGCGAGCCCGCGTTCGATGCCAAGGCCGCGCATGGCACCGGCGTTCGAGCGATTGGCCTTGTCGAAGCTGGCCTTGTAGATCACGCCTCCGGGGACGCGCTCGGCCAAGCGTATCAGGACTTCAGCGATCCGAAGGTTCAACCCATCGTCCTCGGCCTGACATGGACCGGCGATGAGGAAGAGGCGATCCGCGGGAAACAGCGAGTGTCCGTGCATGATGATCAGTCGCCGGAGACTGTTTCCGAGGTTGCGCCGCTATCCACACCACGCGCTCCCTGCTCACGCAGTGCCGCACCGATGAATCCGGCGAAGAGTGCATGCGGACGGGTTGGGCGGGACTGCAGTTCGGGATGGAACTGACATCCGACAAACCAAGGATGATCGGCCAGCTCGATGATCTCGACCAGTGATCCGTCAGGCGACAGGCCACTGAGAACCATCCCGTGTTCGACAAACAGGTCTCGATACTGATTGCTGACTTCGTATCGGTGGCGATGGCGCTCACTGACTTCCTGCGCGCCGTAGGCAACTGCCGCCCGCGACCCGGGATGCAACACGCAGGGATACGCGCCAAGGCGCATGGTGCCACCCATGTCCTTCACGGCCTGCTGCGATTCCATCAACGAGATCACGCGATGCTCACACTCGGGTGCAAACTCCGACGAGTGGCTGTCCGGCAAGCCCGCCACGTGTCGCGCAAACTCGATGATGGCGACCTGCATGCCGAGACAGATGCCAAAGAACGGAATGCGCAGTTCGCGCGCGGCCCGGATGGCCTCGACCATGCCTTCAACGCCGCGAACGCCGAACCCGCCGGGCACGAGCAGGCCATCGTATTCAGACAGCAGCGCCCGTGCCGTCTCGTGATCGGTGAACCGGTCGCTCGACAGCCAGGAGATCTCCACGCCGGTGTCGTGCGCGATGCCACCGTGGATGAGTGATTCCTGCACACTCTTGTAGCTGTCGATGAAGTCGGTGTACTTGCCGACAACGGCAATCTTGACGCGACGGGCCGGCTTCGTGATGCGGCGGACAATCTCGCGCCACTGACTGAGATCCGGCTCGGTGGTGTCGGGCAGTCCGAGCCGTGCCATGACCCGGGCGTCAAATCCCTGCTCATGAAACGAGAGCGGGATCTGATAGATGGTCGGCACGTCCCGACTCTCGATGACGTTCCCGAAGTCGACGTTGCAGAAGAGCGCGATCTTGCGTTTGGTGTCGTCGCCAAGTGGGCGTTCCGTCCGGCAGATCAGCACATCCGGCTGGATACCGACTTCCATCAGGTCGCGCACGGAGTGCTGTGTCGGCTTGGTCTTGACCTCTCCCGCCGCCGCAATGAATGGTACCAGCGTGAGGTGCACGAACATCGCGTTGGCCTTGCCGACTTCAATGCGGAACTGCCGGATTGCTTCGAGGTACGGCTGCGACTCGATGTCACCGACGGTGCCGCCGATTTCACAGATCACGACGTCGTTTTCCGGGGCGATACGCTTGATGGCGGCCTTGATCTCGTCCGTGATGTGCGGAATAATCTGCACCGTCTGCCCGAGGTACTCTCCGCGCCGTTCCTTCGTAATCACGTTGGAGAAAATACGGCCAGTCGTGATGTTGTTTGCCTGACTGAGCGAGCGATCGAGGAAGCGCACGTAGTGCCCGAGATCAAGGTCCGTCTCGGCACCATCCTTCGTCACGAAGACTTCGCCGTGCTGGAACGGCGACATGGTGCCCGGATCGACGTTGAGGTACGGATCGAACTTCATCATCGTGACTCGCAGGCCACGGGCGACCAGCAGGCGACCCAGTCCCGCCGCCGCGATGCCTTTGCCAAGAGATGACACAACGCCGCCGGTGACAAAAATGAACTTGGTCGGCTGTTGCGGTTGTGCGAGCGCGCTCATACGGGGCTCCTGACGGCGTGAACGGAATCCCAGTGCGCATTGGCGCGCAGCAGGTCTGCTTCGGTATCAATTCCGCCGATGGTCACTGGTGCTGCTGGTGCCACACCGATCTGCATGCCGGCGGCGAGCGGGCGTAACTGTTCGAGACGTTCGATCTGCTCGAGCGGGTGCACGGGCAGTGTCACCCAGGCGCGGAGTGCGTCGCGCGTGTACGCGTAAATGCCCAGGTGCTGTCTGATGCGGGTGTCTTGCAGCGGCAGGTCGGCGGTGTCGCGGGCAAATGGAATCGGCGCGCGCGAGAAATAGAGTGCGCGACCATCATCGGCGCAGACCACCTTGACGCAGTCGGCCGAGTCGAGCGCAGCGCGCCCGGCAGGCACCGCGGCCGTCCCGATCGGTGCCCGACCGCTGGTCACGATCTCGACAGCCCCACGGACGGCGAGCTCATCCACAAACGGCTCGTCGCCCTGGACGTTGAGGATCACCTCGGCGTCGGCGAACTCCTGCATTGCCGCGACTTCCGCGATCCGGTCGGTCCCCGATGGATGGCTGGGGTCCGTCATGACGGCCGTTCCGCCAGCCGACTCGATGACCGCCAGAATCTCCGCATCGTCCGTCGCCACAACGACGCGGTCCGCGATGCGAAAGCTCGAAACCCGTTGCCAGACGCGGAGGATCAGCGGCTCGCCGCCGAGTGATCGCAGGGGCTTGTCAGGGAGCCGTGTCGCCGCGCGGCGCGCAGGAATGATCGCGAGTACCCTCACGCGAGACCCCTCGTCGGATCATTGGCGGCAAGAATCATTCCAGTAACGTAGACCCTTACGCCACAATGGCAATGGCGGCTGAGAGCGGCGGAGGGCCGGTGGCCGCACCCCTGTATCACGCGCCGCGCACGTCCGCCGACGGCAGCTGCATCGCCGCCGGCATCCCGGCTAATTCGCGGTATTCGTTCGGGCTCTCGCCAGCCGCAGGAAGTTTTCGAGCAACTGCTTCCCGCCCTCGGTCAGGACAGACTCCGGATGGAACTGCACGCCCCACACAGGGTGTGTGCGGTGGCGTAGAGCATGGATTTCGTCGATCGAGTCCGTGGCTCTGGCCGTCACTTCCAGTACGGCCGGGAGCGATACCGGTGCGATGACCAGTGAGTGGTACCGCATGACCCGCATCGGCGATGGCAGGCCGGCAAAAAGGTCGGTGCCGTCGTGGACCACGTCGGAGGTCTTCCCGTGCATCACCCGGTCGGCCCGAACGACCGCACCGCCATACGCTTCGCCAATCGCCTGGTGTCCGAGGCAGACGCCCAGAATCGGAATGCTGGCGCCCCAGGCCCGGATCACCGGCACAGTGATGCCCGCCTCCGACGGCGTGCACGGTCCGGGTGACAGGACAATGGCCTCCGGCGCCATCTCACCGACCGCCTCGACCGTCAGTTCGTCGTTCCGGTGGACGGTCAGCGATTCGCCCAGCTCGCCGAGATACTGCACGAGGTTGTAGGTGAACGAGTCGTAGTTGTCGAGAATCAGGATCATGCGCCGCGGGGATGAAACTGTCGATGAATCTGCTGGAGATAGCTGCGATCGACGTGCGTGTACAGCTGCGTGGTGGCAATGTCAGCATGCCCAAGCATATCCTGCACCGCGCGTAAATCGGCTCCACCTTCGAGCAGGTGTGTCGCAAACGAGTGCCGCAACGTGTGCGGTGTGACATGCGTCGTGATCCCAGCCGCGTCAACATACTTTCGCAACAGCTTCCACGCCCCCATGCGCGAGAGCGAGCCACCACGTGCATTGACAAAGAGCGTCGCCGTGGGCGCGTTTCGTACGAGCGACGGCCGCAATTCGCGGGTGTAGATGGCAACGGCTGCCAGCGCTCGCCGCCCAATGGGAACGAGTCGTTCCTTGTTCCCCTTGCCGATGACGCGAACGATGCGCTCGTCGAGGTACACATCGCCGATACCAAGCGTGATCCACTCACTGACACGCAGCCCCGCGCCGTAAGCGACCTCGAACAGCGCACGGTCGCGAAACGCGAGTGGTTCATCGAGCGAGATCGCCCCGATGATCTTGTCGACGTCACCCGGGGTCAGCACCTCAGGCAGCGTTCGCCACTTCTTCGGCGTCTCCAGTTGCTCACTGGGATCATGCTTGATGTACGACTCTCCCACCAGAAAACGATAGAAGCCCCGCACCGCACTCACCATTCGACTCACCGAGGCGGGCGACAGGCCGAGATCGACCAGATGATGCACGAACCCCCGAAGGACTCGGGCGTCGATCGCCGTCGGCGACGGACCGCCGCGCGTGGCGAGATAGGTGTGCAGGTGCACCAGATCCCGGCCATACGCTTCGATGGTTCGTGGTGACGATCCCTGCTCGAGAGACATCGTATCGAGCCAAGCGTCGGCGTGCTCCAGAGGATGCGTCACGTCGATGGTCGTGCGCGTCGAACACGGTACCAGATCACCGCGCCCGTCACGACGACAACGACGACCGCCACCGCCCCGGAAGTCCTCGTCGTGGACGCAATCACGGCCTGAAGCCGCTCGAGGTTCTCACCAAACCGGAAGCCGATCCACGCGATGGCGCCGTACCAGAGTGCCGATGCCACGGCCATCGCCGGCAGAACCTGGCGCAGCGGAATCCGGAGCGCTCCAGCTATCGGAGGCACGACAGCTCTGACGCCCGGAAGGAATCGACTCACAAAGAGCGCGAGTACACCGTACGAGGCGTACATCGTCGCCACCCGCGCTTCAGACGCCTCGCCACCCAGGCGCTTCAGGACGGCCGCACTGCCGTAGCGCCGGCCAACGAAGTACATCCCTATCGCGCCCAGGAGATTTCCGGCCCAGATCGATGCCGCCGCAGCGATCAGTGATCCTGAACCACGGGCAGCCAGAAAACTGCCGACACCGACGACGGTGTCGGCTGGCAGCGGCGGAAAGATATTCTCGGCCGCTGCCGTCGCACCCAGCGACAGATACAGCGCCCACGTCGGCAGCGATGCCAGCCAATCCAGCAGCGTGTTCACATCAACGCACTGCGGTGCGCACCGGAATCAGCGTTGCGACGGCCATGCAGGCGAGCCCTTCGCCGCGACCAACCCACCCCATCCCCTCATTCGTCTTCGCCTTGACGCTCACGCACTCGCCAGGCAGGCCCAGCGCGCTGGCGAGCGCGCCGCGCATCGCGTCACGATATGGCAGCAGCTTCGGCCGCTCGACGATGACGGTCACATCCACCTGCGCGACGCGCCAGCCTCGCGCCTCCGCGGCCTGACAGGCGAGACGCAGCATCTCAATCGAGTTGCGCCCACGGTTGGCGGCATCGGTGTCGGGGAAGAGCTCGCCGATATCCCCCGCGCCGGCGCCGCCGAGCACGGCGTCTGTGAGCGCGTGACAGACCGCATCCGCATCGGAGTGACCGACGAGCTTGATCTCGCCCGGGATCTCGATGCCGCCGAGGATCATCGGCCCGCCAACGCCAAAGCGGTGGGAGTCATAGCCGATCCCCGTTCGCACAGGCAATGCAGGCGCAAAGGAGGACGGGAACGAAACCTCGAGCATCTCGATGCCGGCCATCGGATCTGGCGCACCCGGGTGACGCAATACCCCACGCGCCTCCGGAAACACGCCCCACAGCAGCGGTGCCGTGACCCCAGATGATGCCAACAGTTTGCCGGCCCATGTGCGCTGATCCTGCGCAGCGGCCATCAGCATGTCCGCATCCGAGATTTCTGCTGCACCGCACTGTTCCGAAATACGTCCAGCGCGCTCGAGGAGTAGTTCAGGCGCGTCATCAATCTCCGCCAGCAGCGCCCCCGTGCGCGCGAGGTGAATGTCGCGGCGCGCGTCGAGCTGCAGTGCGGCCGGATTGACCCCGAGCAATCGCAGCGCCGCTTGTGATCCTTCCGCCGCCGGCTCGAGGAGGCCCAGCAGCAGATGGAGCGATGAGAGCGCGGCATCACCGGTGCGTTCCATCTCGACCATCGCGAAATCAATGGCCTTGCGGGCAGCGGGCTGGAACCGGACGGGCATGTGCGGAAGGGTCGGGAGTCAATCAGATCCAGCAGTCACGCCGCACGTTCAGGCGGCGGCGGACGCAAGCGGAAGAATCGAATAGTCCTGCCGGCGTCGCGCGGCCGTGAATCCGGCATCGTGAATCAGTCGCTCCAGCTCGTCCGTCGTGGTCCGGTACGTGGTGTTGGCGGCCGAGACGACGTTCTCCTCGATCATCAGCGATCCGAAATCGTTGCAGCCGTATCGAAGCGCCATCTGGCCGACCTTCATCCCCATCGTGACCCAACTGCTCTGCAGATTCGGCACGTTGTCGAGTACCATCCGGCTGATCGCGACGGTGCGAAGGTATTCGGTGGCGTCAGTCTTCGGCATATGCGAAAACTCCGGTGTATTCTCTGGCTGCAACGGCCACGTGATGAACGCAGTGAAGCCACCCGTGCGCGCCTGGAGGGCGCGAACTCGGTCCAGATGTTCGATGCGCTCGGCCAACGTTTCACCGAGCCCGTACATCATCGTGACCGACGTTTTCATGCCTTCCTGGTGCGCGATCTCCATCATTTCGAGCCAGCGATCCGCGCCGGCCTTCTTCGGGGCGGCGTAGTCACGGACCCGCTGCACGAGGATCTCCCCACCGCCGCCGGGAATCGAATCGAGGCCGGCGGCCTTCAACTCGCGGATCACGTCACGCGGATCCATGCGGAACAGGGTGGCGAAGAAGTCCACCTCGCTCGGGCTGAAGCCGTGGATGTGGATCGGATGATTGCGCTTGATGTAGCGCAGCAGGTCCAGATACCACTCGAACGGGATGTACGGATTGTGACCGCCCTGAATCAGGATCTGGATTCCGCCAAGCTCCTTCGTCTCCTCGATCTTCAGGCCGATTTCTTCGAAAGAGAGCGTGTAGCCCTCTTTGTGCTTTGGCCGACGATAAAAAGCGCAGAACCCGCAGTCCGCCACACAGACGTTCGTGTAGTTGATGTTGCGGTCAACGATGTACGTCACCACGCCATCTGGATGCAACGCTTCACGCACACGGTCGGCTTCCAGCCCCAATTCGAGCAGTGGCGCGTGCGTATAGAAATCGAGGATGTCGCGCATGTAGCCTCAGGCTGCCGACAGGAACACCAGGGGGCGCGCTGCGATGCGACCCACGGCGTCAAGGCGACGATAGAACTCGGTGAGCCCCCGCAGATGCGGAAGCGATAGGCGATAGTCGAGACCGCTGAAGTACACCTCACACATCGGGCGCGGTACACCGGTCACGGACGCCGCCTGCTCGGCCAGCAGCGGCAGATGGGCCACGCCCCAGTCACGTGATGCGATCAGGCCGGCGTGCACGCGCAACGCATCGGACACTGGCGTGGTACGCTGTGCCACCCACACCGCGAAGACGAATGGCAATCCTGTCCATTCCTTCCATTCGAGGCCGAGATCAATGTGATGCCGATACAGCAGGCTCGCGGAATGCGTCCCGGAAGACAGCACGAGCGCGGCGTCGCCGATCACGAGCCGCGCGTCATGCGGCACGTCACCAAAGTGCGCGAGGTCCGCGCTCTCGGCGTCCGCCGGAACGAGGCGAGGCGTCACGCCCCAACGTTCCCGGAACATCAGTCCGAGTAGCTCCACGGATGTCATGCTGCTACGCGACACGAGCACCGTGGCGCCATCCAGATCCTCGACCGCACGCTTGCTGAACAGCATGACGCTGCGCACCGGGCCGTCGCACGTGATAGCCAGATCCGGAAGCAATAAATAGCGGTCGGCATGCAGCGCATACTCGACCGCACTGATGACGCTCACATCGAGCGTCCCAGCCGCCATCTCGGCGTTCAGCGCGCTCGGAATGCCGTCGCGCATTGCTGCATCGAGCGTCACGATCCCTCGATCCACCGCACCGTAGACCGGGTAGGTGTTGATGTACGGGATCCGTCCGACGCGGAGCATCTCAGGCCGCCACGTCGACGGCGTCGGCGGCAGCGCGATCAAACGTGCGGATCACACGGTAGAACGAGTCGCGTTCAGCAGGCACCTTGCCCGCGCCACGGATCAGCTTGAGCAACTCGTCGAGCGTCATGCCCTGTTGCGTGGTGGCGCCAACGGCGTGGTAGATCTTCTCGCGAACCACGGTACCCTCGATGTCGTTGACGCCGAACGCCAGTGCAATCTGCGTCAGCGATGGCGACACCATGATCCAGTGTGACTTGATGTGTTCGAAGTTGTCGAGAAACAGGCGACCGACCGCAAGATTTCGCAGGTCGTCGAAGCCGGTGGTGCTGGTGCCCTCGCGGCCCAGCTGCTTCCCGAGTTCGTTGTCGTCCGGGTGGTACGCCAGAGGGATGAAGGCCAGGAATCCCCCGGTGTCATCCTGCAGGTCGCGGAGCATCGACATGTGCTCGACGCGATCCTCGATGGTCTCCACGTGGCCATACAGCATCGTGCAGTTGCTGCGAATCCCGAGGGCGTGTGCGGCCCGGTGCACGTTGATGTAGTCCGCGCCACCCAGCTTCCTGTCCGCGATCACGTCACGCACCGCCGCACTGAATGTCTCGGCGCCACCGCCGGGCATCGTGTCGAGGCCCGCGTCGCGCAGCGCGACCAGCACCTCGGTCCACGAGAGCTTCTCGATACGCGCGATGTGCGCAATCTCGACCGCCGTCAGCGCCTTGATGTGCACCAGCGGGTGCGCGGCCTTGAGCGCCCTGAACATGCTGGTGTAGTACTCCAGCCCGGCCTCCATGTCGAGGCCACCGACGATATGGAACTCGCGCGTCATGCTGTCGGTGGCCTGCGCTGCCTCGGCCAGTACTTGCTCGAGGGAATAGCGATACGCGCCTGCCTCCTTCGGCAGGCGGGCATACCCACAAAAGACACACGTCTTCCGCAGGACGCAGACGTTCGTCGGGTTGATGTGCTGGTTCGATGCGAACGTGACGACGTCACCGTGCCTGGCGCGGTTGACCGCGTCGGCCAGATGCCCGACCCCGAGCAGATCGGGGGAGCGGAAGAGCGTCACCGCATCCGCCGCACTGAGCCGATCGCCGCGACGCACCTTCTCCCCAATCGGGTGAAGCGCCGCGTCGCGCAGACGGTCGAGATGGATGGCAGGCACGGCCGTCATGCGATCGCTACTCCTGATATCGTCGGACGGCGATCGAGACGTTGTGGCCGCCAAATCCAGAACTGTTGCTGAGTGCCACCGTCACGGGGCGAGCTTTCGCGGTGTTCGGAGTGATGTCCAGATCGCACTGCGGATCCGGCGCCGTGTAGTTGATGGTCGGCGGAATGATGCTGTCACGCATTGCCAGCGTGCAGGCAATGAACTCCACTGAGCCGGCCGCGCCGAGCATGTGCCCGGTCATCG
This sequence comes from Gemmatimonadaceae bacterium, assembly GCA_031414435.1. GTDB lineage: Bacteria > Gemmatimonadota > Gemmatimonadetes > Gemmatimonadales > Gemmatimonadaceae > JACMLX01. The sequence goes on from JANNVN010000218.1 coordinate 24,026, forward strand.
ATTTCGTGGAACTCACCGAGACCGCATCCGCATGCGCACCAAACACGGCGCGAATGGCCAGACACTCATTCGAGTCGTTCAATGGAGTCGATGTCCCGTGCGCATTGATGTAATCCACCGCAGATGGCTCAAGATTCGCATCCCTGAGGGCAAGACGCATCGAACGCTGCAGCCCCTCGTGGGCATCAGGCTGACCCGTCAGGCTGTGCGCGTCTCCGGTCGCCCCATACCCAACGATCTCTCCATGGATATACGCCCCACGACGGCGCGCATGTTCCAGCTCCTCGAGGACGACAATCCCTGCCCCCTCACCCAGGACGAAGCCATCGCGCGTGGCGTCGAACGGACGGGAGGCATGTGCGGGGTCATCATTGCGACTCGACATCGCACCCATGCTCGCGAATCCGCCGATCGACATCGGCGTGACCGCTGCTTCCGAGCCGCCGGCGATGATGATGTCCGCGTCACCGTACATGATCGTGCGCATGGCCATCCCGATCGCATGGGCACTGGTGGCACAGGCCGAAACCGTCGCGAAGTTGGGGCCGCGGCAGTTGAATTGCATCGAGACGACGCCGGCGGCGATGTCGACGATGTACATCGGCACGAAGAACGGCGAAATCCGCTTTGGCCCACCAGTCATGTAGTTGGTGTGCTGGTCCTCCATCGTCTTCAAACCGCCGATGCCGCTGCCGATGATCACGCCGCAGCGATCCGGATCGAAGCCGCCATCGGCCAGTCCCGCGTCGCGCATGGCCTGTACCGACGCCGCGACCGCGTACTGCGTATACAGGTCCGCGCGCTTCGCTTCCTTGCGGTCCATGTACTGGGTGACGTCGAAATCCTTCACCTCGCACGCAAAGCGCGTCGCGAATTTCTCGGCGTCGAATTTCGTGATCGGGCCTGAACCGCTGACGCCCGCGCAGAGCGCAGCCCAGGTCGTCGCCACATCGTTCCCGACGGCCGTGAGGCATCCGAGTCCGGTGACGACGACCCTCCGTTCTCTCATCAGCCCTGCACCTTGGAATTCAGGTAGCCGAGCGCGTCACCGACCGTGCGCAGCTTCTCGGCATCTTCATCCGGGATGTCGATGTCGAACTCCTTTTCGAACTCCATGACGAGTTCCACGATGTCGAGGCTATCCGCCCCGAGATCCTCGATGAAGCTGGCTTCCGGGGTCAATTTATCGCGCTCGACACCGAGTTCACGCTCGATGATCGTCTTCACCTTCTCCGTATGGTCTGCCATTTCCGCTCCGTGCGCTGGTTGAGGCGTGGGTGGTATCTCGAGGACGGTGCCCTGCCCTCTGGTGCGAACATTACATCACCATGCCGCCATCCACCACGAGGACTTGCCCCGTGATGTATGAAGCGTGGTCCGAGGCGAGGAACGCCACCGCCGACGCGATGTCGCCGGGGCTCCCAAGCCGCTCCAGCGGGATCTGGCCCTCGAGGGCCTTCCGCTGCTCGTCGCCGAGGGCGGCGGTCATGTCGGTGGCAATGAACCCTGGCGCCACCGCGTTGCAGAGGATGTTGCGCGACGCCAGCTCTTTCGCGACCGACTTGGTCAGGCCGATCAGTCCCGCCTTGCTCGCCGCGTAGTTGGCCTGCCCGCGATTGCCGATCACGCCAACGACACTGCTGATGTTGATGATCCGGCCGCTCCGCCGCTTCATCATGCCGCGCGAGGCGGCGCGAATACTGGCGAACGCGCCGCGGAGGTTTGCGTCGATGACGGCATCCCAGTCATCGTCCTTGAGCCGCATGATGACGTTGTCTTTCGTCAGCCCGGCATTGTTCACCAGGATATCGAGCGTGCCGAACGCCTGCTCGACATCGGCGACCAGTGTACTGACCTGCGCGGTGTCGCTCACATCGCAGGCGAACCCCATGGCGCCATGGCCGATCTCCGCTGCGGCCGCCTCGGCGCGTGGCAGATCGCGCCCGACGATGGCAACGCGCGCGCCGGCACCCGCCAACGTCTCGGCGATCGCCCGCCCAATCCCTCGGGTGCTGCCGGTGACCAGCGCCACCTTGCCCGTCAAATCGATCCGCATCATGCTGGCTGGAGTGCGAGAATCGCGTCGAGATTGGCCGCTGTTCCTGCTGGCAGCACCGTCGCATCAGGAAGAATCTTCCGGATGAGTCCGCCAAGGACATGCCCTGGGCCGAGCTCAATGAAGGTGATGCCCGGAAAGTCGGACGCGATATGGCGAATCGTTTCCGTCCAGCGCACAGGCAATGCAATCTGATCTGCCAGGAGCTGACGCGAGGCCTCGGCACCGCTCACCGGCATCCCGGTGATGTTCGCGTACACCGGAATTTGGGCGTCATGCATCTCCACGTCGGCGAGTGCGGATTCCCAACCCGGGCGCGCGGGTTCCATCAGCGGCGAATGGAATGCGCCGCCGACCTGCAGCTTCATGCACTTGCGCGCGCCGTGCTCCTTGGCGAGCTCGATCAGCCGATCAACACCGGCCACTTCGCCTGAGACGACAACCTGCCCCGGTGAATTGAAGTTGGCCGGTACCACGACACCCGCCTCGCGGGTTGCGCGGTCACAGAGTTCGCGCACGCGGACCGTCAGATCACCCAGAATCGCCGCCATCGCACCAGGGCGTGCCACGCCGGCCGCGCGCATCAGTTCTCCTCGCGTGCGAACCAGCTTCACGGCGGTTTCGAAATCGAACGTGCCAGCGGCAACATGCGCCGTAAACTCGCCGAGGGAGTGCCCTGCGGCGCAACGCATGCGCGGCCCGAATCGCTCAGCCAGCAGTCGCCAGACTGCCACGCCATGCGTGAGCAGTGCCGGCTGGGCGTTGTGGGTTTCCATCAGCGTCTCGCCCGGACCCTCGAAGCACAGCGTCGACAGCGGGAACCCGAGCGCTGCGTCGGCCTGCCGAAACGTCTCTGCTACCGAGGGATGCAGCTCGAAAAGGTCGTGCGCCATCCCGGGCTTTTGCGAGCCTTGTCCCGGAAAAACGAGGGCGAGATCCATCATAGGCGCACCACCATGGAACCCCACGTGAATCCGGCGCCGAACGCGCAAAGCAACACAGTATCCCCGCTACGGACCCGGCTTGATCGGATCGCCTCATCCAGCGCAATCCCGATCGACGCCGAGGAGGTATTCCCGAATCGATTCACGTTCACGTAGACCTTGTCCATGGAAATATTGGCGTGCTTGGCCGTGGCCTCGATGATCCGGACATTGGCCTGATGAGGAATGAGCAGATCGATGTCAGCCCCTGTCAGGCGCGCGCCATCGAGCGCGCGATCACACGACTCTGCCATCATCCGCACGGCGTGCTTGAACACTTCGCGACCAGCCATCTTCACGTACGACGAGCGATCTTCGAGGACCGGAAGCGAAAACGGCTGCCGTGCGCCACCACTCGGCCGCCAGAGGAGCTCAGCCAGGGCGCCATCGCTGCGCATGAACGAGGAGAGAATGCCGCGCCTGCCGTCGCTGCGCCGCACGATCGCCGCGCCGGCCCCGTCACCGAAGAGCACCGCCGTACTGCGATCCTGCCAATCGGTGATCGCACTCATCTTTTCCGAACCGATTACCAGCGCCGTCTCGATCGTCCCAGCGGCGATCAATCCCTCGGCAACGGTCAAGGCGTAGAGCCAGCCGGTGCAGGCGGCGGAGATATCGAACGCCGCCGCGCGTGTTGCACCAAGGACTGCCTGAATCTCGACGGCGGTAGCCGGCAGCAGCCGGTCCGGTGTCGCCGTGGACAGAATGATGGCGTCGATTTCAGCGGCGGTGATACCGGCCTTCGCCATCGCCTTCAGCGCGGCATCCGCACCCATGCTGCATGTCGACTCGCCATCACGAGAGATATGACGCTCGACGATTCCGGAGCGCTCGAAGATCCACTGATGCGTGGTGTCGATCCCGATCGCCGGAAAGTCGTGATTGGTCATCACGTGCTTCGGAACGCTGTACCCGGTGCCGGTGATTGCCGCTATCGGACGCTTCATGGCCTCTCCTCCCGCTGAAATCGACGCCCGGTCCAACCGGACGTCGATCCTGCATGGTGTCAGGCCGCGGAAGCCGCCGCGGCGAGTCGTCGTCCGATATGCTCGGACATCTGCGACTCAGCCGCCCGTACGGCGACATTCACGGCGTTCTTGATGGCGCGCGGCGACGAACTGCCGTGCGCGATGATGCTGACGCCCCGAACCCCAAGCAACGGCGCGCCGCCGTAGTTGGAATAGTCCAGATGCGACAGCCCCTGCATCATCTCCTTCGGGTCGGCGCCGATTGACGCGGCGATCATGCGCACCAACGTCGGCGCGAGTCCCTCGTAGAACTTGAGAATGACGTTCCCGGTGAACCCGTCGCAGACCACGATGTCGAAAGGGCCGCGGTCGCAGGTCCCGGCCGCCACATCACGCCCCTCGATGTTCCCGACGAAGTTGACGCCGGACTGGACAAGCAGCTGATGTGCGGCCTTGACCGCGGCGTTCCCCTTCTCCGGCTCTTCACCGATACTGAGGTGCCCGACGGCAGGATTGGCGCGACCCATGATGTCCTCGGCGTACACCAGGCCGAGCCGCGCGAAGTTGACCAGCTCTTCCGGGCTGCAGTCCACATTTGCGCCACTGTCGAGCACCACAACGGTCCGCAGCGCCGTCGGAAAGATCGCGCCGATGGCCGGCCGTTTCAGGTCTCCGTGGAGGCCGAGGATGTTGTAGGACGCAGCCATCTGGGCGCCCGTGTTGCCGGCACTGACAAAGCCCTCGGCGTCGCCGTCGGCATGGCGCCGGAGTCCGACAGCCATCGAGGACTGGGGCCGACGGATGACCGCCGACGGCTTGTCGCCCATCGCGATCACGTCTGGCGCATCGATGATGTCGAGACGTGCGCGATGCGCTGCCAGTGGAGCGTACTCCCCCTTCAGCGCCGCATCGAGCGTTTCAGCAATTTCGGCCTCGCGACCGATCAGCTGGATGCGGTGCTCAGCGCCCAGCTCTGCGAGGGCGAGCAACGCGCCACCCACCGGTGCGATGGGGGCGAAATCTCCGCCCATCGCATCCAGGGCGATCCGGGCCAAGGCTCAGCCTTCCCGGGCCGCGATCCGCTGCTCGCCGCCGTAGTACCCGCACTCGTCACAGACGCGGTGCGGACGCTTCATGCTCGAGCACTGGGGGCACTTCTGAATAACAATTCTCGGCGCAACCTTATGGGTATTGCGGAGACGCTTGCGCTGCTTGGATGTCCTGCGCTTCGGTACGGCCATCGGTCAATTCCCGGTATAAGGCGAGTTACGAATCAGTCGTGCGCTCAGTGAGCCCTGCCCA
>JANNVN010000219.1:0-10009 GCA_031414435.1 Gemmatimonadaceae bacterium
CGCGATCATCAGCTACTGCCCCGATGAGCCGCAAATGGCGGTATATCACCCGTTCGCAACGTTTTCGCCGGAGTGGCAAGCCGCATGCTGGGCACTGCGCGCCAACGTGCCAGTGCGCTTCATCGACCTGCCGATGGTGCACACGCTCGCGCTCGAGAAGGCGCTGCGCGATGAGCACGACGAGAGTGCGTCTGCCGTCGCGCCCGAGGCGGTCATCGGTGCGGAGGCGACACTGCTCGACGGCGAGCCTGGCGCCCCGGAATCCGGCGACCCGCTCGACTGGCTCGCGCGCGCCGCGGGCTACGCCGATGGCGAGTCGTGGTGGAATCACATGGTGGAGGAACGCGGCGACGGCGAGCAGTTGTTCGCGGCAATTGCCGAGGCGATGACGACACTCCGCACGGAGCTCGGCGACCGCCACCGTACCCCCGGCGTCGCCCGGCGTGAGGCGATGCGTGAAGCGCACATGCGCCAGTGCATCCGCGCGGCGCAGAAGGAGGGTTTCCAGCGGATCGCGGTCGTCTGCGGGGCGTGGCACCTTGGCGCCCTGGGGGCGCCCGCCACCGTGAAGGATGATGCCGCGCTGCTCAAGGGGCTGCCGAAGGTGAAGGTGCAGGCGACATGGGTGCCATGGACGTACCGCCACCTGACACGCATGAGCGGCTACGGCGCAGGGATCAGTTCTCCCGGCTGGTATGAGCACCTCTGGCGGAGCGCCGCAAGTGAAACTCCGCGCGCCATCGGCTGGCTCGCGCGAGTCGCGCGGGTGATGCGGGAGCGTGAGCTCGACTGCTCGTCGTCGCATCTGATTGAGGCGGCACGCCTTGCCGATGCGCTGGCGGCACTGCGTGACCGTCCCGCGCCGGGACTCGAGGAATTGCACGAAGCCACACGAACCGTACTCACGATGGGCGACGACGCGGTGCTGTCGTTCATCGACGATGCGCTTGCTGTCGGTGATCGCTTCGGCAGCGTGCCCGCCGACGTACCGGTGGTGCCACTGCAGCGCGACGTGGAGCAGGCGCAGAAGACTTTACGACTCAAGCCCGAGGCGGCGCAGCGCACGCTTGACCTCGACCTGCGCAATGCGACCGACCTTGCGCGCAGCCACCTGCTGCACCGACTTGCACTGCTCGACGTGCCCTGGGGCGCAGTGGCGAAGGTCGGGCGCTCGTCACGAGGCACCTTTCACGAAGTGTGGACGCTGCAGTGGGAACCGGAGTTCGCACTTCGGCTGATCGAGGCGAGCCTCTGGGGGCAGACCGTCGTGCAAGCGGCGACCGCACGCGTCGTCGATCGCTGCACGCATGCGGAGCGTCTCGCGGACCTCTCGGCGCTGGTGGACCGAGTCCTGCTTGCAGACCTCGACAGTGCCGTTGCGGCAGCCACGCGGGCACTCGAGGACCGGGCCGCCATCACCGGTGATGCTCAGCAGTTGCTCGCCGCACTGCCGCCACTCGCGAATGTGTTCCGTTACGGCAACGTGCGGCAGACCGATGCGGCGATGGTGTCGCACGTGCTCGACGGGCTGATCGCACGCGCGGCCATCAGCCTTCCTCTTTCCGCCTCGTCGCTGGACGATGCCGCCGCCGAGTTGCTGCGCGAGACAGTGCTGGGTGCGCATGCGGCGGTGGCGTTGCGCGATGGCGACGAGCAGACGGCCGTCTGGCAGCGCGCGCTGCGGCAGCTTGCGGCGCCGGCGCACGGCCCCGGTGTGCACGAACTGTTGCAAGGGGTGTCGGCGCGACTGCTGCTGGATGCGGGCGAGTGGACATCGGAGCTCGCGGCGCAGGCGTTCTCGCTGCATATGTCGCCCGGCGCCGAGCCGGCGAAGGCTGCGGCGTGGCTCGATGGCTTCCTGAATCGCAACGCTGTCGTGCTCCTGCACGACGATGTGGTCTGGCAGCTCATGGACAGCTGGCTCGCCAGTTTGAGCGAGGAGCACTTCGTGCGCGTGGTGCCGCTGGTACGCCGCACGTTCTCAGGTTTCAGCGCGCCGGAGCGGCGTGACCTTGGACAACGTGCCAGCGCCGGTGCAGTCCTGCGTGTTGCTCCACTCGCCGCGCCGTCGTGGGACGACTCCCGCGCTGCGCTGCCGCTGCCACTTCTCCGTCAACTGCTCGGGGTGCCCGAATGAGCGAGCGCATGTCGGATGCGGAACGCGTGCGCCGCTGGCGCATGGTGCTTGGCAGCGAGGCGGAAGGCTCGTGCGGCTCGCTCGTCGGTCCCGCCGCCGAGATGGACCAGGCACTGTCAGCGCTGTATGACGCGGATGGTCCAGGCGGCATGGGAGGGAAGGGTGGTCGTGGTGGTCGTGGTGCCTCCGCGCCGAGCGTTGCTCGCTGGCTCGGTGACATCCGGAAGTACTTCCCCAGCTCCGTCGTGCAGGTGATGCAGCGCGATGCACTCGAACGGCTCAACATGCGTGACATGCTGCTGCAGCCTGAGATGCTGCGCAGCGTGCAACCCGACGTGCACCTGGTGGCAAACCTGATGGCGCTCTCGCGTGTGATCCCCGCTGGCACGCGCGAGACGGCACGCCTGGTGGTGCGCAGCGTGGTGGATGCGCTGATGCGGAAGCTCGAGGATCCGATGCGCGGCGCAATCGCCGGCGCACTCGATCGCAGCCAGCGCAACCGGCGCCCGAGGCATGGCGAGATCGATTGGCACCGCACCATCCGCGCCAACCTGCGGCACTGGCAACCCGCTTACCGCACCATCGTCCCCGAGACGCTGCTCGGCTACGGACGCAAGGCGCGCCGTCCGCAGCGCGAGATCGTGCTCTGCATCGACCAGAGCGGCTCGATGGCCAGTTCCGTGGTCTACGCGAGCATTTTCGGCGCGGTGATGGCGAGCCTGCCGGCGGTGGCCACGCGCCTGGTGGTCTTCGACACGGCCGTGGTGGACCTCACCGAGCAGCTCGATGATCCGGTGGAGTTGCTGTTCGGCGTGCAGCTCGGCGGCGGCACCGACATCAACGGTGCGGTGAGCTATTGCCAGTCGATCATACGCGAGCCGCGGAACACCATCATGGTGCTCATCTCCGACCTGTTCGAGGGCGGGGTCGAGGAAAACCTGCTGCGCCGTGCCGCGGCACTGGTGGAGAGTGGCGTGCAGGTCATCACGCTGCTGGCGCTCAGCGACGAGGGCGCACCGTCGTACGACAGGGCGCTGGCCGGCAAGCTCGCAGCACTCGGTGTTCCGTCGTTCGCGTGCACGCCGGACGCGTTTCCGTCACTGATGGCGGCGGCGATCCGACGGGATGACATCGCCGCGTGGGCGGCGGCGCAGGGGATTGTGGCGAGCGCGACGTAGTGGAGGCAGCTGTGACGGCGAGGCCGATGTCAGCCTACAGCGCCATCACCGTCGGCGCGGGTCTCACGCAGCGCGTCGAGTTTCGCCTCGACGGCCGGATCGCGGAGCAGCGCGTCAGCAATCGAGGCGATCTCGTCGGCGCGCCGCCACTCATCGAGCAGTGACGCCATCTCGCCATCGAGCCAGCGACGTTCGGAATCGGCGTGGACGGCGATCTCGAGGGCGAGGCGGCGTTCGCGGCTGATCCGGTATAGCGTCGTGGACGGAGCACCCTCTCGCTCGCGTATCCCTCCAAGTGCCACCTCGGCAGGTTCGTTCACCTCCGCTGTCAGGTGACTCAGCGCGTGCTCGATCACTTTACCCCGTGCTCCTGTTTCATTCACGATGGGCAGGATCATGCGCAGTGCAGCACTGGCGTCATCACCCGTTACGGCGGTGTAGTGAGACGTCGGGATCCGCTGCGATACGTCGTTCAGGTCACCACTGAGAATCCATCGCTGGCTGAAACGCCGAGGCAGGTCCGAGATCGTCTGCAGCGCAGTCTGCGATTCGATCGACTGCGCCGACACCGGCACCCACAGTCGCAGACTGCCGTCCGATGCCGTCGACGCTGTAATGCGATGCAGCATGCCGCGCGCAAGCGGCGCGTTACCGTTTGGCAGAGGCAGCGTCGCGAGCGTGCGCCACATCATCAGGCGCGCGTTCAATTCGCGGCCGACCATACCGACTCCGAGCATTCCAGCCAGCTCCCACCAAACGCCGCCCATGCCAGCAAAGTCCAGCAGGATGTTCGGGTTAGTGGCGATTCCCAGCCCAATCGCGAGTGGTAGTGTAGTGACAGCGTACTTCCACCGCCGATTGGTGAAATGCCGTCCGTACCGCCACGAGGCCAGCTCCGGCAACAGCGGCTTGCCGATGCGCACCAGCTCCGAGCCCTCGCGAGTCTTCGCGAGCCCCACCTGATCGGTGCTCGCCCGCAGCGGCGTACCGCGGTACGTCTTCTCCGCTTCCTCGATGGCCTCCCAGCGCGACTCAAACGGCACGAGGTTCCACCGGCTGCAGCCGGCGCAGATTACCCACACGCGTCCTGCGGACTCGTCGTACGCGAGACGCCGACCGATGGGCAGGTGCTCGAGCAACGTGTTGCGCCCGAGGTCCCGCTGGCAGTGGATGCAGGTGGAATACATCACAGGGTGAACCTAACGGCCTATCACCATCGAGCAATCGCTCAGACGCGGCACGATGCCCGCACGACACGGCGCTCACTGAAACGTGGACCCAACACTGCGCCGGAGCAGATGCCGCCTGCGCATTGGGTCGGGGTGCGCGTGCCGGCGGGATACACGCAGGCTGTGGTGCTCGCCGCCACGCTCACTTTGTGCCCGACTCCACTGGTACTATATTTGTCCTTTGTCAGCGGCGAGGTGCCGGCGGCGACTTGCCGCGTAGGGGTCACTCTCTCGAAGGGGGCGTCCGACATGATGTCGCTCTTCTGGGGGTCTCTGCTGCTCGGTGGCGCCGTCACGCTCCTGCAGTTTGCTGCGACGGCAATCGGTCTCGATCACGACCTGCACGCCGATGCCCACGACACGGTCAGTGATGGCCTGAATCTGTTCAGCGTCCGCGCCATCGCTGCCGGCCTGGCCTTCTTCGGCCTCGCCGGTGTTGCGGGGGCGCGGTTAGGATTCGGCGCGCCGCTCTCGGTCATTGGTGCCCTCGCGGCCGGAGGACTCGCGGCCATCGGAGTCGCCGTCGTCATGCGTGCCATGCTCAGACTGAACACCGATCGCACGTTCCGGCTCTCGGGCGCCGTCGGGACCGCCGGAAACGTCTACCTGAGCATTCCGGCCGCGCGCAGCGGTACCGGCAAAGTGCATCTCTCGGTGCAGCAGCGCATCATGGAGCTCGATGCGGTGACGCCTGCTGACGCCATCGAAACGGGAACCCGTGTCCTCGTGATCGATGTCATTGCCCCGGCCACGGTAGTTGTTGTTCCTGAACCGGATTTTCTCAACGACGGAGAGACGTGATGCGCCTGATGCTGCTGCAGGATGCGGTGCCCACTGTTCCATTGAGTGAGGGTGTGCTGACCACGCTGCCGCTGACACTCATCGGTGCGGCTCTCGGGTTGGTGCTGCTCGTGGGCATGGCGCTGCTGTTCGTGGCGCGATACAAGCGCTGCCCGGCGAACCGGGTGCTGGTGATTTCGGGTCGAGTCGCTGGCGACGGCGCGGCGCGCTGCATCTCAGGGGGCGGCGCGTTTGTCTGGCCGGTGATCCAGGAATACGCCTACCTGTCGCTCGAGCCGATCCAGATCGATATCCCGCTCAAGGACGCGCTGTCGCTCGAGAACATTCGCGTGGCGGTGCCCAGCGTGTTCACCGTGGCCATCGGGACCGAGGAGAACGTCCGGCAGAACGCCGCCATCCGCCTGCTCGGCCTCAATCATGAGCTGATCAAGCGGCAGGCGCAGGACATCATCTTCGGGCAGCTGCGTCAGGTCATCGCGTCGATGAGCATCGAGGAGATCAATCGCGATCGCGAAGGATTCCTGCATCGCATCCAGACGTCGCTCGAGCCGGAGCTGCGCAAGATCGGCCTGGTGTTGATCAACGTGAACATCACTGACCTGAAGGACGACTCCGGCTACATCGAAGCGATCGGCAAGAAGGCCGCCGCAATGGCCGTCCAGCAGGCGCGTGGTGACGTGGCGGATCAGGAGAAGCTCGGCGAAGTCCGGGTGGCCGATGCCGAGCGTGATCGCGCGGTGCTGGTTGCCAACGCCGGCAAGATCCGCGAGATCGGCATGCGTGAGGCGGAACGCGACAAGTTGGTGCGCGTGGCCGAAGTGGAGCGCGAACAGAAGGTTGGCGAGCAGCGCGCGGCGTTCGAACGTGACGCGCAGGTGAAGGATGCCGATCGAGTGCGACGTGTCAGCATCGCCGAAAACGAAGCGAAGGCGATCGAAGGCGAAGCCGCGTCGGCCGCACTGGTGGCTGCGAGCCGCGCCACTCTCCAGGTGCGGGAAGCAGAAGCGTACCAGATCTCCGAGACGAAGAAGCGTGAAGCCGAGGCGTCGGTGCAGGAGGCACAGAACCGTGCGATGGCTCGCACCGCGCTGGCATTGCTCGAGCGTGTCGAGGCGGAGCGTCGCGCGGAGCTCGAGGCTCCGGCGCGCGCCGAAAAGGCGCGGACGATCGTCGAGGCACAGGCGGCGGCCGAGAGTTCGCTGATTCAGGCGCAGGCCGATGCGCAGTCGATTTATCTCAAGCTCGAGGCGGAGGCCCGAGGACAGTATGAGATCATGTCGAAGCGCGCGGACGCCATGAAGGAGTTGGTGGCGGCAGCCGGTGGTGCGAAGGAAGCATTCCAGCTGATGATGGTCGATCACCTCGACACGCTGGCAGAAACGTCAGCCAAGGCGATCTCGAACATCAAGTTCGACAAGGTGGTCGTCTGGGATGGCGGTACGCCGGGTGGCGGGGCGGCGGGTTTCCTGCAAAGCATGGCCCGCACGATGCCGCCGATGATGCAGGTGCTGCGCGACATTGCCGGTGTGGAACTGCCGGGCTTCGTCGGGTCGATGTCGGTCGAGGAGCCCGCGCTGCGCGCAACGGTGCCGCCTGCGTCGGGACAACCGGAGCTGCCGCGCGAGTAGCACGTCGTCATCAGGTGCGCCGCCGCAACAGGTCGTGAGTCCACGTAGCCCCTGACTTCAGCACGCTGAATCAGGGGCTACGGTTCGTTGACGAGCCACCGGCCGTGCCGATGGCCTTCTCGCGGTAGTACCTGCATGGTCACTGCACTGAACCAGATGCCGACGTGTGCAACTCCTCTTCGGCTCCAACTGGTTCGGCGGGAGCGAGGACTCAGCGAGAGCTGCGATCGGCGCGCCGCGCAGCATGGCTGCGTCGGCGAACGGCCCCGCTACTGCAAGAGGCGCGTCGCAGGGTCCACCAGCATGCCGGGGACCACACCAAGCACCACCAGCCAGAGCACCAGCACCACCAGGACACCACGTTCGGCAGCGTCGAGATCGGGGGCGAGCACAGGCACCGGCGTACCGAGGAAGGCGAGTGCAAAGGTGCGGAGCGTGCCGACCGCCAGCAGGGCGCTGGCGATGATCATCATCACCGCACTGGGCACGCTTTCCTGCCAGAGGGCATGCAGCAGCAGGTCATCGGCGATGAACCCTGAGGTGCCGGGCATGCCGACGGCAGCGCCGCCGAACAGCGCCACGCCGAGCGCGAGTCGCGGAAAGGCTCGCGCCCGGCCACCAGGCGCCAGCGTATCGAGATCACCGACCCGTGCCTGCAGCGCAGCGAGCATGATGCCGAGCCCACTGATGGCAAGGCCGAGCGTGATCGAGACGAGCAGGGCGGCGGCATGATGACCGCGGCCTGCCGCCCCCACTGCCGCGAAGAGCATGCCGCCATGCATCAGCACCGAAGTGCGCAGCAGTCCGTGTAGTGACGGCTGCACCAGCGCGATCAGTGCGAAGGCGAGTGCGGACGCCGTGCCGATCGCGACGATCGCCGGGGCAAGTTCGTACGCAATCGCCTCATGGTCCACGAAGCGCAGATGCACGAAGACCGACGTGGGCAGCGTGGCCAACTGCTGGAGCTGCAGCGTGAGGCTCCGATGCGTGAGGCTGCCGATGCCCCCGTGCAGGGGGAAGACGCCGGCACGCATCGCGAACGAGACGATCGATGCCACGAAGGCCACCTGTGGATGGCCCAGCTGCATCGCCAACGCCGCCCCGACCAGCGCCAGCCCGGCCAAGGCGAGCGTGAGCGCGGCAGTCCTCGACCGGCGCAGCGCCTCGCCAGCGATGATGAAAGCAGCGGCGGCGGTTGCACCGAAGCTGATGGCACCGCTGGTCGTCGCGAGCGAGACGACCAGCAGCACCGCCAGCGCCAACTCGCCCATCCATCCGCTGCGCCGTCGCGAGGCGACGTGCGGCGCGAACAGCAGCGTCAGCGCACAGGTGATGATGATTGCCGGTGCTGCGATCGAGCCACTCACGAACACGGAACTGTTCCAAGGCATTGGCATCAGGTGGCGTCGTGGTGGCGGTCCGTCACACCGCTCAGGCGGCCGTCGATGCGCGCGAGCGCCCGCGCGAGGCGCAACACCGGCGCGATCAGCCCGTCGATCCGTTCGTCGAGGCGCCAACGGTGTACCGACGCAGCGTAGAGTCGCGCGGAGAGCCGGGGCGCCACCCGCGCGAACATCATCGCGCGGTGTTCGGTGTGGCCATGCTGGTGCACATCGTGAAGCATGTTCGGCGCGCGCAGGTACTGGTATGCACGCAGCAGCGCATGGCAGACGAGGTGCACTAACGCCAGTGTCGTCAACCCAAGGCAGATCTCGGCAAGGATCAACCCGATCTGCGAGAGGGTTGCATGTGCCAGTGCACCCTTGGCGTCGGTGTGCACACGCGCCACCGCGGCGGCGTACAACGCGGTGCCTGCGCCAACCAGTACGCCGACACCCGCTACCACCGGCGCTTCGGCGAGCAGCGGCGCCACCCGCAGCATCAGGTAGAGCCCTGCGTGAATCGACACGGCGCCGTAGAACAAGGCGCTGGATGGCGTCGGCCCTTCCATCGCGCGGGGCAGCCAGCCCGAAAATGGCAGCTGCGCCGACTTGCCCATGGCCGAGAGCAGGAAGAGTGCGGCAATCGTCGCCGATTCCAGCGGCGGCAGGGTACCGGCGGTGGCCAGCGCCGAGAACCGCGTCGAGCCGAGTACCTCGTGCATGGTCACCATCGCGATGAGCAGGCCGACATCGCAGAGACGATAGGTCGCGAAGGCGCGGACTGACGACCGCACCGGTTCGTCGCGATCGTGGAAGAAGCCGATGAACATCGCCGACGAAATCCCGATCAACTCCCATCCGGCGAAGAAGACATCGAGCGCACCGGCGAAGGCCACCAGCTGCGCTCCGGCGGCGAAGAGGCCAAGCAGCACGAAGAAGCGCGCGAATCCCGGCTCCTTGTGCAGGTACGTTCTCGAGAAGCGGGCCACCAGCGCGGTGAGCGCGGCGGCCAGCAGCGAGAACGCGAGGGCGATACCGTCCACCAGTGCGACGATCGGTACGGCGTAGTTGCCGACGGCGAGCCAGTCGCCGTATTCGATGTTCCCTGGCACCCGCGACCCGGGGACGAACACATGACAGGCACCCGCCACCAGCGACGCGGCTGCCGACGCGAAGAGCGCGCTGGTGATGGTACGCGCGACTGCGTCCTCTCCCAGCCAACGGCCGCGGCCCATGAGGAGCAGGCCGATGAGGATCGCTGCCACCAGCGGCAGGAGAATGGCGAGCAGCACGGCCCAGCGCATCACCAGTTCGACCGTTTCGGCGCTCATGCTGAGGCGCCGGACGCCCGCAGCGCACTCGTCACCAGCGCAGGCGGAAGGTGCTCCCGACTCTGCATGTGCCAGTCGCGCGACCGCTGCACACGTGGCAGTGGTGCTGCGCCCGGTGTGTACGGCACGAACCGTCCATCCTCGAAGATGGCCATGGCGCCGGTGTCAGGATCGCATGACACCAGCTGGATCCATTCGTTCACCACCAGCTCGGCGACTTCCGGTACGCGCGAGGCCACGGTGAGCAGCGCGTCGCTGGTGGCGTCGACGATCAGCAGCAGACGCATCGGCTCGTGAATCTCCACCATCTGCAACGGCAGCCC
>JANNVN010000220.1:0-24139 GCA_031414435.1 Gemmatimonadaceae bacterium
CCGCGGGGTGACCCCCCTGCTTCGGGGGGGCGCGGCGGGCAAACTCGCAAAACACACGCGCCCCCCCCGGTAGGGGGGGGCCCCGCTTCTGTTTTCATCCGTCCAACCCGCGGTGTGCGCGTGATCGCAGCCAGCTTCCGCGAGAGCACGCGAATCAGAGTCGAGCCCGGATCGCTACACCGCCAGAACCAGTTTCAATCGACACGCGAGAGCGACCGTCACCGATGCGTGCCGTGAGTTCACCCTCGGAGCGACGCAGCGTCTGGAGCGGCAGATCGCTGCGAATTCCGCCAGAGCCAGTGGAAATCTCGAGCTCAGCACCGAAGTTCGACGGGGCGATCAGTGTCACGGACCCACTGCCGGTGTCGACATGCAGCGACCCCGCGGCTGACGTCGGCGCCACCTCGACCGAGCCGCTGCCCGTGTCCAGCGTCATCTCTGCCGCTTCGATGTTGCGGGCAGTGATCCGGCCGGAGCCGGTGTCGATCTTCAGTGAGCCGCGGGCTGTGCAGCCGTCGGCGATCACTGAACCGCTGCCGGTATCGAGCGAGATCTTCTCTGCGCCTGCAACGTCGCGGACTTCGACATCACCGCTCCCAGTATCCACCGAGAGATCGCCGGTGTGCTGACTGACCTCGACTGCACCGGAGCCAGTATCGATGTTGAGCGGCCCGCGCGTCTGCGTGGTGTGCACGTTGCCCGCATGGGTGTCGATGGTCAGGCTGCGGCTGGTGCCGCCTGCCTCCACATCGCCAAGTGCAACATGGAAATCGAGCGACACGTTTTCCGGCACGCGGATGACGAGATCGGCCGACGCTTCAAAGTCCGCTCCGCTCCAGAGCTTCATGCGCCGTCCAGCGTTCAGGAAGCGCCCGCCGCCACCGAACCGGCCGTCATCCCTCAGGCGGAGCGTGGTCGACGAATTGCTGCGGCGCATGCGGCGAGAGTCAGCCGGCCGTACCTCATCCACCGGATAGAAAATCCGGAGCGTCTGCTCGCCGTCGATCAGGCCCGTCTTCGTGATCATTCGGCTGGCGTCGGCGCCCCGGGCCGTGATCTCCACTTCAACCTCGGAAGACGAACCCTGCTCGATGCGCGCGGTGCCGACGAGATTCCAGATCGAGACGTGACCGTTCGCTGGCGTGAGTCGGATGGTCTGTTGCGCCAGCGCAGGCACCAGCGGCACGACGAGCGCGGCGAACAGGGCAACGGCTGTGCGGGAGTGCGGCTGCATGGACGGCTCCTGATGGAAGACGGAGAGGATGCCGTCCGTACGTGGGGCACCGGTCGATCGGTTTCAGCGGTTGGCAGATGGCGTCCAGCGCGTGACTTTGCATCGATGACACGCCGGAGATTTCGATGAACCCAGAGATGGGAGAGCTGCCGGCCGCCAGCCATGGGCTCCTGTCAGGTTATGCCGTCACGAGCGTCACGCCCAGCGATCAGACGACCCTCGTCGGGGCCATCCTGATCGCCCTGCTCGCCAATGACGGTGCCAATGTGGCAGCGATGGTACCGGTCGAAACCGGGATCGATGAGCCCTGTGAGTCTGGGAGTGCTGGCGCACTCATCCGCTGGGCGGCCGCACACCTGGACAGCCCACGTCTGGTTACGCCGTTCGCCCTCGAGGCGCGCCGATCGCCGATGCACGCGGCCGACGCGTCGGGCACGCTGCTGCACAGCGCGGTATTCGACCGAGCGCGTGAGGAACTCTGCGCCGGCCGATCAATGTTCGTCATAGCTGACGCGGTCGGCCTGCTGGATCCAATCACGCCGTCACTCACGATGCTTGATCTGATCGCACGATGGACGCTGCCGACGATCATCGTCGAACCGATCTCACGATGGTCGATGGGGCACGTGTCCCTCATCAGTTCGATTCTTCTCTCGCGAAACATTCCCGTTGCTGGTGTGATACTGTCGCCACGAGCACCGGGTGATGAGACTGAGGAAGAGGCCGCCGACGCCGTCGCAGAGACGCTTGCAGTGACCCTCGGGTGCCCGGTGCTCTTCCTTCCTCACGTCGTCTCGATCCATGATCGCGGCGAGCTGCTCGAGGCCGCGCAGTCCTGCGGCCTGGAGAAGATCGCCCGACGGTCGTTCCCCTGAACTCCAGACTCACGAACTCATGCGGTCCATCGCAGATCTCCGCCGCGACTACGCGCTCGCGTCGCTCGACATCGCCGACGTGGTTGGCGACCCGCTCCAACAGTTCCAGCGTTGGTTCGCCAATGCCACCGAGGCCTCCATCGCAGAACCGAATGCCATGACGCTGGCGACGGTTGCCTCCGACGGGAGCCCGGATGCACGGATCGTCCTGCTGAAGGGTGTCGACGATCGTGGCTTTACCTTCTTCACCGACTATCGCAGTCGGAAGGGGCAGGACCTGGAGGCCAATCCGCAGGCGGCGCTGGTGTTCTTCTGGGTGGAGCTGGAACGGCAGGTCCGTATCCGAGGGACGGTCTCGAGACTCGCTGCGGAGGAATCCGCCACGTACTACGACTCGCGCCCCCGCGGAAGCAGGATCGGTGCGTGGGCCAGTCGCCAGAGCAGCGTCATCGCGAATCGCGCCGTGCTCGAGACGCAGGTGGCCGATGTCGAGGCACGGTTTCCGGGCGAGATGGCTCCACCACTGCCCGATCACTGGGGTGGGTTCCTCGTCGTGCCGAGCCAGATCGAATTCTGGCAGGGTCGCCAGAGTCGCCTGCACGACCGGATTCGCTATCGCCGTGAGACAGAAGGCTGGACGATGGAGCGATTGTCACCCTGACACGCGCTGGGGTTGAAACGCTAAGGCGACGCGGCGCATTCGCACGACATGAACTCTTCCGTCCATCTCATCCTCGGCGCGACCGGCGGGATCGGCTCGGCGCTGGCCCGACAGCTTGCTGCCGGCGGCGCACGCCTGGTCCTCGCAGCGCGTAACGCTGACGCACTCGCCGCCCTCGGCACGGAACTCGGCGCGACCACCGTGCTGGTCGACGCGACCGCCCCCGCCGATATCGAGCGAACCGTCGAAACGGCAGTCAGTACCTTCGGTCGGCTGGACGGTGCCGCGAACTGCGTCGGGTCACTCCTGCTCAAGCCCGCGCATCTGACGCGACCCGAGGAGTTCGACGAGGTGCTGAACGTCAACCTCCGGTCGGCGTTTTCGCTGGTTCGGTCGGCTACGCGCGCGATGATGAACAACACGGAGCCGGCTGGCGGCAGCATCGTGCTGGTTTCAACGGCCGCGGCGCGCATCGGGCTTGCGAACCATGAGGCGATTGCTGCCGCGAAGGGGGGCGTGATCAGTCTCACACTCTCGGCCGCTGCGAGCTACGCCGCCAAACAGGTACGCGTGAATTGTGTGGCACCAGGACTGGTGCGCACACCGCTGACCGCGCGCATCACGGGCAGTGCCGCGGCGGAGCAATCATCGGTGGCTATGCATGCCCTCGGCCGTCTCGGCGAGCCGGAAGATGTGGCGCGTGCGATCGCGTTTCTGCTGGATCCGGCGAACAGCTGGATCACGGGACAGACGCTTGGCGTGGATGGCGGATTGGGAACGTTGCGCAGCCGGTAGTCGGGCATTGTGGCGTGCCTGATCGCCGTTCAGCGGCGCGCGGATGGCGCATGATCTCAGCCGGCGCGGTGGCGTCAACGGTATGCGCCGCGAGGAAAACACTGCTTCTTGCTGCGCAGTCGCGGGAGGCGAGCTACAGGTCGAGCAGCCGGTGCGCGCTTTCAGTGGCGTGCCACACTCGTGCTTCCGGTGACAGCATGCCCGCGAGGCCGGCGAAAAGTGTGGCGATCCCTGCGTAATACGGCATCCCGCTGCCGAGGTTGGGCCAGCTGAGCATGACGCCGACCATCAGCGGCGCCATCGATGCCAATGAGCCTACGAACAGTGCGGTCCGGGAATAGCGTTTGACGCGATGACACGCCGCCGCCGCAACAGGCAAGGTCAGGAACAGGAACGTCACCGCACCCGCGCCACTGATGACCGTTGCGATGGCGAAGAACAGGCCGGTGATGGCGATAGCGACCAGTGAGGCGATCACGATCGTCGGCGCGCGCATTATTTCACGCGATCCAGCGCAGTCTGAGCATCGCGCATGCTGGGGTTGGACTTGAGGGCGAGCGAATACGCAGCCCGTGCCTCGGCATTCCGCTTCTGCCGCTCGTAGATCTGGCCGAGGCGAAAATGTGCATTGGCGAACGGTGGGTCATTCGGTCCGCGCTGTCCGCGGAGGTACGCTTGCAGCGCCTGTTCGCCGCGCTGCAGCTGTTGCCCTGTGACGGCGGCAGTGCGGCCAATGCTGAAGAGCGCGAACGCGCCGTTGGTCTGGCGTGCCTGCCAACGCGTGATCGTGGCGAATGCCTCGGATGGCCGTTGCGCGTCAGCCTGCATGGCCGAGAGGTTCGCCCAACCGATGACGCTATCGGGGAATTGCGTGGTGGCGGTGCCAAGCAGCCGTTCGACGGCGGCATTGTCGCGGCTACTCGCAGCAACGGTGATCTGGGCCGAGAGTCCGCGGAATGGACTGATGCGACTGATCGCCAGCGCCTGCTCGGTCGCCTTGGCCTTGTCTCCCCCCAGCGGCGCCGGGGCTTCGAGCAGGAACTGCATCAGCCCCTCACGCGCATCGATGTTGGCGCCATCGAGTTCGATGGCTTTCGCATAGGCATCGCGGATCTGTGGCGCGAGTCGCACCTTGCCAGCCGGATCACTCGTCATGCGTGCCTGCTGCCCGGTGATGTTGCCAACCCAGAGGAAGGCGGCACTGCTCCGCGGATTGCCCTTCGCGGCAGCATTGAAATGGCCGGCCGCACTGTCCCACTTGGATTCCATCACGTTGAGGCACCCGGCCGCGAAGTGGCCCACCGGTGTGCTCGCCGACGTGCCGATCATGCGCGTGATGGAAGCGCGGTCGACCGCACTGCCGCGAATGGCGCGTTCGCAGGTGCGGGCGTCGGCGAGCGTCTGTGCGTGCGCCGTGGCCGCAATGGTGGTGAGGACGGAAAGTGCGAGCGAGCGACGAAACGTCATGGTGTGCTGAAAGAGGGAACGGCGACGAACATGAGCATCGATGGCAGGTTCCGGGCCGCGCGGTTCCTACTGACCACGCATGACAGGCAACCAGCGCGCAAGGATTTCCGGACCCGGGTAGCCAGGAACCGTCTCGACGATGCGTCCGGCACCGTCGGTACGGGCGAACACGGGAGTACCCGGGATACGAAAAGTGAGCAGGACCTGATCGCTTTCACCATCGGGGCCAGCACTGAAAGCGCCGCGGACGCCGAAACTGTTCAGCATCACGCGCCCAGCCTCTGCCCCTTCCAGAGTGACGACGCGCAATCGCGGGACGCCGTCACGCCCTTGTCGCGCGGCGATGTCGCGGAGTGCCAGGCGGCAGAATGAGCAGGTCTTCGAGTTCACCATCAGGATGGCCGGCCCGTCCCGTGGCGCGAGGGGGACGAGGGCCCCGGCGGAGTCTCGGACGTAGAGGTCGGCGACCGCTGACCGGGCCTGGCCGACGGCGGGGTCTTCCGTTGCGACCGACGACGGCTGCCGATCGATGGCGATCCGCCCGATGAGTGCCAGTGCAAGGGCCCCGGCGATGACCCATGCAATCATTTCCCGGCGCGCCACCGCCTTGGATTCGGTCGGGTTCGGCACCACTTACTCCCAGATCTCCGCTTCGCTCGCGAGTTCATCGAGCAGGGTGACGTAGGTGTTGTAGCGGACGGCGGAGATGGCATCGCGGGCGAGTGCGTCGCGTACCGCGCATCCTGGCTCGACGGTGTGAACACAATCGGCGAACCGACATTCGCCGAGGTACGGTCGGAACTCCGGGAAATATCCGTCGAGGTGTTCAGCGGTCAGCCCCCACATGCCGATCTCGCGGAGTCCGGGTGTGTCCACCACATAGCCGCCATTTGGCAGTGGATGGAGCAGCGCACCGACGGTGGTGTGGCGGCCCTTGTTGACGCTTTGGCTGATTTCGCCGACACGCAGGTCGAGACCGTGAAACATCGCGTTCATCAGACTGCTCTTGCCGACACCGCTTGGCCCGCTGAGTGCGGTGGTCCGACCTTCGAGCACTTCGCGCAGTGCATCCAGTCCGCGGCCGGTAGTCGTGCTGGTGACATGCACCGGATACCCCGCGCGTTCGTAATCGGCGAATCGGAGGCGGGCGCTTTCGGGCGAGACGAGGTCGGCCTTGTTGATCACGACGCGGGCGGCAATCTCATTCGCTTCGGCGATGATCAGGAAGCGATCGAGCATGCGCGGGTGCGGCTCGGGATTCGCAGCGGCGAAGACCACCAGCACCTGATCGACGTTGGCGGCCACGATGCGCTGTCCGTATCCACCGCCCGGCGCACGGCGCGCGAGCTGTGAGCGGCGCGGCAGGATGTCGGCGATCGCCCAGCGTGCGCCCTCGTCCTGCTGTTCGATCTGGACTTCGTCGCCGACCGCGAGCTTGAGGGTGGGTGTGTCCTGATCGTCATTGCGATCCTCGCGCTTGTCGGCGCGCGACTTGACGCTGGAGCGCGACGTGCCACCATCACGATTGGCGCGGGCCTGCTTGCCCTTGGCATCGTCGAATCGCTTGAGGCGTCCACGCAACGCGGCCTCGACGATGTCGCCATCGGTGCGGCGCACACGCCAGACGCCACCAGTGCCGCTGAGAATGATCCCGAAGTGTGGCGCGACGGCGCTCCCCGATTCAGTCATGCGCTGTCCCGGTCGGCGCGCCCGACTCGCTGGCCCCAGTGTCATCACGCATCACATCGAACCAACGGCGCGCTGCTGGCGGCGCGGTCGCGGCGATACGCAGTTCGAGCTGATCACGAACCGCTTGCAGTGTGAGGCGGCCGAGCACCGCTCGCGCCGCGTCGGCGGTGGCCGCACGCGCGACATAGTCCGTCTCGAGATGCCCCTCCACCCCTGAGGCACCGACCCGGCGCCAGCGGAGGAAGAGCAGGTAGGCGCCCCACAGCGTGCCGGCATCATTGACCTGATCGACACACAGCTCCACCGAGTACGACATGCCATCGCTGCCTTCAAACGCTGCGGGACGACCGTGAACGAGGGCATAGCCGCCAATCGTGTTGGCATCACCCAGCGTGTGATCCGCAGGAAGGTGCTGCCCGCTCACGGTGCACTCATGCGACGGCCCCGCTCACTGCGACATCATGCGCTGCGTCGTGAACCGAACCATTCCTTCACCACGTTCCCGGTCATGAAGGCAACGTTGGCCGGACGCTCGGCGAGGCGCCGCATCAGGTACGGATACCACTGTGTCCCAAACGGGACGTAGCAGCGCATGCGATAGCCATCGCGGACGAGCCCTTCCTGCAGATCGCGACGCACGCCATAGAGCATCTGGAACTCAAAGCGGTCGTTGGCGATGCCCTTCTCTTGGGCAAAACGCCGGGCTTCCGCGATGATCACCTCGTCGTGGGTTGCCAGGCCGGGATAGTTGCCGTGTTCCATCAGGTGATGCATCGCGGCGACGTAATTCTTGTCGACATCGGCCTTCTCCGGGAACGCCACCTCCGCCGGTTCCTTGTACGCGCCCTTGCAGATCCGCACGCGAGCACCGAGTTCGGCAGCGCGCTTGGCGTCCGCCACCGTCCGATACAGGTAGCTCTGCAGCACGATACCAACGTTGGCGCGGAAATCCGGATAGAAGTGTTTCTCGAACAAGTCCAGCGTCTTCTGGGTGTACTGACTCGATTCCATGTCGAGTCTGACGAAGTTGTTGTATCGCTTCGCCCTTTCGAGGATCTCGCGCGTGACCCGGACACAGAGCTCGTCGGAGATATCCATCCCCATGGCGGTGAGCTTGAGCGAGACATTCGCGTCGAGCTTCTCGCGGTCGATCAGGTCGAGCAGCTGGAGATACTCCCGCTGGGACGCGTAGGCCTCGCTTTCGTTCGTGGTGCTCTCGCCGAGCAGGTCGAGCGATGCGGAGATGCCCTTGGCGTTGAGCGCTCGCACCGCCTCGATCGCGGTGGACACCGACTCGCCAGCGACGAAGCGCGACGCAAAGGACTTCGCCACGCCGTTATGGCGGACGAAATTGAAAATGCCCTGTCGATTGGACAGAAACAGCAGCGCGTTGCGCAGCATCAGAGCGCGGGGAAGCAGGGAAGAATGTGGCCATCAGCGCTGAGGGCCCAGTCCCAGAATATAGCCTCCCTCCCCGGCGAAACCGTCGCGCTCAGGGGCTGGGGAGCCGCGTCGTGATCCGCATCACCGGGTGATACTTGCCCATGGAGAGCCGATCATCGAAGAAGTTCCAGGTGGTGGCGCCATCATTCGACTCCGGCTCGAGGAGCTGCGCGGCGACGAGCACCTGTGGCTGTGCGGCCGGAACCCGCCGCCAGCTCGGCGACGGGAGCATCCGCGTACGCACCCAGCGACCGGCGACACGCACCTCCTGATGCCCCTGAAACGCACGGCCCACCCGCGCGACCGAGTCGAGCTGGAAGCGTTCGACGTCCACTGTCCGACTGACCGTCTCGCTCCGGACCCGCACACCGTGCCGGGTGAGCAGCGCAACCAGAGCGGTATCGCTGGCTTCGATCAGCCAGCCACCAGCGGGCACCGTTGTCTGGCGGGTCGCGACGAACCGGTCATGGACGGGCATCCACTGCCCCGCGATGCGGCCGGTACGCCGGATGCCGCGCGGGACGCCCGGTTCAGCCGCCGCGCTGTCGGGGTCTGCCATCAGCGTCTCGACCAGCACGCTGTCGCTGAATGGGCGTGTGGTGAGCTGCGTCTCGAGCACGACGCCGCGCGGCGCGGCGCCAAGCGTCAGCGATCGACGTGCAGCGGTCACGCGCGCGAGGATACCGGGGTCGGCCCCGACGGTTCCAAGAAGTTCGCGCACGAATGCCGCGGTGCTGCCCACGCGCAGCGCAAAAGGGTCGTGCGAGTACGCCTCGCTGAGGATCGCGATGCCGCCGGTCAGGCCGAAATAGTTGCTGCCGAAGCGAGGCCGCGAATCGTACGTGAACCAACCCTCCTTCGTCGCATCCAGTGAGACCTCGCGCGCAAACGAGTTGCTGAAGTTGCCGTACGGATACGTCTTTGTTCCCTTCTTCCAGAGCCGGCGGCGAATCGCGGCAAGCAATGTGTCGCTGGTGAAGCTCGCAAGCGGCGCGCCAGGGTGCAGTGACGGCGACCAGGTGAGGTGATAGCCGTGATAACTGCCGTTGGTTGTGTGCAGATCGACAAACACGTCGATGCTGCCGCTGGTCAACAGTGGCAAGAGCGCGCGCGTTTCCGGCGCTTCGCTCTTGATGTAGTCGCGATTGAGATCGAGTCCGTCGCCATTCGGCCGCTCGCCGACGATTGCGGGACCGAACTGCGCGCCGCGATTGCGGGACTGCGGGCCGAGGGCCTCATTCCCATCTGCGTTGTAGAGCGGCACGACGACCAGCGTCAGGCTGTCGAGCAGGTTCGGCCGGGCATCGGTGACCACGGTGCGCAGGAGGGCGAGGACCGCTTCCTTCCCTTCCACTTCACCAGCGTGGATGTTGGCCTGCAGCATCACGACGGGGCGGCGTCGGCGCGGCGTCAGGAACGCGTCACAGGTATCAGCGGTGCGGCTGCTGCGTGCGCAGGCAGTCACGACCATCAACGGCCTGCCGCGTGGTGACGTGCCAAGCCGCATGATCCGCATGATGCGATTGGGTGCGGCCTTGCTGCGGACCGAATCGAGAAACGCCATCGCCTCTTCATACGGCGTCGTCGCGCAGAAACCGGTGCGCTCGGCACGCGTTGCCGGCGACGGCATTGGTGACGGAACGGCCGGTGTGCATTGCCAGACGGGAGCACGACGGTCAACCGTCCGCACGGCCTCCCCGGCGATGCGCTGCCGTTCAACGTCATCGTTCGGCGCCGGAGCACGCCGCGTGGAACAGGCCGCGAGCAGGATCAACGCAGCGAGTGTGAGACGTGCGGGTTTCATAGATTCTCGCGCAGAAATCGGGTCAACGCCTGATACAGATGCACGGTCGCGTTCCCACCGCCGATCGAGTGCGTTCGATTCGGATAGAACAGCTGCTGCATGGGCCGATTGGCGCGAATCATCTGTTCGATGAGCTGCACGGAATTCTGCGGATGCACGTTGTCGTCCCCTGTGCCATGGACCAGCAGGAATCGTGCGCGGATCCCCGCCACGAAGTTTTGTGGTGCAGCATCGCGATATCCGGAGGGGTTCTCCTGCGGGGTCGCCATGAATCGCTCCGTGTAGATCGAATCGTAGAGGCGCCAGTCGGTGACTGGCGCGACGGCGATCACCGCGCGAAACAGGTCCCCACCCTTCGCGGCCACCATCGTCGCGAGATAGCCACCAAAACTCCATCCCCAGAAGCCGATGCGGGCGGGATCGACCCACGACTGGCGTCCGAGCCATCGCGCCGCATCGAGCTGATCCTCGGTCTCCTGGATGCCGAGGCGCCACTGCGTCGCCTTGCGGAAGTCCCGGCCACGAAAGGCAGCCCCGCGATTGTCGACGACGACCACGACGTATCCAAGCTGTGCGAGCGAGACATGCCAGAGGTATCTCGCCCCGCCCCACTGGTCGATGACTTCAGGAGCTGCCGGCCCTCCATACGCGTACATCAGAACGGGATACTTCCGTGTGCTGTCAAAGGAAGCCGGAACGATCCGATAGGCGTCGAGTCGAGTCCCGTCCGACATGGGGATGGCGATCAACTGCGCGGGCTGAATCCCCTGATCGACCAGGCGCGAACGAAGCGTCGCATTGTCTGTCAGCACCTTCACTTTCGACATGCGTGGCAGCGAGAACACCGAGACCGTCGGCGGCACGCCAAGCCGCGACCAGGCGTCAATGAGGTACGTCGCCGTCGGACTGATCAGGACCGCATGTGACCCATCGCCCTGCGACAGGCGTTCCGCACGACGTCCGTCGAGCGAGACTCGCATCAGTTGCTGCTGTGACGGTGTCGGAGCAGCAACCTTCACGTACACCGATCGTGCTTTCTCATCCACCGCGAGCAGTTCGAGCACATCCATGCTGTCGCGCGTGACACGCGTGAGGAGACGCCCGTCGCGGTGATACAGGTACAGCTGCTGCCAGCCGCTCCGATCGCTGCGCAGCAGGAATCGTTGCCGATCCGCCAGCCAGACGACCGGCTCACCCTCGACGTTCACATACGCTGAATCCCGCTCCGTGACGACAATCCGGCCGGTGCCGGACGTGGCGCTGACGAGCATCACATCGAGCTGCACCTGTCGACGCGGCACACGCAGGACGGCAATGGAATCGGTATCGATCCACTCCAGACGTGGGATGTACTGCGCCGCGTCGGAACCGACGTCCAGCGCGTGTCGATCGCTGCCATCTGCGCCAATCACATGAATCGTGACGCGGGAGTTGGCTTCGCCAGCCTTCGGGTAGCGCAGCGTCGACACCCGAGGATACACCCCCAGTTCGTCCACGATCGGAAATGCCGGCACGGCGGATTGGTCAAAACGCCAGAAGGCCAGTCGCTTGCTGTCGGGGCTCCACCGGAAGGCCTCGCGCAGGCCCAGTTCCTCCTCGTACACCCAATCAGTGGTGCCGTTGATGATGTCGTCACTGCCATCGGCGGTCAGGCGTGTCTCCGCACCAGAGCGACGCTCCTTCACCCAGAGATCATTCGCGCGCACGAACGCGATCCGGCTGCCGTCAGGGGAGAATTTCGCAAACATCTGCAGCGTCGGATCAGATGCGCCGCTGGCGAGGCCACTGGCCAGAAACCCCGGACCGGATGGTATCTCCCGTACGGGAGCGAACGTGGCCGTGCTCAGTGGTGAGACGGCGCGCGTGCCGAAATCGACGAGGTGATAAATTCCGCGCGTGTTCGTGCGCCAGACGCGAACCGACGAATGAAAGAGCAGGGCGGCGGATTCGTCGGGCGACAGCGTCACATCCTCGATCTCGAGCGGCGCGCCACTCGCATCCTTGAGGACACCAGCCGGCACGAGAATCGTCTCGGCACCTGTCACTGCGTCGACCCGCACCAGCGCGGAACCGCCAATCTCGCGCTTCACCTGCAGATAGCTGCGACCGTCCTTCATCCACTGGACGAACGGGAGTCCCTGCGCAATGAAATCACGGCTACGGAAGATGCGTTCCACCGAGAGCGGTGAGTCGCTCGTGGATTGCGCGGCGACCGGGCCGGCCAGGAACATCGCCAGCGCGCAGCTGACGCTCCGCGCACAGCACAGACCTCGGGGCAGGTGCAGCATGCGTGTCTACGGCGCTGGCATGGGCGGCATCCGTCGCCCGTCACCCTTCAGCCGGAAGATCGCGATCGGCGAGCGCCAGGCGGTGGAGTCGCGGTCACGATAGGCCGTGACATACCAGCGATAGTTCTGGGTGAGCGAATACCGAAACGCGTCGGGCAGCACCACCTGGGTGTCCGGCGTGACGGCGGAGAAGATCGGCGTCTCGACCGAATCAGAGACGACGACCTCGTATCGGGAGATCTCCGGCGCGGGATGCCATGCAATCCGACGATCGCTCGAATCCACGATGCCAACGGGCGATGCCAGCGCGACGGTGACACCGTCCTTGCCACGCGCGATCGCCTGCTCGGAGGGGGCGCAGCCCGCGACGACACACAACAACAGCAGCCCAATTCGCATCAGTTCTGCCCACGGCGTCGGGTGCGATTGGGCGTCGGCACTTTCGACGCTGCGGCCCTTCCCGGAGGCGGGGCAAGGACTGGTACCCGGCCCAGCAGGAGCTGGCCGGCCAGTGCATCAACGGGTCGTGCGGTGTTGCCGAGCGCTGCCGTCGCGCGGCGGCGCTGCGGGTCCATCGCGACGTAGACCGAGAATCCTTCGGGGTCCTGTGCGTCGTGCCAGTAGATGTCGCGACCATCGAGTGGCAAGACACGCCAGCCGAGCGCGACTGGGAGCATCGGATCAGGCCCTGGGCTACGAGTTCGCATCATGAGAGCAAACGTACTGGCCAGCGGGCCGTTGACGCTGTCACTGGCGGCGATCGCAAAGCGCGCCAGATCGACGACCGAGCTGCGCCACCGGCCGCCGGGGCGTGCGCGCCGGGGGTTGGCACGGCCGTCGGCTCGATGGCCGACGGCGTCGCGGGCAGCGATCGGCCGGGACGAGGACAGGGCAACCTCGGTGATGCCAAGGGGTGCGAGGATGCGAGACCGGATGGCGCCTTCGAGAGGCATCCGGAGGTGACGTGCCAGGCCAAGGCCGAGCAGATCGATGCCCAGTTGCGAGAAGCGATAGCGGGCACCGATGTCACTCCGGAGCGGGGTGGCCCGCAGTGCGCGGACGAGCTGGTCTACCTCCGAGCGGCCGCTGCTGGTGGAACGGCCTGCATCGGCCAGCCCGGAGCGATGGTAGGCGAGGTCGCCGAGCGTGATCGCACGGCCGTTCCGCGTCGGGAGCCGGATCGCGGCAGGGAGGAAACGCTGCGCCAGATCGTCCAGCGACAGCTCGCCCTGCACGACGAGCTGGGCGAGGAGGGCCGCCGTGAGGACGGCGGCGGCGTCGCCGAGCTCGAATCGGGTGGTTGCGCTGATTGCGGCGCCACCGGTCGCGACGGTACCGGCCGCGGCCGTGAGGAGGCTGTCGCCGTCACGCCAGGCGGTCGCGAGACCGTGAAAGGTGCCATCGTTGATCCGCGGAATGAGGGCGGCGCGCACGGCAACGGGGTCGAGCGCTGGCGCGGTCTGTGCTTCCGTCCATTTCGGCGACAGAGTATAGAGCATCACCATCGCTGGAAAACAGCGTCGGATCGTCCACGGGACACACATCTGCGGGTAGTTCCTGCAACGAGGGGAATCGGATGGCTGTGACAGGAGATGGTAGCGTGGCCGGTGCGCTGGCGCATCGGGGGCTCGGAACGGGCGAATGCGGTGCTCGGCGCTCCGGATCGTCGGTTTGCGGTCGGCGGCGGCTGTTCGGTCGCAGTCTTGGCCTGCTCGCCTTCACGGCAACAACGGCAGCAACGGCAGCAACGGCAGCAACGGCGGTTGCACAGACCGGTGTGCAGGCACCCGGCGACGCCGCGCTGGGCCCTCGTGATTTCGTCGTCATCGCCATGCGGGCACGGTCGACCGACAGCGTGGCGTCGCGGCGCGAGGCGTGGCAGCGCTGGGCCGCGTCAGACCCGACGGCGATTGCTCCGCGCTTTGCGCTGGCGATGTTGTCGCGCTACGACCAACGCTATCGCGAATCGCTGGCCTGGATGGACAGTGCCTCTGCGAAGGTGACCGAGCCGCGCTGGCGGAACGCCATTGCGCGGGAGGGGATTGTGACGCGACTGATGCAGGGTGAATTCGGCGACGTCCCGGCCCTGCTGGCCGCAGCGAAGGCCGACAGCGCTGGTGTGCCGCTTGATGAGTTGGCGGAAACGCGCTACACCGCGTTGCTCTACAAGCGGCGGACTGGCGGGAGAGTGAGCATGGCTGCGATCGACTCGGCGGAGGCCACTGCGGCGGCGGCCGACACGCTGCTGCGCTCGCGTCTCGCCTGCCTGCGAGCGTCTGTCGATCCGGCCAGAGCGGTGGAGTACGCCGAAGCCGGGATCGCACTCGCGAACGCCGCGCGGCTGTTGTTTGTGAGCGGGAACTGCGAACTGCTGCTTGGGACGATGTACGCCGGGAGTGGCGCGACCCAACGCGGGATGCTCTGGTTCGAACGCGCCGAAAAGACGGCCCGTCTGGCTCGCGACGAGCCGACGCTGGCAGGGACGCTGCAGTGGTACGGGTACACGCTCTCGACGCTCGGCTACATCCCGATGGCGATGGCCAAGCTCGCCGAAGCGATCCGGGTGTCACAGCGCATCGAGGACCGGAACGTCGAGGCGTGGGCGCTGCTCGGCGTCGCCAGTGCTGCCGGACAGATTGGAGACGCCACGGCTACCAGCACCGCGCTTCGTCGCTCAGCGATTCTTTTTGACGCCACGTCGGACCGGTACGGTGCCACGAACGCGCGGCTTCAGCAGGCGACGGCGCTGATTCAGCTCGGGGACCTGGCCGGGGCAGACGTGATCGCCCACGAGGCGAGACGCGTGAGTACCGAGATCAATCAACCGCTGCTCGCCTTGCGCGCGTTTTACACGATGGGCGACGTTGCGCTCCGCATGCAGCGTCTCGAGGAGAGTCGGGCGCTGCTCGACAGTGCGGCCAGTATCGTGAAGCTCATTGGGCCAGGGTACGAGTCGCAGTTGGATTCCTATCGGGGCTTGCTGGCGCTGAATCGCGGGGACTATGCCGAGTCGATCCGTCTGCTCGATGCACCGGGATTCGCGAAGGAGCAGGACCTTTTCCGCTACTTCACCGATGGCGCGGTGGCACTGGCGTTGTTGCGCAATGGCGATTCGACGCGCGCCGCACGGCGGTTGGTCGATGCCAATGACCGACTCGATCGATTCCGGGAGACCGTCGCCGCCGGTGGAATGCGGCGGGTGGTGACGCCGACAGATTTCTGGGGCCGTTCGAGTGCCAATATCGATCAGGTGCTGGCCGCCTTCGTGACGTCGCGTCGATGGCTGCCCTCGGCGTTCGCCGCGTCGGAGCGCGCGCGAGCACGTGCGCTGCAGAAGGGGACGTTCGGGGGCATCGACTCCGACACGTCCACGGTCATGGTGGAGGCCCGGCGTCGGCTGCGCGCCACGGCGACCTCGCTGAAAGACGTCCAACGTCAGCTCGCGCCGGGCACCGCGCTGCTGGTGTACGCCGGCGGTTCTGCACCGGCGCGCACGTCACTGATGATCATCACGAATACAAGCGCACGCGGCATCACGCTGGCGCCACTTGACTCGCTGGACCGTGACATCGTCCGCTGGCTGGCGCTGCTTGAGAGTGGTGAAACGGGTGCTGGCGCGGGAAAGCAGGTGGCAACGACGATCCTGTCGACGGCACTGCGTGGATTGCCTGCACGCATCAAGCGCCTCGTGATCGTGCCGCAGGGTCCTCTCTACCGCGTGCCATTCCAGGCGTTGCCACTTGGCGCTGGCGTGTTGGGCGATCGCGTGGTCGTGACGGTGGCGCCGTCTGTCTCCCTGGCGCTTGCCTATGCCGCAGCACCACGGTCCGTGACGGCCCGCGTGCTCGCGATGGGTGCTGGCGACACCGAAGTCCAGGGCCTGATTCCGCAGTCGCTCGAGATCAATGTGGAGCGCTCGCAACGCGGCAATCCGCTCGCCCCTCTGCAGGCGGCTGCGGATGAGGCACGGGCCGCTGCAGGCTGGGCGCCCGGCTCGCTCGCGCTGACCGGAAGCGATGCGTCGGAAGCGGCGCTGAAGCGTGATGCACGTGGGAGCTACACGGTATTGCACACCGCCGCTCACGCGCTGACGAGCGATCAGGCACTGGGCGCGAACTACCTGATTCTGCGCGCAGACTCATCGGACGACGGGTATGTGTCGGGCGGCGAACTGGCCGAACTCTCAGCCGGCCGTGCAATGGTGGTCCTGTCCGGCTGCCGCACGACAGGCGACTTCGGTTCGCGCGGTGATGCGGTGGACGGACTGGTGGCGCCGTTGCTGGCGCGCGGCGTTCGGACGGTGGTCGCGAGCCACTGGGCGGTGAGCGATCGTTGGACCCGCGTGCTGATGGAGCGCTTCTACCGAAATCTCGCCGGTGGCGCGACGACGGCCGATGCGATGAATACGGCGCAGATGTCGCTCCGACGTGAAGGGGTGCCGGCGCGGTTCTGGGCGGCGTTCAGTGTGATTGGCGACGGGGCGCTGACGTTCACACGCACGCCCCCGCTGCGGACCAGCCTCCGCTGAACCAACCGCGTACAGTCGAAGCGAGCGTCTGCGCGCACGAAACTGCACGGTCGGCCTGGCGGGCGTTCTCCGCAACCGAAGCGTGAGCCGCCGGAACACCAGTGTTTCGAACGATGAAGGGCCGGATCTGATGGCAGATCCGGCCCTTCATTTATCCTCAGAGCATCCAAGGCGGCGCGACGACGCCACACCAACCGCAGCCTTACTTGATCGTGAACGTCTCGACGCGTGAGCGAATTTCGCTGCGATCGGTTGACCGGGCACGGACGAACCACCGATACGTCCCGGGCTTGAGCGTGGATGTGGCAAGCACGGTTTCGGTCGCATTTGTCTCGCTGGTGAACACGGGCGTATCGGTCGAGTCCATGACTTCGACCATATAGCGCGCATCGTCCCGGAGTGGCTTCCAGCGCAGCGTGATCGGCGCGCGGATGGCAACCGGTTGTACCGGGAGCAACTCCACCGAGGAACCGAGCGACCGCACTTCATCGCCAGCCGGCGGCAGGGTGAACACGTACCAGCTGGTGCCTGCGACCAGCATCAGCGACGCCGCCAGCAGAATTGGCTTGAGTGCCGCGAGTGCGCCGCGCGGACGCGTACCGATGGTCCCATCGACAAAGGCACGGGGCACGGTCGGTGCAGCCGGGGCGGCGGCGGTGAAGTACTCGTCGGTGCCGGCGGTAGAGGTGCGCGCCGCCACCACGTGGGCGAGCGTCTGCGCACCTTCCGGACTGGCGAGCAGTTGCTCGATCAGCGCGAATCGCGTGTCGTCATCGCCTTCCGCCGCCGCCAGCACGTCGAGTTCCGCATCGTCAGGCAGCGACGCTGGAGCTGACGCCCGCTCCGCGTCACGGGCCCAGGCAAAAGCGTCGCGAAGAGACGCGGGCACCGGGCCCGGATCACGTGGCAGCTGAAGGTCGTCCGAACTCGTCATTCCTCATTCCCCCATTCGATACCGCGCGCGACCAGATACTCGCGCAGGTCCGATAATCCACGATAGAGCAGGTTGCGGGTTTTCGCTTCACTCCAGCCGAGCAGCGCCTCGATCTCGTCGCGCCGATAGCCTTCCAGATGCAGCTTGACCACAGTGCGGCGCGCCAGTCCCAGTGACTCGACACCGGCGCGGACCACGATTCCAAGCGACGCAGCCTCGACATCGGCGTCGGGGCCCGGCCCAGGTGCGGGCAGCGGCAGCTCTTCGACCGGGTCGTGCGTTGCCACGCGGCGGCGACGGCGCAACAGATCGAGGACTGCCGTCGTGACCACGCGTTGCAGATAGGACGCAGACAGCTTCGAAATGTTCTCAGGGGTGCCGCAAACCCGCCATAAACGGATGCGGACCTCCTGTTCAGCTTCCCCGATATCGCTCGGGGGCAGCCGATAGCGGGCCCCGGTCGCGCGAATCGAGCCGGCGAAACGCCGGACGATATCGTCGAGCAGGGCGGAAAGTTCGCGATCATCGGGCGGCGTGGCCTCTTGGCCGTCACCCATCGTCGCGTTCTGGTCGAGTCCGATTGTCAGACCGGCTTCCCCATGGCAGGATAGAATCTTGTGCCGTCCTCAGCCATCTGGCGAAGGCTGGAGGCGGCTTGGTACCGTCCCGGAAACTCACGCTCCAGCTCGTCGAGGGCCGCGACCACGTCGGACGCCCCGACACGATCGATGAACCGGAATGGGCCACCGCGGAACGGCGGGAAACCAATGCCGAAGACCGCCCCGACGTCGCCATCGCGCGCGGACCGCAGGATTCCATCCTCGAGACAGAGCACCGCTTCGTTCAGCATCGCGTAGACACAGCGCTGCACAATGCGGACCGCGGGCACAGTGCTGCGTCGCTGACCGGTCGGCAAGAGGTCGTAGACCGAGCTGTCCACGCCCCCCTTCTTGCCCGTCTCGTCGTACAGATAGAAGCCACGTTTGCCCTTCCGCCCCAGACGCCCCGCCTTGATCACCCGCTGAATCGATTCGTTCGGCGCCATACGCGCACCAAAGGCCTCGGCCACGATCGCGCCCGCCTTGGTCGCCACGTCGAGCCCCACCTCATCCACCAGGGTGATCGGCCCGACGGGGAAGCCGAACTTCACCAGTGCGTCATCGATGCTCTCGATCGACACACCCTCGTCGAGCAGCAGACCAGCCGCGTTCACATACGGCGACAGTACGCGGTTGGCGTAGAACCCCGGACCGTCGCGCACCACGATCACCGTCTTGCCAAGCTTGCGGCCGTACGACACTGCACTCACCACCACCTGCGGGTCGTTGCCCGGATGGATGATGATCTCGAGCAGCGGCATCTTGTGCACGGGCGAGAAGAAGTGCATGCCGAGAACGCGCTCGGGCCGGGCACTGGCGCTCGCGATCCTGCCGATCGGGATGGTGCTGGTGTTGCTGGCGATGATCGCGTGCGGCGGCGCGACCGCTTCGATCTCACGCACCACCTGATGCTTCACCTGCAGATCCTCGAACACCGCCTCGATCACCAGGTCAGCGTTGCCGAACCCGGTGTAGTCGGTGGTGCCACTGACGGAGAGCATCAGGTCATCGAACTGCGGACGCGTGACCTGCTTCTTCACCAGTTTGTCGCGCATCACCTCGCGCACCGCGGCCAGTCCCTTTGCCACGCGGGCGGTGTCTGCATCCTTCATGCGTACGATCGTGCCCGCCGGGCTGGCAACACTCGCAATGCCAGCACCCATGAACCCGGCACCAAGAATGCCGAGCTTCTTCACCGGTATCGCCTTCGGCAGCGGCTCGACGTCGACGCCCATGTCGCGCTTCAGTGCCGTGGTCGCGAAGAACAGAAATACGAGTTCGGCTGACTCGGGCGACATGGCCAGTTCGCCAAACAGCCGCGCCTCGGTCTGATAGCCATCCCCATCGCTGCTGTAACCGGCAGCGACCGCGTCGAGCGCAGCGAGCGGCGCGGGATACACGCCTTTCGTCTTCGCCAGCACGCCTTCCTTCGCCTTGCGGAAGACGATCGCGCGGCCGATCGGGTTGTCGTCGAGGAGCATTTCGCCTGCGCCATGCTTTCTGGCTTCCCGATGCCGTGTGCCATCCGCCAGCTCGGTGGCGCGCTGGATGGCGACCCGCCGCAGGATGCTGGGATGCACCATTTCGTCGACGAGGCCGAGCTGGAGCGCCTTCTTCGCGCGCACGGTCTTGCCGGTCAGAATCATGTCGAGTGCGGCCTGCAAGCCAACCAGCGCCGGCAGGCGCTGGGTGCCACCGGCACCGGGGATCAAGCCAAGCTGCACTTCCGGAAGCGAAATGGCGGTCTTCGGTGCATCGGTGGCGATACGCCAATGACAGGCGAGCGCGAACTCGGTTCCACCACCCAGGCAGCCACCGTTGATCGCGCAGACAACCGGCTTGCCGTCGGCGATCGCCGCAAATGCAGCGTGGCCGGCGCGACTCGATTTCTCCGCATCGGCAGCAGTCGTGAACTCGAGGAACGTCTCGATGTCCGCACCGGCGATGAAGTTGTCGCGCTTACCGCTGAGGAACACCGCCGCACGAATGGCGGGATCGCGCTGGATCGCGTCGAATGCCTCACGCAGTTCGGCCTGCGCCGCAATGGTGAAGGTGTTGACCGGCGCACCGGGCAGATCGAAGGTGACGACAGCAATGCCGCCCTCCACCTGCATGGTGATGGCGCGCGATGAAGTGGATGCTGGTGCTGTCATGGAATGAAGAGTGACGTCAGACGCGTTCAACGACCATCGCGAAACCAAGGCCGCCTGCGGCGCAGACGGTCAGCATGCCGAATTGACCACCGCGCCGCTCGAGCTCGTTGCAGAGTGTCGTGGTCACGCGTGCGCCGGTCGCACCGAACGGGTGGCCAATCGACAGTGAGCCACCCATCACATTCAGTTTGGCACGGTCCACTTCGCCGAGTGGCTGCGTCAAGCCGGCGCGCTCTGCCCAGAACTGGCTTTCGAATCCGTGCAGGTTGCTGAGCACCTGCGCCGCAAACGCTTCATGCATCTCGATCAGGTCGAGATCACGCAACGTCAGGCCCGCACGCTTGAGCGCCTTGGGCGCAGCGAGCACTGGTGCCTGCAGCAGCTGCTCACCGGGATCGAGTGCCGCGCTGGCGTAGGAGCGGATGTATCCGATCGGCTTGTAACCGAGCGCCTTCGCCTTCTCCTCGCTCATCAGCAGGACGGCCCCGGCGCCATCGGTGAGCGGTGAGGCGTTGCCTGCGGTGACACTCCCGTAGCGCTTGTCAAAGACGGGCTTGAGGGCGGCGAGTGCTTCGAGCGTACTGTCCTCACGCACCCCGTTGTCGGTGGTCGCGATCTTCTCGTAGCGTGGCGGCACGTACACCGGAAACATCTCGGCCGAGAGCCGACCGTCGCGCAGTCCGGCCGCAGCGAGGCGGTGCGAACGCAGCGCGAACTCGTCCTGAGACTGCCGCGATATGTCATTCAGCTTGGCCATCTTCTCGGCGCTCTGGCCCATCGACTCACCGGTCGTCGGCTCAGCAATGGCGGGAGCGACCGGCACCAGATCCTTGGGCCGGACCTTCGAAAAGGCGCTGAGCTTCTGGCTGATGTTCTTCGCCTTGTTGGCGGCCATCAGCACGTCCGTGAATCCGCGCGAGTGCAGAATCGGCACATTCGACAGTGACTCGGCGCCGCCGGCGATCACGCAGTCCATGTGGCCGAGCGCAATCTGGTCGGCGGCGTCGGCGATCGCCTGATTGGCGCTGGCGCAGGCCCGGCTCACCGACCACGCGTCGACCCCTTTGGGCAGCAGCGGCATCAGCGCGACTTCGCGCGCGATGTTCGGCGCCTGAATGTTCGGGACGACGGTGCCAAACACCACCGCATCGACATCAGCGCCGTTCAGATTGGTCCGCTGCATCAGCTCGGCGACGCACAGTCGGCCGAGTTCGATGGCGGAGAGAGACTTGAAGAGAGTACCGGCCCTCGCGAACGGGGTACGCACACCCGTGACGATGGCCACCCGCCGCAGCGTTCCATGCGATGACATTCTCCTAACTTAGCCGTCAGTCACTCCAGAGAGCTACGCGCTTCCGCTCGGAGGGCGCATCTTTCTCAGGTCGACCGCCCCGTACCCCTGCCGCCTCCGTGTCCCTGCCCTTTCAGCACGACCCACGCACGATGCCCGCACTCGGCCTTGCCTCCCGAGGCGTGTCGTGGACCAGGCTGACTGAGGAACCGTTCGACCTGCTGGTGGTCGGCGGCGGAATCACCGGGGCCGGTACCGCGCGTGACGCCGCGTTGCGGGGGCTCTCTGTCGCGATCGTGGAAGCGGACGACTGGGCAAGCGGGACATCGTCGCGGTCATCCCGGCTGGTGCATGGCGGTGTGCGGTATCTCGAGCATGGCCACCTGCACCTCGTGTTCGAGGCAAGCCGCGAGAGACGTACGCTCCTGCAGATCGCGCCGCATCTGGTGCGACCGCTCCGCTTCACTTGGCCGGTCTACCGCGGTGCGCGCATCCCGCGGTGGAAACTGCGTGCCGGCCTGCTGGCCTACGACGCGCTCTCGCTCTTCCGGAACGTGGGAACACATCGTGGCGCATCACGCCGCAGCATCCTGCAGCAGGAACCCGGCCTGCGCCCGGACGGACTGACCGGCGGGGCGCAGTACTGGGACGCGAGTACTGACGACGTCAGGCTCACGATCGCCAACGTCGTCGCCGCGTCGGAGGCTGGCGCGGTCGTCCTCAACCACGCACCCGTCGTGCGGTTCCTGCACGATGCGGCCGGCGTGGTGCGCGGTGCGACGGTGCGCGATGCGGCGACGGGAGCGACGAGCGACGTGATGGCGCGTGTGGTGGTGAATGCCACCGGGCCGTGGAGCGATATGACGCGACGGATGGACGACGGCGTGGCGCATGCGGCGGTGCTGGGGAGCAAGGGTGTGCACATTGCCGTGCCGCGTGATCGTGTCCCCTGCACCGATGCCTTGACGCTCCTGCATCCGGGTAATGGCCGCGTCTTCTTCATTCTGCCGTCGCCGGTGCACACCATCATCGGCACGACCGAGACGCCCGCCGAAGCCGGGCCTGATGACATTCGGGCCAATCGTCGTGACGTGCAGTATCTGCTCGACGCCGCCAATCACTTTTTCCCGTCGGCCGCGCTCGTCAACAGTGACGTGATCAGCGCCTGGGCCGGCATTCGGCCGCTTGTGGCGCACGCGGGAACCAGCGCCAACGATGCCTCACGCGAGCATCACATCGCGACCGCCGCGTCAGGACTGATTTCCGTCACCGGTGGCAAGCTGACCACGTATCGGGCCATGGCGAGCGAGATCACCGACGTGGTGGAGCGGGCGCTCGGCCGGCCGTTGCCGACGGCCTCCATGACGAGTGACGCCTCATTGCCGGGGGTGGCGCACCTGCCGCCTGAGGCCGAGGTGAGTGCCGCGCTGGCGCTGATACCTGAGTCGGAGACTGCTGAGCAGCTGGTGCGCGCCTACGGCGACCGATGGCGGATGGTCTGGGGGCTGGTGGAGCGAGAGCCATTGCTTGGCGACCGCCTCGATCCGGCGCTGCCCTACATCGCAGCCGAGGTGCTTTGGGCGGGCGTGGCTGAGGGCGCGTTCACCGTCGCGGATGTGCTGGTCCGACGGATGCCGATCGCGTACGAGCGGAAGGACGCGGGTCGGGCCCTGTCGAC
Source organism: Gemmatimonadaceae bacterium (assembly GCA_031414435.1). GTDB lineage: Bacteria > Gemmatimonadota > Gemmatimonadetes > Gemmatimonadales > Gemmatimonadaceae > JACMLX01. Next base: position 23,440 of record JANNVN010000220.1, read on the forward strand.
GCAGGTGGCCGGAATTCTGGGCCGTGTGCACGGATGGGACGCCGTCACCGCAGCGGAAGCGTCGAAGGTCTACGACGCTGAGGCGCAACGGCTGTTCGGCATCGACGACTGAACTCTCGCCTTTCGCGGGTCGTTCCGAGCGTCCGGGCATCGGCCATTCGGCATCGATGCCCGGCCTCGACCCAACTACTCGTCGACGACGACGATCTGATGAAAGGTCAGCAGTTCGACGATCTTCAGACGCCGGGTACGCGAGGGGAGCTTGAGGATGGCGAGTTCGCCGACGCTCTTGTTCTGCAATGCGAGCCCGATGGGCGAGGACATGCTGACCTGACCATCGATCACGTCGCCGCCGTCGCCAAAGACGAGCTCGTAGACTTCCTGGACCTCCGTGATCGAGTCCACCACCGTCACTCGACTGCCGAGTCCGACACGGTCGGTGGGGATCTGCGTGATATCGATGTCCGACAGCTTGCTGAGGCGCTTGACGAGCTGACCGAGGCGCGCCTGGACGAAGCGCTGCCGTTCGAGGGCCGCCTTGTACTCGCTGTTTTCGCGGAGGTCGCCATGGTCGACGGCCTTCTTGATTTCCTTGGGGAGCGTGACCGTCAGCTCGTGGCGGAGCTTGGCGACTTCGCCGGACAGTTTTTCCTTGAGGGCCTCGATCATGGAACCAACCGTTGCTGCACGGGGAAACGAC
>JANNVN010000221.1:0-2905 GCA_031414435.1 Gemmatimonadaceae bacterium
CCCCCGACGGCCGCTGGCTCGCATACGCCTCGAGTGAATCAGGCCGCTACGAGATCTACCTGCGGGCGTTCCCTGGACCCGGCGCCGCGATGCAGGTGTCGCGCGATGGCGGAACCGAACCGCTCTGGTCGCCCGACGGCCGGCGCATCTTCTATCGCGCGGATCGCAAGATGATGGCGGCCGCCATCACGCGCGGAGCATCGCCGGCTGTATCAGAGCGTCGCGCGTTGTTCACGGATGTATTCGATGGCGACATGCCGATGCCACACCGCAACTACGACGTGACGCCGGATGGTCGGAAATTCGTGATGATCGCGGCAGTGGATGACAGGGTGCCGGAGACGATCGTCGTGCTTAACTGGCTGACGGAGTTGCGGGCGAAAACGGCTGCGGTGCGTGGGCGGTGACACGACAGATTCGAGAGATTTGTCCGGACGTTATGCGAGGTCGTGAAGTTGGACGATTTGCAGTCCTGGCAGGTTTGGCAACCGTCGATCATTGGTGATGAACGCGGAGCAGCCCGCAGTGCGTGCTGTGACGTCCCCCCAATTTGCGAAGAGGTCGTAACTGGAAAATCAGGGTCCGTTGCGGTCACGTGATCCTAAGCGAGGTGCGCACGCACCTGGTGCGGCTCTTCGCGAAAGTTGGCGTTCGCCGGCAGGCCGACATCGTGCACTGGCGTCGTCGCTCGCGTCGCCGCTGGGCTCGTGACCGTCTCCGGCGGTGTGGTCGCCTGGCGCGGCATACACCAACGTCGGCAGTGCGGTGACGCGGGCCTGAGACTACCGGCCCCCCGCCCGAGGTTGCCGTCCTGATAACGTCGCACCATACTACGAATAGCGCGCCTCCCCGGCACGCTCCTCTCACCCCGGCCACCATGCCCCGCCTCTCGATCGAGACCCGTGCCACGTTGGGCCTCATGCCCGGCGGCGCCATCGCCGGAGCGGCGGCCGGGATTATCATCGCCCCGCTCGGCCTGTTCGGCGCGATGGCGCGGCTGGCGATCACACATCGTGACCCGGCGCGTGTACTGACCGGTGAGCGCGCGCGTTCGCTGCGCGCACCGAAGTAGCGATCACACCACGCGCGCGACGACATCATGACCTCACGCACCACCTCCGTCTTCCGCTGGATCTGGCGCATCAACGGCGTGCTGCTCCTCGGCACCTGCCTCGCCGGGCTCGTCGCACTGCTGGGCCTCACGCGGGGCATGTTCGTCGGCCTCGAGGACGCACCGCAGGGCGCGATCACGAATGTCGCTGGGACGGATCTCACCGCCGAGTCGCTCACGCTGCGGCTGTTCGAGCCCATCAAGGGCACGTCACTGATGGTCGCGCCGCTGGACGGTCAGTCACAGTCGTCGCTCGGCAGCAGCTCGCGCTACAGCTATGAAGGCGGCGGCGGTCAGGCGCGCAACCTCCTCTTCTTCGACATCACGACGCGGAAAGCCCACTGGCTGCTCAAGGGCAATGACCAGCGCATCGGGCAGGTCGCCTACATCACCGACCCACCGTTGGAGGGCTGCGGTTACGCCGGTGGACCATCGTGCTCCGTTGCCGTCACCGCGCAGGCGATCCTCCTGCAGATCGGGCCACGGGTGCCTGGAGGCGCCATCGCGAAATTCCGCATCGCGATCGCATCGCCTGACGGCCGGCAGGTTGAAACCATCGCCAACGATGCCGACGGACTGCTCGGCAGCCGCAAGGCATCGCCGACCACGCTGCTGGTGTTCTACTCCGTGAAAGGCGTTGCCCGCGTGGCGGAAGTCGATGTGGTCGCCCGCCGCGTGTTGAGCGATGCGGTGCTGGCAGCGCAGGACTGACCTGGTTGCATGCGAAGCGCGGTCGCAGCGACGAGACAAACGGGCATCAAGCGCCTGACGTGATCTCTCACTTTGATTGTGTCCGATCTGGGCAAGAATACGACGGCACCCTCTTCTGAGCTCATGTGATGCAATGTGTCGCGTGCGCACTCGCTCTCGTGTTGTGCCACGCGTGGTGTGGCGTCGCGAGTGCGCGCGCGCAGGGATCCGCCGGAATGACCGACTCCGTCCTGCCGCATCTGCATCGTGCCCTGGGCTTGCCTTGGCATGACGTCCGGCTCGGCATGAGACTCGACACCGTCAGGGCGCGTGCGCTGGGGCTGCGTCCGACGATGGCGAGTTTCGAGCACCAGGTGTGGACGACGTTCCCCCGGGCCAACAACATCGAGGTCGTGGTCACGGTGAATTCCGACGTCGCCACGCAGGCCAATCCGGACCCCACGCTCGCGGCAGTGTCGGTTGACCTGAGCACGGGCGACGAGCGGAAGTTCCTGCATGCGTTTCGACTGATCCAGCAGTCGCTCCGGTCGCTGCCTGCGCCGGAGCTCTGCGAGCGTGACTCGGTGATCGGCTATCGAGGAACGGCGCTGCACGTGATGTTCAAGGCCAGGTGGTCGGACAGTGTCGCCGCAGTCGGGCTCTCCGCGTCGGTCCCTCGCCATGGCCCGACGCAGCGCGGCAAGCCCGGTGTGGACGAGTATCATCTGCACTTCAGCGTCTGGCGGCGCGGCGATCCGCAGATTGGCATGTCGCCGGTGAGCCAGCGCCAAGAGGGATGCCAATTCGATGAGTCGACCCTTCGTGCGCTGCGGAGACGCATCTCTGCTGACAGCCTGCGACTGCTGACGCCGAGGCTCGGCCCACCGAAAATGCGGTGACAGTGCACTCATTGCAGCTATATGGTGCTTCTGGTGACACTCTCCCGACGGTGAGATGGCCATGCCACGGAAATCGCACGGGTGCCGGTGGGGTCGCCTGACGGCCGAGTTGCCGGGCATCCGGGATTCGCGGCGCGCTTGTCGTTGCGTTCGTGCAGAGTGTCACCGATATGCTCGAATCGGTGCAATGAGTGCACTGTCACCG
>JANNVN010000222.1:0-2474 GCA_031414435.1 Gemmatimonadaceae bacterium
CGGAAGTACCCGCTGCTGTGCGTCATTCATGGCGGACCAACGGGCATCGACCGGCCGACCTTGCCCGACGCACGGTACTACCCCGTGGACGAGTGGGTGAATCGCGGCGCACTTGTGCTGAAGGTCAACTATCGCGGCAGCGCGGGCTATGGCGAACGATTCCGCGCGTTGAACTATCGCAACCTTGGCGTCGGCGACGCGTGGGACGTGGTGTCTGGCGTCGATGCCCTCGTCGCCAAGGGCTGGGTGGATCCAGCGCGGGTGGCGTCGATGGGCTGGAGTCAGGGCGGCTACATCTCGGCCTTCCTCACGACCAGCAGCACCCGGTTCGTGGCGACGTCTGTCGGTGCGGGAATCTCCGACTGGCGCACCTACTACTACAACACCGATATCACGCCATTCACCATCAACTACCTTGGCGCCGACCCGGTCACGGATCCGGCGATCTACGCGAAGACATCACCGATCGACTATGTCCGCGCCGCCCGGACCCCGACGCTCATCCAGCACGGAGAACTGGATCGCCGCGTGCCGATCGCCAACGCGTACCAGCTGCGTCAGGCGCTGGAAGATCGCAGTGTGCCGGTGGAAATGATCGTGTACAAGGGGTTTGGTCATGGCATCACGAAGCCGAAATCGCAACGCGCCGTCATGCAGCACAATCTCGGTTGGTTCAATCACTACATCTTCGGTGATCCACTGCCTGACCTGACGCGGTCGGGAAGCGCGGCGCTGCCGTAGGCGTGTCGCTACGGCTCCGCAGTGGCGGGAATGTCGCGAACGCTGGCGCTCAAGAGGACGCCGATGGTGGCTGCGGTCGAGACGACGGCGGCCACCATCCAGATGCCGCCCCAGTCGTGCGTTCCGTTCGGGCCAGTGTAGAACTGCACCGTGCGACCCGCGATCCACGCTCCACCAAGGTTGCCGAGCCCCATGGTCGCCATGGCCATGAAGCCCTGGGCCGCCGCGCGAATCGACGCTGGCGCTCGCTCGTGTACCATCAGCTGGCCCGCCACGTAGATGCAGCCGTAGGCGACGCCGTGCAGCAGAATCCCGGCGTACATGAGCGGCAGGCTGCCATTTCCACCGAGCGAGAACAGCACCGCGCGCACCGCCCACGCCGCGGCACCGATCAGGAGCACGCGACGCGACCCAAGCGCTGTGTGCAGCCGTGGCAGCAGCAGCAGGACCGCCACCTCCGTCATCTGGCCGAGCGTCAACAGCGTGGCGGGATTGGGCGCGCGCAATTCCGTCAGGTAGAGCGCGGCGAATGCATTGTAGAACTGATTCGGAATGCTCAGCGCTATGGTGGCCACCACGAACAGCGCGAACATGGGATCGCGCATCAACCCGATCGCATCGATACCCAGCAGTGCGCGCAGGCTTCGAGCTGACTGTGTCTGGTGCGGAGGCGTGGTCGGCAGGGTGAGGCAGTACGCGGCAAGGCAAAGTGATGCGCCCGCAGCGATCTGCATCGGATACGGCGTCAGCTCGAGACCGAGCGCCCCGACGACCAGTCCAGCGGCAATCCATCCGACGGTACCGAACGTGCGCAGCACCGGAAACTCCGTACGTGGCGTCGCCAGGTGTCGCATCACCAGCGATGGGACAAGCGACAGCGTCGGGAGGTAGCAGAACGCGTAGAGCAGGATCGCCAGGTAGAGCGCGCCGAAGCTGGTCTGCCGAGACGCGAGGAGGAGCAGCAGACCGCCAAGCCCGTGCAGGAGTGCGAGCATCCGCTCGGTGCGGGCAAGTCGGTCGGCGATGGCGCCGCCGATTATTGGCGTGACGAGGCCCGCGATCGCCAGCGTGCCATAGATCATGCCGATCTGTGGTCCGCTGAAGTGGAGCGTGGCGCCCAACCAGCTGCCAAGCGAGACGAACCAGAAACTCCAGATGGCAAACTCGCCGAAGAGGAGCAGGGCGAGACGGAGTCGGAGCGAGCCCGGCGTGCGCGTGGCCATACGAAACGGCTCAGGCACGGGGCGGAAGGGTCAGTTCTTGTGGCGGTAGACGATGCGGCCGCGCGTCAGGTCGTATGGCGAGACTTCGAGCGTCACGCGGTCGCCGGCGAGCACCCGGATTCGGAAACGGCGGAGGTTGCCACCGATGGTGGCCAGCACGGTGTGCCCATTGTCGAGCGAGACGCGGAACATCGCGCTGGGGAGGACTTCGCTGACGGTTCCTTCCAATTGCAGTGCTTCTTCCTTGGCCATACACCCTTGTCAGACGGAATTCCGATCGCGGACCCCCGGGGAGGGCGGCCGCTGCGTATGACTGAAACCTAACCTGTCCATCCACTCAGTGCCGGGCTCCCAGAGACAAAGGGCTGGCCCGCAGAACGGGCCAGCCCTTTGTCCGACGACCTCCAGAGAGGCCGACTGCGTCGCTTAGCGCGAAGCCTTCGTGACGTTCTCTGCCGCTGGGCCCTTCGCGCCCTCAACGATGTCGAACTCAACCTGCTCGCCTTCAGC
>JANNVN010000223.1:0-3258 GCA_031414435.1 Gemmatimonadaceae bacterium
GGACACCGTCGCACGCACGCCACGGCCCGGAATCGTCGTGAAGTTCGTCGCGGCAGGCACCTCGAGCTTCCGATCCGCCGCGCTTCTCACGATGGCCTTCGCGACGGGATGCTCGGCATCGCGTTCCATGGAGGCTGCCAAACGCAGCGCCTCGTCCTCGCTGAGTCCTGACGTCGTGCGCATGCCCACGACACGGTGTTGGCCGAGTGTCAGGGTTCCCGTCTTGTCAAACACCACCGCCGTCAGGTTGCGCGCCTCTTCGAGCCCACGCCGGTCGCGAATGAGCAATCCGTTCCTGGCGCCCATCGTGGTGGAGATCGCGAGCACGAGCGGCACCGCGAGGCCCAACGCGTGCGGACACGCGATGACGAGCACCGTCACCAATCGCTCGACGGCGGTGGCGAGCGTCGCACCAGACAGCAGCCACGCGGCGAAGGTGATGGCCCCGGCACCGAGCGCGACCCACGTCAGCCAGAACGCCGCACGATCCGCGAGCACCTGCGCCCCCGACTTCGACTTCTGTGCCTCAGCCACGAGGCGCATGATGCCCGCCAGCGCGGTGCGATCACCGGTGCCCGTGACCGTCACCCGCAGTGAGCCGGCACCGTTCACCGTACCGGCAATCACCTTCGCCTGTGCGGTCTTCTCGACAGGTGCCGATTCACCAGTGATCAGCGACTCATCGACCTTGCTCGAGCCGGACACCACCACACCATCGGCCGGCACATTGGCGCCCGGTCGCACGAGTACCGTATCGCCATCGTGCAGCTCTCCAATCGGCACGTCCTCGGTGGTCTCAGCACTGCCTTCACCGGTCACACGGACCGCCGTCGTCGGCAGCAATTTCGCCAGTTCACCGAGGGCGCCTTCTGCCTGCGCCACCGAGCGCATTTCGAGCCAATGCCCGAGCAACATGATCGTGATCAGTGTTGCCAGCTCTTCCCACAACGGCATGGCGGGAAAGCCGAGGGCCACTGATGCGCTGAACACAAATGCCACGCTGATGGCGAGCGCAATCAGCGTCATCATGGCGGGCTGGCGATCCTCGATCTCGCCGACAGCACCGCGCAGAAACGGCGCGCCGCCGTAGACGAACAGCGCCGTGCCGAAGAGCGCCGGGATCCCGTGCGACCCAGTGAACGACGGCGGTGTGAAGCCCAGCGCGTCCGGGAGCATGTGCCCCCAGATCAGCGGCGGAATGGTCAGTGCAAGCGAAATCCAGAACTTGTCGCGGAACATCGCGACCGAGTGGCCAGCATGTTTGTCGTGGCCAGCGTGCTCGTCGTGCGCACCTTGCGCAGCGTGCCCGGCGTGCGGATCAGGCGTCGTGTCCTTCGCATCACGTTTCATACCGTGAGCGGTGGCCATGTCATGGCCCGCGTGCGTCTCTTGCGTGACAACAGCGTTCGGACTCGCCGTCGCGACCGTCTTCGGGGCCTCGGTGTGCCCGTCATGATCCGCATTCGGCGACACGCCGGAAGCATCGACCGTCGACGGAACGTCAAGCACGTGCGGTACTCCATCTGGCTCATTCATGTGCTCGCCACCGGCAGAAGATCATGATGCGCGTCGTGCTGCCAGAGTGCTCGGCGCGCGACGGCAGCAAGACTACCAGTCTACACGATGACGAGACGCATCCTTGGCTGTGCTTGCCACACTCAGATGCGGAGATGCGTCGCGGAGACTCGTCTGTGCACGAGTACGTTTACTTTTTCGCGCGCGACAACCAGTGGATGGACCGGATGAGCCACGTACCGTTCACGCGCGGCACCACCATCAACTCGGCATTCGATGAGTCGAGCGCCCGGTCCGTGTATGTGCCTTGTATGTGCCTTGTGAGACGCCCGTCGAGCACGCCCACGCAGCGTCGCCTGACACGACGACCGGATTGAACGGACGAGCACAATGATTCATCGCCCCTCGATATCCCTTTCCCCGGGGACGACACGCGTACGCCGTCCCTCGCCCGGGTGACTGATCGCTTCGTACAGGCGTTCACCCTTGAGCAACAACTCCTGCATCAGGCCCGCGAACTCGACTGGCGTAAGCTCGCTGGCGGTGTGAGGGACCAAGCCTTTGAACAGCGCGATTCGGTCCGCGAGCGGGAGAGAATTCGCGTGGTCGATCAGCTCACGCAAGGCGGTGTAGTTGAGATCCGCGGTCTCGGGGCTCGTCGTCATCGTCGCTTACGCCGCAGCGACCGCGAAACCTGCCTGCACAATCGCGTCACGCAGGGCGCTTGGATTCGTGGATTCAGGGTCATACGTCACTGCGGCGACACCAACTTTCACGTTCGTGTCGGTCACACCGGCCACGTTTGCGAGCGCGCGACGAACACTGTTCACGCACCCACCACAACTCATTCCTGTGATCGAAATCGTTGTTTGCTCCATTGCTGTCTCCGGTCGTGACGCTGGATGAGCGTACAGGCACTGACACGGCGCTCGCCTTGACGAGGTACCGTCTACACCACAACCCTCTCGTCACGAGGTTCGGTCCATGTCGGACCATCCACAGCCGTGCGCAATACATGTGCACGCTGATCCGGCGACGCGTCGACGGCGAACGAGCGCTACCGCTGGAATCGCGTGTTGTTGCGGCATGCCACGCGGAATACCCGCAGCGGTGGCCGGCAGCATCGGCTCGCACAAGACGCCGGGAAGCTCTGAAGCTCTCATCGGTCGAGATCACGGATCCGTTCCTTCAGCTCGGCGATCTCGCGCTCCTGTGCCTCGATGATCCCGTCGGCCAGCTTCCGCACGCGAGGATCGGAAATCTGCGCGCGCTCGCAACGTCTCCGTGTGGGGGGGGGCGAACGGTCCGGTGATACCAGCGCCGAGTACCGACGCGATCTGGGCGCGCACCCATCCCTGATGGGTGAGCGGTAACTGGTGCGTCGCACCATGCTGCACCCGGATGACACAATTCGGGTGCACGGCCTGCAACTCGACCATGCGCTGCAGCGGTGCGCTGTCATCCGCATCGCCATGCAGGCAGAGGAACGGCGTCGTCGCCGGGATCCGGCGGATTGCGGCAACGAGATCGTAGCCGTAGATGACTTCCCAGATTGTGGATGTCGATGACCGCCATGTCATCTGTGTGAGATCCTCGGCCACCTCGCGCGGCACGCTGGTGATCAGATACGGGAAGCTCCATCCCAGCAGACGCCGACTAAACAGACACATCAGCGCCATCGGAATGAGATGTGTCCAGATCCAGCCGTTGGCGCCCTTGTCCCGGAAATACTGCTTCGCGTGT
>JANNVN010000224.1:0-18421 GCA_031414435.1 Gemmatimonadaceae bacterium
GCAATCCGGCGTCGATGTCGGCTGCGGTGAGATTGGTTCGGTTGATCTCTTTGTGCCCACCCGATCCCGCCTGTTCGACGGCGACATGATTGTTCCGGCCCGCAAACAGGTCGAGGTACCACACCTGCGGTTTGCCGGGCAGGAAGATCTGGATGGCGCGCGCCAGCAGCAACTTCTGTTCATCCTCGCCCAGCGCACTGAAGTAGGTCGCATTCACCTGATAGTACATGTTCTTCTGGCCGTGCAGATCCTTCACGTAGCCACCGCGGCCGACGACGGTCGCAATGAGCGCCTCGATCTGCGCATCTGTGAGCAGGCCCTTCAGGTCGAGCAGTGGAATGCCGTCGTGGCAGCCAAGCATGTTCACCGTGCGGATGCCCTTCGACTGAATGTCGGCCACCCAGCGGAGAATGGCCTCATTGGTCTGACGCTCGAAGGCGTCGATGATCAGGCCCGGCAGGAAGAAGTCATACGTCAGATACCCACGCGACGCGATCGCTTCATGCGTCTTGTCACCATATGACGTATGGATCTCGGGCAACAGTTGCAGGTCGTACTTCGACGCGATTTCGTTGACGCGCTCGAGGCATTCCCACGTCTCGGGATCGTTGAAGAAGTTGCGCTTGCCCACATCCTTCGGCGCGTACGCAAACGCATCGAGGCGAACGATGCTGGCGCCGTATGCTGCCAGCTGCCTCAATGTGGCGTCGTAGAACTCCCACACCAGCGGCGAACGGATGTTCAGGTCCATCTGGCCGAGATACACGCGGCGTGACTCGAGCAGGCTGACGATCGCTTCCCGATACGATGCGAAGGCACCATAGTCGATTCCGGCCGGCTTCTTCCCGGCCGCAAGTTGCTTGCGAAGCAACGCTTCGAGTCGCTCCGCTTCGCCGTATTGCAGTGACAGCTGTCGCATCAGCTCCTGCTGGCCGGGTAGCGTGTATCGAACCTCCTGATAGAAGGTGTTCCAGTACGGCACCTCGCGACCATCAGGGAAACGCACGTACAGAATCGGCAGGCCCGGCTTCCGAAAGAACATGTCCTTGATCAGCGCGGCGTCAGGCTGGATGTGACCCTCCGCGGTCATGCTGCCATGCCCCGCCCAGAACTGGTTCCAGTCGATGAAGAAGTCGCGATACGGCGACTGCTCACCGTTGGCGATGATGTCCTGAAACTGCGGCGACAACACCGACGCATGATTCAGAATGAAGTCGAGCTTCAGGTCGACGCCGTGGGTCTGCAGTGCACGCAGGTCTGCCTCGCTGGCAAGCTGGCGATTCAGCCCGTAGTCGATGACGGAGAAACCGCGATCCAGATCCGTGTGGAACAGGCTCGGCAAAATGTAGAACGATTCGAAGACACCGTCGAGTTCAGGGCGACCCAGAAACGCCGCGATGTCGCCGAGTTGTCCACCGATGCTGTCGGGATAGGCGTTGAGCATCGGGCCGGCACGCGCGGCCTGTCTTTGTGCCATCACGCCGCCGCCTCAGCTGCCATCTGCGCCGCGAAGTCCTCGAATGAGATGATGTCGCCCGACTTGGACACGATGAGTTTTGCCCGGTGTGCCTGAGACGCCAGCAGGCCCTGCTCGATCTCCAGTACCACGCTGGTAAAGGGAGAGTCCACGGCGCCATCGCGGTTCCGCGACCGGCGATGCTCCAGCGTTTCCTGCGGTGTGCTGTTGAGCAGAATCGGGACGTCCACACCCCGCAGGTTGTCGTTGTTCCCGTGTGTCCACTCGATCACGAGCACACGGACGGCAGACAGGTCCACCGCGTCGTACCAGAGCTCCGATGATTCGCGCCCCATGCGCTTGAGCATGATCGGCGACTGGCCCGCCTTGAACTCGGCCAGCACGCGGCTCACTTCGTCGAAGTCGGTCTCGCGGGGCGTGCCGAGATACCCCATCAGGCCTGCGCGACCCGCGGACTGATAGGCCGACAGCCACGGATGCTCGGCACACAGCGCCGCGTTGGCATCCTGATTCGTGGCCTGCAACCCGCGCAAGACGTCATTACGCGCATGGGTGAACTGGCCCGAGGCGACCAGGCCCTTGAGCGCATGCTCGCGGAACACCAGCAGGCGCTCGTGATCATTGTCTCTCGGGATGCGATGCGGATAGTTGTCACCCGACATCACGTAGGCACCGATGCCCAGATCGTTGAAGTAGTACGCCAGCAGCGAGCCGACTTCGGACTTTCCGACGCCAGAGCCGCCATGCACTGAGATCACGACTTTGCCAGGCGCTGCTCCATCGAGGATCGGTTGCACCAGCGGCACGAGCGCGCGGAACACCACGTCAGCCTTGGCGACATGCTTGTCGCCGATCACGACCTTGTCGCCAGGCATGTCGCCGGTGGGAACCTGCGAGAGATCGACGATGTGCGGAGGGGTCCAGGCGACCAGTTTCGGCCCGACGGGCCCAGAGGTGTGTGTCGACATGCGTGGATAGTCGCGGTGTAGGGTCAGTCGCGTGTCATGAAGCGGTCAGGCGCGGCGGCGCAGATGCGACTCGCCGACGCTCGGCTCAGATATAATGGAGTGTCTGTCGAATCACGTGCGAGGTCGGATGCCATGTGCCCGACCGGCCTCTCCATGAAGCGCCATTCACGATCAGTGGCCACGGACCATCAGGCGCTCATCGCTTCTTGCCGCCGAAGCCGGGGAGTGCCGTGGCCTGCAGCATCCACGCAGCGGCCTGGCGCTCGTTCAATGCATCGGCCGATGCGATATCCACGCCGCGCGAGGTCTTGCCCATGCCGATCGGTGCAATCGGCGGGACCGGATCGAGCGAGGTGCCGCGTCCGAACGTGAGCTTTACGTGGCCGGCAAAACCTCCGCACGAGAAGCACCAGCCGTCGCCGACGCCGTACCACGCCATGCCCCACTTCACGGCGCGCTGCAGCCCGGGCAGCGTGCTGGCTGCGAGAGCGTCGACGCGTTCGGCGATCGCACGCTGCGGCTGCGGCAGGCTCCGGATGTAGGCGAAGACCGGTTCATCGCCATCGGCAGCCTTCGCGGGGCTTGCGCGGCCGGTCATGGCGACCGGCAGCGTCGTCATGACGGCGGGTGCGGTGGTGCTTTTGGTGGTCTTTCGTTGCGCAGGCTTCGGCTTGGCGACGGGGCCTTCGTCCGACTTGGTTGCCGACTCGCCGCTTGCCTTGCCGCTGACCTTTGTGCGTGCCATTTCAGCCTCCACGCGTGCCTTCGGGTGGGCCGACGGGTGCCATGCGGCGGCAACCGCCGGATGATTCATCGGCATGGAACGCCGGGCGATCTGCGCGTCGGCATCACGGATGGCGTCGGCTGCGCTGACATCGGCGCCTCGCTCCGTATCCAGCCGCACTGCATCCAGCCGCACTACGTCATCGCCAGCACATGCTCCACGAACTGATCGACGGCGATCCCGGTCCCGTCGTGAAATCCCGATGCCATGTTCGTTGCGAGGTCCGCTTCATCCCGGTGCAGCGCCGTGAACACATAGCGCGTACCGGCCCCTACGGCTTCCATCGTCACGATGGCCGTGATCGGAATGTCATCGAAGACCGCCGGCCGATAGCCAGGGAAGAGCATCGACGTCCAGACCAGTCGCTCCATCGGAACGACGTCCAGAAAGCAGCCGAGGTTGGGCGCTGCGTCCCCACCTCCCACGGCGATGTCGATGCGGAAGATTCCGCCCGGTCGCAGGTCCATCTCAGCCTTCGCCACGCGTCCCCAGGCCCGCGGCATGTACCACTCCTTGAGATGCTCCGGTTTCGTCAAGGCCTCCCAGACAAGCCGGGTCGGAGCGTCGATGAGGCGTTCGATGGCAAAGTCACGTTTCGGGTCGAAAGGGATGGGCGCGCTCATGAGCCGGACTCCTCCTGCTTGAGGTGTGTGACGAACTGTTCGAAGCGGTCGAGCCGTGCTTCCCACTGCTGACGACGCGCCGCGAGCCAGTCGTCGGCGATCCTGAAGCGTTCGGGCGCGATCTCATACGTGCGCACGCGCCCGCGCTTCTTCGACTTCACCAGGCGGCTGCTCTCGAGCACTGCGAGGTGCTGCACGAACGATGGGAGCTGCATGTCGAACGGAGCCGCCAGTTCGCTGACCGTCGCCGGTCCGACGGACAGTCGCTCCAGGACCTTCCGCCGAGTCGGGTTGGCCAGGGCATGAAACACTTCGTCAGCGGCTGCGATATGACCCATGTGCGGCCCCAGTCTGTGGCTCGGTTTGTCGGCTTACCGGCAAGACGATAGGGCCGGGAAATACTTCTGTCAATGCCTAAGTATTGACCGCGCCGAACTGAGCGCGCCGATGGCAGCGGCGCGCTGCGAGTGCTGTTGTAGAGCCCGGCCGCGCGCGGCGAATGAGCTACGCGCGGGTCGGGGCGCCAGACCACGCGTCAGCGCTCTGGCACCCTCAGCTCGTCGATCGGTGCAACCGGCGCGACCAGATGACGGGTCCGTTCGGTGACCACACGCCGCGGCAGCGTGAACGTCGCGCGTGCACCGTCGGCTGTGGATGACGCGGCGACGCGCACCGTATACGCGCCGGCGTCAGCCACCCATGCTGACGCGGCGCTGTCGAAAGATGCCAGATCCGCGGCCGAAAGCCGGACGGTGATCGTCTCCGATGCACCTGGCGCCAGCAGGCCGGTCTTCGCAAAGGCGCGCAACTCGCGCTCCGGCTTGTCCATCGTGCCACGTGGCGCAGAGACGTACAGCTGCGCCACCTCGCGGCCAGCGACCTTGCCGACGTTGGTGACGGTCACCGTTGCAGTCAGTGATCCGGCGCGCGCACTCGGCGTCCCGGTGAGCCGCAGCGAGCCATACCGGAAGCTCGTGTAGCTCAGCCCGTGCCCGAAGCCGTACGCCGGTGCCTTGCTGAACGTACCGGTGTACCGGTATCCAACGAAGACGCCTTCGGAGTAGGTGTTCTCCGACTTCTGCGACTCCATCGGGCCAGCCGGTGCCGCACTGCCGAGTGCTCGGCCGGGAAAATCGGCAGCGTACGGGATGTCGTCGTAGGACGCGGGAAAGGTCGTGGCAAGCTTTCCGGATGGGTTCACTGCGCCCAGGAGCACGTCGGCGATCGCATGCCCTCCTTCCTGCCCCGGCTGATAGGCGAGGAGAATGGCGTCACCCTGTGCGCGCCAGCTGGCGATTTCGATCGGACCGCCGACGTTGAGCACCACCACCACCCGCTTGCCGCGCGCGTGGAAGGCCGTCGCGACGCGCGCAATCATCTCGCGCTCTGACGTACGCAGGGCGAAGTCGTCGGGCACCTTGCGGTCGCCACCTTCACCGGCGATCCGGCCCAGCGTAATCAATGCCACATCCGAACGGTCAGCAGCCTGCGCAACCGTCACGTCGTTCACCGGCATTTCCGGGATCACCGGTGGCTGCGCAAAGAGGTCCATCGGGTTTGTCGGCGGCAGTTTGGCGCGAGCGGCCGCGAGATACTGCTCATAGGCACTGCTCAGTGCCGTGTCGATGCCTGCGCGTGCCGCCGCGAGACCCTGCGTGATCGCGATCGTGTACGCCCGGTTCACATTTCCACTGCCCGTGCCGCCGGCAATCGGATCATACGAGGTGTTGCCGAACGCCGCGATCTTTGCACCTGCATCAAGCGGAAGCGCAGGCCGGGGGGCGGCTTGCGGGCCGACCATCTCGTTGCGCAGCAGGACCATGCTCTGTGCCGCCGCCTCACGGGCGACCGCCGCGTGAGCGCGCAGGTCGGGACGTTCCGACGCAACCGCCCCGCGGAACGAATTCGATCGCAATACCAGCTCCAACACGCGCGTGACACTGGCATCGAGCGCAGCGCGCGAGAGTTTGCCGCTTGCCAGCGCGGCACGAAGCGCGCTCTCCTGCAGGCCGACGCCCGGCATCAGCAGATCGTTTCCGGCATTCAGCATGGCCGACGGGTCTTCACCGCCGAACCAGTCGCTCATCACCAAGCCGCGGAAGCCCCATTCGCCGCGGAGGATATCGGTGAGCAGCTCGCGGCTCTCGGCCGTATGCGTGCCATTGACGAGGTTGTACGACGACATCACGGTCCATGGCTGTGTGCGACGCACGACCGTCTGGAAGGGACGCAGGTAGAGCTCGCGGAACGCCCGCTCACCGATGGCGGAGTTCAGGCGCATGCGGTTGAATTCCTGCTCGTTGGCGACGAAATGCTTGATCGACGTGCCTACCCCGGCGGATTGCACCCCCGTCACCATCGCTGATGCCATCAACCCGGTGACGAGCGGATCCTCGGAGTAGTACTCGAAATTGCGACCGCCGAGTGGATTGCGATGGAGGTTGAGGCCCGGCATCAGCAACAGGTCGACACCGTAGTCGCGTGCTTCTTCGCCAAAGGTCACGCCGACACGCCGGACGAGCGCAGTGTCCCACGATGACGCGAGCAGTGTCCCGACGGGAAACGCCGTTGCATAGAAGGTGCGGCTGCTGTCGGGCTTTCGGTCTGCGTCGCGGCGAATGGCATCGATGCGAACGCCGGCCGGCCCGTCGGCCAGTGTGATCGACGGAATACCGAGGCGTCGAATGGCGTGCGTCTCGCCGGCAGAGCCCGGGATGAGGGTCGGCCGATCATCCGCAGTGCGCGGCGAACCTTGCATCGCTGGCGGCAGGATGTTCGTCGGCACGCCAGCGGGCAGAATCAGGCCCACACCGACCACCAGTCGCACCTTCTCCGAATCCGAGAGTGCGGCAACCACGTTCTTCAGCGGCGCGCGTCCAAGCTGCGGCAGCGGAGCGCCGGCTGTCTGCGCGCTGAGCGCGCTCGTGATGCCGCAGGCAAAGGCAGCGGCGAGCAGGGCAGGGATCGAAGCGAGGGATCGGCGCATGCGGCGTCCGGACAGGGTGGGGTCGCCAGCTCACGCCGGCAGGATGTGTACTGAATACACTATACGTGGTGGGTGGTGTAGTCAATACACATCACGTATCCTGATCTGATGAAAGCCCCTGATCCAGAAACGCTTCTTGCCGAGCTCGACCGAGAGTGCCTGCCGCACCTGTCCGTGAACGCCGTGATCTTTGGGGCACACGACGGCGCGCTGAAGGTGCTTTTGATGGAGTCTGCCGGCACGGGGACGTGGTCGCTGCCTGGCGGCTATGTGCGTCGCACGGAGTCGATGGATGACGCGGTGTCGCGGGTGCTGTTCGAGATGACGGCCCTGTCCGGGACCACGCTCCGGCAGTTCCACACGTTCGGGGGGGCGGCGCGCGGCGAGGCGGCGGTCGCCAGTGCGTTGCACGCGCATGGCATCGACGTCCCGGCCGATCACTGGGTGCTGGGGCGCGTGGTGTCGGTGGGGTACGTCGCGTTAGTCGACGTCAGCCAGGCACGAGTTGCGCCAAGTATCTGGGCCAACAGTTTGCGCTGGTGGGACCTCACCGATCGACCGTCGCTGATCATCGATCACGATGACATGGTGCAGCGGGCACTGAAGTCGGCGCGGTCCCAGATCGATGATCTGCTTGTCGAGACGAATCTGCTGCCGCCGACCTTCACCATGCCCGAACTGCAACGACTGCACGAGACGATCCTCGGACGATCGCTGGATCGACGCAACTTCCAGAAGCGGATGCTCGAACTCGGGCTGGTGGAGCGTTTACCCGATTTGCGTCAGGGAGTGCGCAGGAAACCGGCATTTACATACAGGTGGGCGCGACGCGACGGCGGCAGTGCTTGACGGAAGACAAAACGGATTCGCAGGTCCTGCACCGATTGGACGGTTCTGAACAGATGCAGCAGGCTGGCGCACAAGGTCCCGCACGCCAGAGCGCCGTGCAGGTCGCTCTGCGCTACCAACGCGGTGCAGCAGGACAAGTGTCAGGCCCATCGAGAGACAGGCCTGAGCACTCGCGGGCGTGTCACGCCTTGAGCGGGGTCGAGATGCCGAACTTGAAGCCGTCCGCGTCGGTGAACTGGAACATCCGCACGCCCCACGGACGATCGGCCGGTTCATCGATCAGCGTACCACCGGCTGCCTTGATGCGCACAGCGGCCGCGTCCACATCGGCCGCGTCCACAACGTTGATCTGCAGGAACAAGCCCTGGCCCTTGATGCGGTCCCACCCCAGCTGCCCATTGTCCTGATTGAGGACGAGGCGGATGTGACCGGCGGATACGACGGCGGAAACAGTCTTGCCTTCGCGTTCGAATGTCTGATCCACGGCAAAGCCGAGGGCGTCGCGGTACCAACGGATCGAGGCGTCGAGATCCTTGCAGGTGATCGAGCCACCGAGTGCGGTGGCATTGAGTACGGCAGTGCTGTTGGTCATTGCGATTCTGATTGAGGGTGTGCTGAAGGCTGCAATGTACCAGAAGGCGCTGTTGACGCCGCAGTCGGTGCGGCAAGAGCGGCGCAGACGCCTGATTGCCAATCCAGCCAGTCGTTATCGGCGCCCCGGCTCGAATGGCCGGCGCACGCCGGACAGGGCGCCGCAGCGGACCGGGGGCGCAGGGTGACGGGGGCTTCGGACGTCGCCAACACGGCGGCGGGTGGCGGGTGGAGCGAGGTGCACGTATTTCGCCGGATTCTGACCCATTCATCCCGGCGTACCAGTCGAGCTCTCGGTACATTTCCGGCGTGACCGTCCTCAGCGAGCTTCAGGCTTCACTTGGCGACCGATACGCCATCGAACGCGAACTTGGCGGCGGTGGCATGTCATTGGTGTTCGTCGCGGTTGAGCGCTCGCTCGACCGGCGCGTCGTCATCAAGGTGTTGCCGCCGGAACTCAGCCAGTCGGTCAATGCCGACCGGTTCCGTCGGGAGATCGCGACCCTCGCCACGTTGCAGCACCCGCAGATCGTCCCGATCCTCGCGGCGGGCACGGCGGGCGCGCTGCTCTACTACGTCATGCCCTTTGTCACGGGCGAGTCGCTGCGCGCGCGGCTCGAGCGGGAGGGCGTGATGCGTGTTGACGCGATGGTGCGGCTGGTTGCGCCGCTCGCGCGCGCACTCGCGTTCGCGCATCGGGAAGGGGTCGTGCACCGCGACATCAAGCCCGAAAACGTACTGCTCGCCGAGGGTGAACCGGTACTGGCGGACTTCGGTATCGCGAAGGTACTGCGCGATGGCGCGAGCCATGGCACGCTCACATCTGCGGGGATGTCCATCGGCACGGTGACCTACATGGCGCCCGAGCAGGTGCTGGCCGAGCCGACGATTGACGGACGTGCGGATGTGTATTCACTCGGCGCGCTGGCGTGGGAACTACTGGCGGGCCGTCCGCCGTTCGAAGGGTCGGCGCAACAGGTGATGTCGGCGCACGTGGTGAAGACGGCGCCGTTGGTGAGTGATGTCGCACCATCCACGCCGCTGGCGGTAGCGGAGGTCCTGGCGCGAGCGCTCGCGAAGGACCCCGCCGACCGTTTTTCGGCTGAAGAGTTCGCGACGGCACTGGAGACCGCTGCACGCACGTCAGGCACAGGAACGTCGCCGTCATCGTCCAGTGTTGGCGTTGCGCGTGATGACACCCGCAGTAAGACACTCGGCAAGTCGAGGACGCGATTCGTCATCGCAACGTGTGCTCTCATCGCCGTTGCTGGTGCTGCCTGGTGGCTCTCTGCAACCAGTGCGGGGCGCGCAGATCGCGGTGAGGCAGGAGCCACTGGCGCCAGCGCGGCGCGTCCGGGCATCGCCGTCCTGCCCTTCACGCGTATCGGTTCCGAGGAAGACGCGTATCTCGCGGTTGGCATTGCCGAGGAGTTGATGACGCAGCTGGCGGACGTGCCTGGACTTCGTGTGGCAGCCAGCACGACGGTGAAGGCATTCGCCGACTCGAGTCTGACGCCTGCGGAGCTGGGTCAGCGGCTCGATGTGCGTGCGTTGGTCGAGGGGTCGGTGCAGCGCAGCGCGAACCAGCTGCGCGTGAGCACGCGGCTGGTTGATGTGCGCGACGGTAGCACGCTGTGGAGCAACCGATATGAGCGCAGCACGGATGACCTGTTCACGGTGCAACGCGAAATTGGGAGTGCCGTCGTCGCTGCGCTGGCGCCGAAGCTGGGCATCAGTGCGCGTGCACCCTCCGATGAACGGGCCACGACTGACCCCGCCGCATTCGACCTCTACCTTCGTGGCCGTTACGCCATGCAGCAGCGTGGCGTGGACTCGCTTCGGTCGGCCGTCTTGCGGTTCCGTGAAGCGATCGCACGCGACAGCACCTTTGCGCGGGCGTGGGCTGGCATTGCAGAGGCCACCGCGCTGATGCCGATTTACGGCGGAGGTGGCTGGGATGTACACGGGCCGCAAGTCCGCGAGGCGGCGCAGCGGGCGATGGCGCTCGACAGCACACTCGGCGCACCGCACGTTGCACTCGGTACTGCCGCCAAGGGAACGGGCGACTGGCAGAGGGCGGAACAGGAGTTCGACCTCGCACTCGCGCGACAGCCCAATCTCGGTGCGACGCATCAGAACCGCGCTGAGTTGCTGTATACCGTCGGGCGAGTCGAGGATGCGGTGACATCACTGGAACGAGCCGCGATACTCGAGCCGCAGGATGCTCCGATCCTCAGTCAGTTCGCCGCAACGCTCGCGATCGCCGGTCGGCTCGACAGCGCGCGGCGCGTTCTTGATCGTGCCCTTGCGCGCGACCCGCGTCTGGCGTTCGCGTACTGGGCCGAGATGATGCTGCATGAACGTACGGGCAACTATCGGGCGGCACTGGTGTCGGCGAGGCGGGCGATGGCATTGGCGCCGTTGCCGTTCTTCGCCGGCCTGACGGTGCGCGCCGCCCATCTCGCTGGCGACCGCGAGGCGGAACGCGCCGCGCGCGTCACCCTGACGGCGCTCGGCGAAGCTCGGGGTGTGGCGTTGGCACGTGCGCTTGCGGATGTGGAGCTCGTGTCACCGGACAGCACGCTGGCGCGCCTCGATCAGGCCGTGACTGAACGCGATCCGCTCCTGTGGCAGCTGCCGCTCAGACTCTGGTGGTTTGATCGTGTTCGCAGCGCCAGCGGGTTTGCCCGGCTCGCCCAGCGGATGCAACTGCCGCCGCAAGCGATGGAGCCGCTGCCGGTGCCGCGGCGATAGTGGATTCGGCTACCTCGGCGCCGTGGCGTCACTCACCAACCACCCCCACCGCCACCGCCCGAGCTTCCACCGCTGCTGCTACTTCCACCGCCGCTCGAACTGCTCGGCGCTGAGACGCCACTCGCGATCGTTCCAACCGCAGCGCTGAATGCAACCGTGGCACCGGCGCCGCTGAATCCACCGCCGCCGCCGAAGCCGGAGAATGCGCCAGGGCTCGAGTCGCCCGACGACGCAGCTGAGGAGTGACTGCTGGTGCGCAGGCCACCGCCAGCAACAGCCATCGTTGTCGCTCCGCCGAAGGCACGAAACCACTTGTCGACGTGGCGGCCAAGGCCGAAGGCGAGCAGATAGGGATACCAGGAATCATCGAGTTCCGGCTTTGGCTTCTGCAGTTCGAGTCGGCAGAACTCCCGCGCTGCCGCGAGCTGCTTGCGCAGCTGCAAGCGCTCCGTCGTCGAAATCGACCGTGCACCGTTGAGCACCGAGTGGAATGCGACGACGAGGAGCAGCGCGACCGTCGCCAGGGCGAGAGCGCCGACTGCGCCGAACCCCGTGACAAGTGTCCAGCCGAAGACGGCAGTGAGGGCGACCAGCGGCAGCAACACGAACGGCAAGTGCCGCCACGGCCTGACGACGCGTCGCCGCCAGAGCGCGGCCATGATGCGCGCGATGGCGAAACCCGGTACGCAAACGACACCCGCCGCGAGTACCGCGAGACCGTCCGCCTGCCGCGTGAGCATGACTGTGCCGAAGAGCGCAACTACGGCACCACAGAGCGCTGCGGTCAGCGGCCACCGCCTCGTTTTACCGGTGGTTTCTGCCATGCCGGTCATGCGGGCGAACAGTTCCGTCAGCGGTTGACGGAGGATACGCGCGGGGTCGAATCCCGAGCTCTTGTAGCGCGTACGAATCTCGTCCGTGTTGGTGGTCTTCGCATTCGGCGAGAAAAATCCATCGACCAGCGACTTTTCGTAGCCCTGCAGATCGCCACGTGGCACAAGAAGTTCGAGATGGAGCACATGCCGACGCAGCCAGCGTGGCCCCAGCGATTCGACCCGGCTGCCGAGTTTCTTCTCGGTCACGAGCCGCGCCAGCGTGGCCGCGACTTCCGCCGGGCCGACCTGTTCGTCCCAGGCGTAGCCGACCAGTTCCGGGCGCAGTGACAACACGTGCTTCTCGAGCCAACTCCGGTCAATGCTGCTGAGCGGTGTGAGTGGCGCAAAGCGTCCGAGTGCAGTTTCGTCGCGCAGGAACCGTATGATCATCATGATGATGGCGAGCGCCACCCCCGCAATCAGGCCAAGTCGCAGTGCCAGCGGCGGGCTGCGCCTCACCGCCGACGGAACGCCCGCGGCTTGCCAGGTCAGCGGAATGTTGACGACGTAGCCGACGCCGGGTTCGAGGACTGGCTGATGAAACTGCCCGGTGAAACCCGTCGGCGTGCGCCAGGACTGATCAACGCGGAGGGTGAGATCGAAGTTGGCGATCGTGCCGGTCCGATCACGAAAGCCGAACTCGTGGTCGAGTCGATATCCGGTGCCCTCGGTGACAAGGATGTCCGAGTATTCGTATTCGAGGATGTAGGTGATCTTCGTATTGAGGAACACCGGATCCTCCGGCAATCGACTGCGCCAGCGCAGCGTGTGCTGCTCGGTTATTGCATAGCCATCCACGACGTCGAGTGAGCCCTCGCGCATCTCGACTTCGGCGCTGGTCAGGCTGTCGACGCGCAGCAGTCGACGGAAGACGAAGCGTTGCCCCTGTCGGACGTCGAAGCGTCGTTCGCCGCCGTTCCAGTCGCCCGTGAAGAGGATCGTCTGGCGTTCGCGGACGAGGAGTCGGCCGGTGCTGTCGAGTTGCGCATCGACGGAGAAGGCGGTCCAGTCGAGGGCGCGGGGTTGGGCGCGGGCCGGTGCGGCGGCGAGGCAGAGGCTGATGGCGGCCAGTGCGACGGCTTGCCAGCGAATCGCTCTCATGCCGGTAGCACTCGGTGAGCGCTGTCTGGCTTTCGCATCTGTGCAGTGCCTCGGTGAGAATGTCGTCACAGGTGGCCACCATCCGACGTGGTCCGCATCAGGCAAATCGCCGTCGGGAGAGGCCCAGTCGTGTCATCCGCGTCATGTCACATCGGCTCAGGCACTGTTCGGCCGGACTGGAACATAGTCGCTGCGACGGTTCATCATGCCGGGTGATCGCCAATGCAACGTCCATGCTGAGCCCTGGTGGTGGACTGATCTCGCGAATGCCATGACGCGCCATCCTCATGAAGGTGAGCTCACCTTCACTTCGGGCCGTACGGCGCAGTGTATTCGGCAGGAACGTTCACAGGCTGCAGCTTGCCGGCCAGTGACAACGTGATGGTGAGGCTGGCTACGGCGCCCGCAATCACTGCGCCGGCAAGGCACATTCGTGCGCGTTCAGGCCCGGAGGTTCGGAGCTGCCAGTACAGCGCACATCCGACGTGGGCGAAGAGGGCAAGGATCGCGAGGGAATAGTAGGGAGCGAAGAACCACGCGAAGGGCGCAACGTGGAATCCAGCAGCCGCAAAGTAGAAGTTCGTGTTCAGACCGAGCACGGAGCGGCCGACGAGCACAGCGGAGACGTGAATGAGCAGGAAAAGTGCGAGATAAACGCCTGACACGGCTTGCAGGCGGGCAACAGGGCCGACAATACTGGCCCAGCTGCGTCTCACGAGTCCGAGTCCCGACACGACCTGGACTGTCACGCCGAACAGCAGGAGCGCCTCGATCAGCGGCTGTCGGTAGACCACCCGCAGCAGGTTCATGAGCGAGATGTGCGCGTCAACGCCGCACAATGCTGCGAGGTGATTGGCAACGTGAAGCAGAGCGAAAAGCAATGAGCACGAACGCCGAAGCGCGGTGCAGGGAGCGCAGAGGCATGGACACGGCAGAGAGTAAGCGCGGTGGTGCGTGGCGCAGGAGTCCTGCACCGGTGCAGCACCGTCTCGTCGCAGCGCTCCTCCGGATTGGAAGGGCAGTGTGAGCAGCGAAACTTCAGGTGTTGCCCACAGCTTCTGCAAGCCGCACGGCCTGGCGTCAGTCCGATGTCGACGTCGGCGGGCCGTCGGAGACTCGCGTGGTGGGCACGCTGACTTCCGCGGTACCAAGAGTGCCGCGCGCTGCGAGCGTAATTCGAAGCACGGATGGTTCCGGAAAATCGAATCGCAGGCTGATGGGACCGGTGTCGGCGACCAATGACTGCGCGGGTCCGTTCAGGAAGGCCTGCAGCTTGCTTTTGAGTGGCGCCGCGTTCGAAGCGGAGAGGACCTCCGGCTGCAGCAGCTGTGACACCGCGGCCATCGCCATCCAGGTCCTCCACTCGACAGTGGAACCGTCGGGTGTCGCGAGGCTGACCGAGCGGATGGCCCGAACGGTGCGGCCGGCGGAGTCGAGTTCCAACCTGAGGCACGCGCCTGCACAACCTACGAAGCCGGTTCCCTCATAGACAGCGGCGCCCACCTCACGGGCGTCGCGGTGCCGGATCTCGAGTTCCACGTGCAGTCGGCTCGATTCGAACATCGCCGGTGTCGCACCGAGCAGTGGCGGCTGCGGATACTGGATCCAGGTTGTCGGTCCCAGCATCGGCATCACGCTGCCGGGTGCTGACAGCTGCACGACCACAGCGGTCTCGCTCCCCTGTTTCGTCGTCGTGGTCCAGAAGCGTGAGTCGCTCCAGTCGTGCTGATTGTCAGGGCATACGCCGGCGATGGCGAGCGCGGCTTGTTTCGCCCAGTCACGACGGTCGTGCGAGTCGCAGATCACTCCTTCGTCCTCTGGGCGAACGGCACTCGCGAGGCTTGTATCGCGGAGCAGCGCGGCGATTGCCCTGGCTGGCGCGGAGTCCGCACGAGGCGTCAGCGCCGTCAGAAAATCGGCGACGAGGCGCAGCGTGCTCTCGCGATGGGCGCTGGTCAGCAGCGCCGGGTCGAAGCCAAGCGTGATGGCAGTGAGCTGGGAGGAATCATCGGACACTTGCGCGCGAATGCGTAGCCGTTTGGCGAACACGCTGTCCGTGCTTGCATACTCGAGCAGTTCGCGGTCGTCGAAGAGCGTATTCTGTGCGAAGTCGTGGTCCCTCAAGAACGGAATGGCCTTCAGCTCCCTCGTTGACATCAGCACCGCAGCCCGTGGCGTTTCTCGATGCTCCGTACAGGCTGCGGTGAGCAGGACGACGAGCAGGGTGCGTACTGGTGCGGGACGCGGCATGGGCAGATGTCCGAGTGAGGGGTCTCTCCCTCACGCGTCAGAACCGTCCGAAACCGATCAGAC
Source organism: Gemmatimonadaceae bacterium (assembly GCA_031414435.1). GTDB lineage: Bacteria > Gemmatimonadota > Gemmatimonadetes > Gemmatimonadales > Gemmatimonadaceae > JACMLX01. The sequence goes on from JANNVN010000224.1 coordinate 15,322, forward strand.
CGGTCCGCTGGGCTGGGCATGACTGGCGATAGGCGGCATGGCGGCCTTCCGGCGCATTCCACTCGAACCACCACGAGTTCCTGATCCGGCGGCCTGCGCGCGCGCGCGCGTCGCGGCCCGAGCACTGTCGAGCCCCGCCACATCCGGATGCTCCGGCGTCGTATGCGTGAGCATCTGCAGGCGCGCGGCAACGAAGATGGAATCTGCCCGCACCCACTGACCGCGCGCCGCTGCCACCTCGGCCAGCCAGCGCGTTGCCAGCGCCACCTCCATTGATGTTGCGCCAAAGACACGCCGCCGAATTTGAATAGCGTCCTGCAACTCGCGTTCGGCGTCGCCGATCCGTCTGCGATCAAGCAGCAGCTCCGCATCGCCGATGAGGACTCCGGCGAACGCAGGGTGCTCCGCGCCATACCGGACGCGCGCGGAGCTCATCGCCTCCAGTCGGGCGGAGTCCGCTGCGATGAATCGCTTCTGGCGCGACAATTCCCTGGCCAATGTGAGCAGTGTCTGCATCAGTTCGTAGTGGTGTGGTTCAAGAATCCTTCGCTCAATCTGGATCGCGCGTCGCAGCATGCGCTCACGGTCCGTCTCCCCAGCGCGCACCGAAATCAGCTGTGCCGCATTGTCCAGCGCGATCGCAGTCCAGAAACTCATGGCCCCAAGCGCTGTTTCAGTCTCACTGACGGCAGCGCGCGCGAGGCTGTCGACTCGCGCGATCCTCGTTGGATCCGAGCGTTGGCTTTCGGCCATACGCAGCAGTATGCGCGCGGGAATCCGGTGCGGATAGCCGTAGAGCTGGCGGGCGCTGCCGAGGGCGGTCGTCAACGTGGCCAATGATGGTGCAAGTCGCCCGCGTCGCCACTGAATCGATGCAAGTGCTTCCAACGCAATGATGGCAATGGAGTCTGGCGCCGTGGGGGAGTACCGGAGTCGCACGGCGCGGGTCACGAGTGATTCCGCCGCGATCAGGTCACCACGGTACACGGCCAAGAGGCCGAGTTGCTTGAGACTGGCCGCCTGGTCGCGTTGCGAACCGGCGGTGATGCGGCCGCGCAGTGCACTCGCGGCCAGTGACTCCGCGCTGGCATACCGCCCCGCTCGACGACGCTGTTCGGCCAGCCGCTCTTCCGTTGCGGAGGTCAGCGGCGCGGCGGAGCCCAGCAGCCGACGTCGCGCCTCGAGAGAACGCTCGAGCAGCAGCTGACTGGCGTTCAGATCACCCAACCCATCCTGCACGCGACTGAGTGCATCAAAGAGTTGTGCCTGAACCAGCGGCTGTGATTTCAGCTGCTCGGCGCGCCTGACGCCGCGCGCGAGGAGTTGCACCGTCGTCACCGTGTCCCTGCGCCCTTCTGACGGATCTTCGGGCTCGAACATCCCAATCAGGTATTGGCGTACCTCGTCGGCCTCACGTTGTGCCACGAGCGATTGCTCCAGCGCCGCATCCGCCCGCGCGCGCGCGCGCTCCGCTCTGCGTGCCTGCGTGACCGCGACGACTGTCCCGACCACGAGTGCCATCAGCGCAGCCGCACCAAGTGTCGCCGACAGTGCGTGGCGCTGGAAGACCCGCGACAGACGATAGAGTGTACTGCCCCGGTGCGCCAGAACGGGCAGCCCTTCCATCGACCGACGAATGTCGGCGGCGAGTATTTCGACCGATCCGTAGCGTGAGTCGGCTGAGTAGCGCAGCGACATGAGGACAATGGCATCGAGATCGCCGCGCAAACGCCGCGCGCGAAGCGGCGCAGTCACACTCGGACGAGGCGGCTCCTTTTCACGCGTCGCGTGCCGGGCCACTGCCGTTGGCGCCGTGCCCGTCGGCGTGGCATACGCTTGCGCGCCCGTGAGCAATTCGTACAGAATCAGTCCCACCGAATAGACATCGCTGGCGGTCGTCAGCACATCGCCTCGCAGCTGCTCCGGACTCGCATACGCCGGCGTCATCGGCCGGCCGTCGGTACGCGTCAGGTCTACCTCGAGATCGTGCGCAGTATCGGTCACAATCTTTGCGATACCAAAATCGAGGAGCTTCACCTCACCGTTCGCCGTGACGATGATGTTCGCCGGCTTGAGGTCGCGATGCAGCACAAGGCTGCGATGCGCATGGTGCACTGCCTCGCAGACCTGCAGGAACAGCTCGAGGCACGCATCGGTGTCGAGGTCGCGCCGACGGCAATACTCCGTGATAGGTTCGCCGGGTGCGTACTCCATGACCAGGTATGGCGTGCCTTCATCGGTCATCCCGCCGTCGAGCAGCTGTGCGATGTTCGGATGTGACAGTGTCGCGAGGATCTGTCGCTCCGCGACGAATCGTGCGCGCAACGCGCGTGTGTCAGCGGTGGGCAGCAGCACCTTGACGGCCACCTGCCGCTCGAACTGCCCGTCGGCGCGCTCCGCCAGGTATACTGCGCCCATACCGCCACGGCCAAGCTCGCGGCCCAGACGATACGCGCCCAGTATCGCTCCCGATTTTGGCGCGGCGTGCGCCTGTGCACTGAACTTCTGGCGCGCGCTCGTCGTCATTGAGAGCAGGCTGTCCACGCGTGCGAGGCGTCGCATCGCGTCGTCCACACGCTGTCGCAGCCCGGGATCGGACGCACATCGGGCCGCCAGCCATGCGTCACGTTGTACCTCAGGTACGTCGTACATCGCGTCCAGCACGTCCTCGACGTCGGGACTCAACTCGCTCGTGTCAGCCATGCAGATACACACGCCGCTGGTGACGCGCGTTTCTGTCCCACCTGCGACAGGTTCGGCTCATGATGTCGAACGTCCTCGGGGCTGAATGACGCGCCTGACCGAGGCGGCGCCGTGCGTGTCCTGCATGCCGGGGCGGGCGACTCACTGGCGTGCCGGAAGTATGCCTCCGGTGCGCTCACGGCGCGAGAACGCGGCGGTGCGGACGGGCGCAGGCTGTCGTTCCGGACGCGCTCCGACACCCCAACACCCCAACACCCCAACACCCCGACACCCCAACACCCCAAAACCCCAACACCCCAACAACCCCACAAACCAACAAAAAGCCAAGCCCCAACGCGCTATGAGCCCAATCGGGAGGCATGCCCCCAAGCGAACCCCCCGGCCCGTTTACCGGGGC
>JANNVN010000225.1:0-4850 GCA_031414435.1 Gemmatimonadaceae bacterium
CGTCACGACGGTACGCGAAACCGAGAACAAGCGACATCAGGAAGTATGGGTGTCCGCGCTCGATGGCAGTGCGCCGCAACGCTGGACGTCACCAGGCTACGAAAGCAGCGGCCCGCGCTGGACGCCCGACGGCACACACCTGCTCTTCAACTCCACGCGCCCGCAGGGCAAAGCCAACACGTGGGTGATCCGCGCCGATGCGCCGGGTGGCGAGGCGATGCAGATGCCGACGTTGCCTTCGACTGGCACGGTGCCATCGAGCGGGCAGTTCGCCGTCTGGTCCGAAGCCATCCCGGTGGACACCAATGCCACACCGCGCGATGCCTTTGCGCGCATGCCGGCGCTGGCGCGGCCGCCATTCGAAGCGATCACCATGCCCGCCGATCCGGCGCGGTTCGATGGACGGCACTTCACCGACATGAACTTCAAGTCGAACGCCACCGGCTTCGTGCCGAGCCGCCGCGCGAAGCGCAGCTGGCGTCCGACGCAGCTCTGGAAGCAGATGTATGGCGACACCGCCAAGGCGCAGCTGACGCGCGACGTGTACTCGCATCGCAACCCGGTGGTCTCGCCTGACGGGCAGTGGGTGGCGTTCATTGCAGACGCGCGGCTCCGACCCGACAGCGTGGTTGATCTCGAGCGCGATTCGCTGGGTCAGCTGCCGTATGACAAGGTGCGTGATGAAGCCGAGCGGAACGAGTCCGACATCTACGTGATGCCGGTAGCCGGTGGTACACCGCGCAAAGTGGCAGAGTGGATGGGTGCCGAGTCCGATATGGAATGGTCGCGTGATGGCAAGCAGCTGGCGTTCATCGGGCGGCCGGCGCGCGTGAAGTCCTCGCGCATCTACGTCATCGACGTGGCCGGCGGCACCCCGCGTAACCTGCTCGGCAACTGGCAGTACGAGCCGGAAAGCATCACCTGGATGTCGAACGGCACGATCCGCTTCACGTCATCCATCGGTGGTCGCGCCGCCATTCTCGACGCCGACATGGCTGGCGGCGCACCGAAGGAACTGGTGGGCGGACGCCGTCGTGCGACCAATCCGTCGATGAACGACGCAGGCACCGTGATGGCGTACGTCTCGACGTCGATGACGAAGCCGACGGAGTTGTTCGTTGCCGATGCCAACGGCAGCAACGAGAAGCAGATCACGCACTTCAACGATGCCCTGAATGCGGAAGTTGCCTGGAGTGATGCCGAACGCTTCACCTATCGCAGCGTGGGGAATCTGGAGATCGAAGCGTGGCTGATGAAGCCACATGGCTACGAGGCCGGCAAGAAATATCCCGTCGTCCTGTACATCCATGGTGGTCCGCACTCGCAGTACAACGAAGGGTGGTTCGACGAGTTCCAGAACCTGGCGGCGCAGGGCATCGCGGTGCTCTTCACCAATCCGCGTGGCTCGAGCGGGTACGGTGCCGACTTCACGTACAGCACGCGCGGCCGGTGGGGCCTCGAGGACTACGATGACCTGATGAAGTCGGTGGACATCATCGCGAAGCGCGCCGACATCGACAGCACGAAGATGGGTGCCAGCGGCGGCAGCTACGGCGGCTTCATGACGACGTGGATGGCCACCAAGACCAATCGCTTTGCGGCCATCCAGACCGACCGTACCATCACCGACTGGACCTACTGGTATGGCGCGAGTGATGCGCAGGGACTGACCGAGTTCGAGTTCTTTGGCAAGCCGTGGGACAATCAGGCGCTGTACGATCGCCTCTCGCCGATCCGCTACGTGAAGAACGTCCGGACGCCCATGCTGCTGGTGCAGAGCGAGGAAGACTTCCGCACGGCGATGGGCAGCGCCGAGATCTGGTATGAGTCGCTGAAGAAGCGCGGGATCCCGGCCGAGTTCGTACGGTATCCGCGGTCGAACCACGATCTTTCGCGGGCGGGCGAGCCGTGGCTGCTGGTTGATCGGCTGGGGCGCCTGCGCCAGTGGTTCGGGTACTGGCTGCAGGGGACCAAGGCCGTGGCCCCGGCAGCGGCGCCAGTGGGGGGCAGCGGTCGGTAATTTCGCCGAACCGGGGTATCATTCGGCGTAGACGACTCTTCAACTCGCGCTGAATGAACAAAATCGGTGAAGGACTGACCTTCTACGTGGTCTTCCTTTTTTCCACGACGCTGCACGAGGCCGCCCATGCGTGGGCGGCCAAACTCGGTGGAGACCTGACGGCCTATCACGGCGGCCAGGTCTCGCTCCATCCGCTGCCGCACATCCGGCGCGAGCCGTTCGGCATGGTGATACTGCCGTTGCTGACGGCGTTGACGATGGGGTTCCCGATCGGATTCGCCAGTGCACCGTACGATCCGGCCTGGGCGCAGAAGTATCCGAAACGGTCGGCGTGGATGGCGCTGGCCGGACCCGGTGCGAACATGCTGCTCGTGCTTATCACAGGCATCGCGATTCGCGCGGGTGATTTCGCCGGAGTCTTCAACGCCCCCAATCGTATCAGCTTCGGCCACATCGTCGGCACCGATGGTGGCCCGGTGATGACGGCGATCGCGTTCTTCCTCGGCACGATGTTCTCCATGAACCTGCTGCTGGCGGCGTTCAACCTGCTGCCGTTTCCACCGATGGATGGCAGCGCGGCGATCCCACTGCTGGTTGGTGAAGAGAAAGGGCGTGTGTGGCAGAATCTGATCTGGCGCACACCGGCGCTGAACTTCGTCGGCTATTTCCTGGCGTGGCAGGTGTTCGGCTACATCTTCAGCCCGTTGTTCAACGGTTCGCTGGCGGTGCTCTATCCGGGCGTGACGTACGGCGGCTGAGGCTCGGAAGCGGATTCGAGCGGTAGCACACTGTCATCAGCGATGACGAAGGTGCGCTGGTAATCGCGTTGATCGATCACGCCGCCGCCCGTGAACTCACCGAAGGCTGGCAGCAGGCCGCCGCGCGCACCAAACGCGAAGCATGGCAGCGTGAGTTTCTGGCGTCCGCGCCCGCGCAGCTGCACCACCGGATGTACGTGGCCTGCGAGCACGTAGCCTGATGGATCGTCGCAGGGATGATGATGTAGCGCGAATGGGCCGACGAGCAGCGGCGCGTCGACGCACCTGATCTGCAGCGATGCCGGTGGATCGCCGGCGTGATAGTCGTGGTTGCCGCGGACGAGAGTGATGCCCAGTTGGCGCCGCGTGGCCCGCCATCGGTCGAGTGCATCGATCGTGCCTGGCTGCATGCCGGCGCGTGCATGCAGCAGATCGCCGAGGATCAGCAGCTGTTCCGCGCCAGTATCCGTGATTGCCGCGTCGAGCCGGTCCAGGCCAGTGCGTGTGGTGCCATGTGGCACAGGCACGCCGAGCGCGCGAAACGCCGCCGCCTTGCCCCAGTGAAGGTCAGCCACGATCAGCGTGCGTGACGCACGAATGAACAGGGCGCGATCGGGGCGCAGCTCAACATCGGAGCCAGCGAGGGAGAGGTGGTGCGTCACGCGGGGGAATCTACGTCCGTCCGCCACCGTGTCCGGTCATGCAGCACGTGACGCGGTTCGGGATCGGGCGCGGCCTGTGCGACGTTGGATTGTGAGGTTAGTCTGATGGCCGGCGGTCCCGGCCGTCGCGCCTTGCTGTCTGCCGGGCGAAGTGACCCACGCTTCTGAGGAGTACCCGCATGGACGCCAGCGCGACGATTGCTGCCCCCGCCGATGAGGTGCATGGCGATCCACTGCGTGATGCGTTGGTGGAAGCCATCGGTGAGGAGTACGAGGTCGTCCGGCTGATCGGCCGCGGCGGCATGGGTGCGGTGTATCTCGCCCGGGACCGTGCCCTGGAGCGACTGGTGGCGATCAAGGTGTTGCCGCCCGGATCGGCCACTGATGCCGGCGTACTGGAGCGATTCCGTCGCGAGGCAAAGACCGTCGCCAGCCTCCAGCACGTGGGCATCGTGCCGCTCTATGCGTTCGGTGAGCGGCGCGGGCTGGTCTGGTTCGTGATGGGATACGTCCGAGGTGAATCGCTGGCCGCGCGTATGGAGCGCGAAACGATTCTCGACGTCGAGACGACGCGCACGATGCTCGCGCAAGTCGTCGACGCGCTCGATCATGCCCATCGGCAGGGCATCGTGCATCGCGACATCAAGCCGGACAACATCCTGATCGACGACACCAGCGGTCGGGCGCTGCTGACCGACTTCGGCATTGCGCGCGCCGACACACTGCAGGCGGGCACGAGCCTGACGCAGGTGGGATCGGTGATGGGTACGCCGCACTACATGTCACCGGAGCAGGCGACGGCGGAGCCGCAGATCGACGGGCGCAGCGATCTGTATTCGGTGGGGGTGGTCGGCTACCAGATGCTGAGCGGCACGCTGCCATTCGATGGGCGCAGTTTTCGCGAACTGCTGATGCAGCACGTGTCGGCGAAACCGAAACCGTTGTCGGACGTTGCGCCCTCGGTGCCGCAGGACCTCACAGACGCGGTGATGCGCTGCCTGGAAAAGGAGCCGGCCAAACGATATGCGGATGGTCGGAGCCTGCGCGCGGCCCTTGGTGGTGTGGCGTACTCTGACGACACGTTGAGCTACGAACTGGCGGAGTTGCAGCACCTTGGTGCCAAGGCGGTCGTGGTGACGGTTCTCAGCGTGTTGCTTGCGCTCTGTGCCGCGCTCAGAGGCGGGACGCTGGTCTCGCTGCCGACGTGGCTCTGGCTCACACCACCGCTGATTTTCCCGCTGTACGGCTTCCAGATTCGTACGGCGCGCGAGCGCGGCTATGAATGGTCCACCATTCGCCGGGTGATCACATTGCCGCCGCGGTGGTGGTTCCTGTGGTGGCCGCGAAGCTGGCGGCGAACCGGGGATGTCTACGGCCAGCTTCCGCCTGCGATTCGCGGAGCTCGGCTGG
>JANNVN010000226.1:0-3799 GCA_031414435.1 Gemmatimonadaceae bacterium
CACACTCATGATCAGCGCACCGATCAGTGTCCCGATGACTGACCCCGACCCGCCAAGCAGGCTGGTGCCGCCGATCACGACGGCTGCAATGGCGTCCAGCTCGTATCCGATGCCGGCAATCGGCTGGGCAGAGTTGAGCCGGGCCACCAGCAGCACCGCACAGACGCCGGCCGAAAGACCGCTGATCGCGTAGACCACCGCCTTCCAGAGCCGGACGTTCACGCCGGCCAGCGCCGTCGCCTCCTCATTGCCGCCGATCGCGTACATGTAGCGCCCGAAGACCGTACGGGTGAGCACCAGGTACGCCACCAGATATAGCGCCAGCATCAGCACCACCGGAGCCGGCACGCCGAACACATCGCTCGTCGCCAGTGCCCGCAACCCTTCCGGGAAGCCCGAGATGGGCCGCCCATCCGACAGCATCAGTGCCGCGCCACGTGCGACGCTCATCATGCCGAGCGTCGCGATGAACGGCGGCAAGGGGCCGCGCGTGAGCATCAGGCCGTTCAGCGCACCGGCAACGATGCCCGCCAGAAGGCCAAGTGCGATCGCCACGATCACCGGGACGCCGCGCTGCAGCGCCGATCCGATCACCACGCCGACCAGCGCCACCAGCGACCCGACCGAGAGGTCGATCCCACCGGTGAGAATGACGAACGTCATGCCGATCGCAATCACCCCGACGATGGCACTCTGTTCGGCAACGTTCGTGAGGTTGGCAGCGGTCGCGAAGTACGGCGTGGCAATCCAGAGTCCGGCGCACAGTACGATCAGGCCGAGCGCCGTGCCAGCTTCACGTCCGGCGACGATGCGTCGCATGGTGGTTCGCGAAGTCATGCGATCACATGCCCACCGCGCAGGCCATGATGCGTTCCGCGTTCGCCTCGGCGCGGGTGAATTCGCCGGCGATGCGCCCCTCGCGCATCACCAGGACCCGGTCAGACAACGCCAGGACCTCCGGCAGGTCGGACGACATCAGCACGATCGCGACACCCGCGGACGCGAGCTCATTGATCAGCATGTAGATCTCCGACTTCGAGCCCACGTCGATGCCCCGCGTCGGTTCATCGAGAAAGAGGATGCGCGCGCCCGTCGCCAGCCATTTGGCGAGCACGACCTTCTGCTGGTTGCCGCCGCTGAGGTTCTGCGCCAGCTGCCCCACTGATGGCGTCCGGATATTCAGATCGCGCACCGACGATGCAGCGGTTGCCTGCTCTTCTGCTCGACGGACGACGCCCAGTCGCGCGAGGCGCTTGAGAATTGGTAGCGCGACATTGTCACGAATCGAGCGACTGAGGACAAGTCCTTCGCGCTTGCGATCTTCGGTGACAAAGCCGATGCCACTCGCGATCGCGTCACGCGGTGAGCGGATGACGAGTGGTTTGTCGTCGACAAGGATCGTGCCCCGATCAAACGGCTCGAGGCCAAACACCGCTCGTGCGATCTCGGTGCGACCGGCGCCCAGCAGGCCCGCGAATCCGACGATCTCCCCGGAGCGCACACTGAAGCTCACGTCATGCAGTGTGTGTCCGTGCGACAGTCCTTCAACGCGCAACCGCGCCGCGCCGTGGCGTCGTGGAATCTGCGTCACCAGTTCATCGACATCGCGGTTCGCCATCAGCCGGATGAGATCCCGTCGATCGGCACTGCGGACCTCCTGCGTGGCGACGTTTCTCCCGTCACGCAGCACCGTGATCCGGTCGCCGATCGCAAAGATCTCATCCAGCCGGTGCGAGATGTAGACGATCGCCGTCCCCTGCGCCGTCAACCCGCTGATCGTGGCAAAGAGTCGCTGCGATTCACGGTCGGTGAGCGCCGACGTCGGTTCATCCATGATCAGGATCCGGGCGTTCAGCGACAGCGCACGCGCAATCTCCACCAGCTGTCGCTGCGCGATGCTGAGCAATGCGACGCGCTGATTGGGATCGATGTTCGCACCGAGCCGCGAGAGATAGGTGGCCGCCTCGCCAACCATCCTCGGCTGATCGAGCAGCCCGAACCGCGTCGGTGCCCGCCCGAGAAAGATGTTTTCAGCCACGGTCATCTCAGGGACGAGCGCCAGTTCCTGGTGGATGATCGCAATCCCGGCGTCCCGTGCGTCGCGGGGAGTGGCCAGTGCCGCCGTACGCCCCTCGATCTCGATCGTCCCCGCGTCGCGTGTCACTGCGCCGCTGAGAATCTTCATCAGCGTCGACTTGCCGGCGCCGTTTTCGCCGAGCAGGACAAGCACCTCACCGCGGCGCACATCGAGGTCCACGCCGGCCAGCGCGAGGACGCCGGGGAACGACTTCCGGATCCCTCGCATGCGGAGGGCGGGTGCAGGCTCGGATGAAGCGGCGGTGGGCATTGCCGAAAATACATCACGTGCGCTCAAAAGCTGGTCGTGCGCTGTTTTGGCTTTTGGGCAGTCGACCGGAACCACAGCATTGCGTGCGCCGTGGCGCGGACCAAGTGGAGTCTCACACAGCGGCGCAGAGTCACGGTCACGGGGCTGCAGAGGCCCCTCTCGCTGCACGGGGGCAGCATGCGGGATCGCGAGGACTTGCTTGGCATTACCGGCGCGATCGTGGATTCGGCGCTGACCATCCACCGCGACGTGGGGCCCGGGCTGCTGGAGACCGTCTACGAACAACTGCTGATGCACCTGCTGCAGCAGCGCGGCCATCGGGTCCGCCGGCAGTGCCGGGTGCGGCTCGAGTACAACGGCATCGTCCTGGGTGGAGGGTTCCGGGTTGACCTGCTTGTCGAGGAGTGCGTCGTGGTGGAGGTCAAGTCGGTCGTGCGCCTCGACCCCGTCTTCACCAAGCAGCTGCTCACCTATCTGCGCCTGCTCAAACTGCCCGTCGGCCTGCTGATCAACTTCGGTGCGCCGACCCTGAAGGAAGGACTGCACCGCATCAGCAATGACCGGGCGCAGTCGCACCCTCGGAGCATTGTGCTGACATCGCAGATTGTTGAGGAAGGACAGCAACTAACAGCTTTGGAGGGAGACGCAGAGGCGCGGAGACGCAGCGAACAGCAGTAGATCAAGCGTATAGTGCGGACACGTTGAGGCATCAAGCCAGAGGGAACCGCGCAGACTTGTTCGCTTGTCGTGACAGGCAACGTTGCGAGACTGCACACCTGCACACCTGCACAATGCAGTTCTCTGCGGCTCGGCGCCTCTGCGCCTCCCTCTAAAGCTGTTAGTTACAGTTGCTCTTCGAACTGAACAGAGCCGACCCAATTCAGTTAGTTACAGTTACTCTTCGAACGGAACAGTGCCGACCACGAAGGCCGCAGTCATGCCTGTCGACGAGAGCATCCGTTCGAACACCCCGATGCCGGCATATGCAACGCCGAGACGCCCGCCACCACGAAGCACGGAGTTGACCAAAGCACGGCGCACCTCACTAGAATCACGCGGATGGCCGCCGTACCGCACTGAACCACCCTCCCCGGAGCCTCATGTCACACCGACTCGTCCGGCCCACGCTCGCCCGCGCAGTCGCTGGCTGCCTGCTGACCATCGCCGCGTGTGCGAAGCCTGCGGCCGATACGATGGGCTACGATCTCGTCATCACCAACGGCCGCATCATCGACGGCACCGGGAACCCGTTCTACTACGGCGACATCGGCGTGCGCGGCGACCGGATTGCCACCAACGCACCGCGTGGCGCACACGCCACCGCGACCGCGAAGGAGAAAGTCGATGCCGGCGGAATGGTCGTCTCCCCCGGCTTCATCGACATCCAGTCCCATTCGTGGGGCTCTCTGCTGTTCGCTGACGGTCGCGTCATCGGCAAGGTGTCGCAGGGTG
>JANNVN010000227.1:0-1630 GCA_031414435.1 Gemmatimonadaceae bacterium
AGCCAGTCGAGCGACACGTTGCTGGAACCCCACTGCTGACGTGCCACGTACGATGCGGTGAGCTGTTGGCTGAAGCGTGTCTCGCGGTCCTTGTCGAACACCGTAGTGCGCTGGTAATCATAGTAGTTCGGACCGACGTTGTAGAGCAGCGTGAGCTGACGGCGTGTCTGCTCGGTCCACGGGAAGACATTGTACTCGACGGCCGGCTGCGCGCGCAGCGCGACGTCCTGATTGAAGAAGTCCGAGTAGCTGGCGCCGAGCTTGACTCCCGCAGACCAGTTCTGGCTGAGCGACCGCACGAGAAGCGCATTGGCTGTGTAGGTGCGCCGCTCGTTCCGGACCGTGAATTTCGGCTCGGAGTCAGTTGCTGGGATCGAGAACTGCGCGGTGTTGATGCTGCCAGAGCCGGAAATGTTGAGTTTCCACGAGGCAGAGACTCGATTGGCGGAGAGTTGCAGACGACCGTCCATGAATCGCTGCCGCTCCTCGGCACGGATGGACGCGTTCGTATTGGTCGAGTACGTCCACAGATTCCAGCGATCCTTCAGGTTCGCGGCCGTCGGCTGCTGAAACCCACCAGCCGTGGCATAGGCAATCTGCAGTCGGTTCGCGAGCGGGGACTTTGCGACGAAGCGCGTCAGTCCGAGCTTCAGCATCCGGGACAGTTCACGTCGTGCCTTGTCGTCGGCATCGTTGGGCAAGGTGTTCAGGACGAGCGTGTCCACCATGCCCTCGAAGCGTCGCCGACCGATGAAGGCGATCGTATTCTCGATACCACCGCCGCCGTTGGTGAGGCCCGTGATCAGGATCTGCACGTCCGAGTCGAACCGGTCGCGCATGAAGTTCACGAACGTGATTTCCGACACGATGAAGTCGCGGTCGCAGCCACGGGTGCGGCCCTGACAATCGAGGAAGACACGGATCGCCTGTGATTGCAGCGTGCTGGTGTCACCGGGCGCGCCTGGGCGGCGACCGGGCACACCCGGCGGCCCTGATGGCGGCGGGCCGCCCTGCGCGCCGAGGGTGGTCGCAATAAAAGCCAGCCCGCCGACGAGCCGGCTGGCGTACGTGAGCATGTGCATGGAAGTCCGAAGTGAGGGCCGGGCTCGCGAGCGGAGCGCGCGACACGTCATTGGTATTCTGAAAGAACCTGAACCGTGACAACGCGGAATAGTCCCGGTCCGTTGCAGACCGGTTGCTGTACCTGCAGTCTCGTTACACTTCAACGCCATTGCATCTGCGGCGAGGGCTTCAACGAACGTACATCTGCCAAGTGCCTCGAACGCGAGACCCACCTACTCGGAGACCAGCGTGATGCCCGTGTGTCTGTTTCGCCACTGCGGTTGCGGTCTGCTCCTGCTGTCGCTGCTCGTCGCACCATCGATCACCCTGGCGCAGCCGCGCACAACGTCTCAGGCCGTCGGCGAATGGGTGTTCGTCATGGATGGCGATCAGCAACCGCAACGCGTCATCCTCACGGCCGACGGTGATACGCTGAGGGGCCGAGTGTACGGGCAGGCGTTTGGCGCCACCCTGGCCGCGCAGCGCCTCACCTTCCGGGTCGGAGAGTTCCGCTGGCGCGGCACACTGAAGGGTGACTCGGTCGTCGGATGGCTCGGCATCGGAACTG
>JANNVN010000228.1:0-5928 GCA_031414435.1 Gemmatimonadaceae bacterium
ACTGGGCACCGCCCACCATGCCAAGCAGCCACGGTGCGAGAAGGCACGTCACGGCGCAAATCGGCACGACGATCAGCGTCAGCAGCCGGACACTGGCGCGGTGCAGCGGGATCAGCTGTTCCGGCTTTGCCGTTGCCGCACGCGTGATCGCTGGGAAAAGCACCATGGTCAGCGCTCCGGGCACGATGAAGAGCCTCGTGACGGCCTCCCAGGGTACGGCGTACATGGCGACCGCACTGACCGAGATCATCGAGGCGATCACAAATCGATCGGCGACGGTCATCAACGGACTGAGCACATTGCTCACGGTGGTCCACGCGCCGAGGCGCAGCAGCGGCCGCAGGTGCGCGCGCGATCCGGCGTGCTGCGGGTCCGCACGCAGGCTCACGCCGGCGAGCCGCTGATAGCGCCAGAGCGCCCAGACTCGCACGCAGGCAATGGTGATCGCGATCACGGTCAACGACGCCGTGAAGGGCAGCAGCAGCAGGGGCACGCCGAAGGTGGCCACGCTGACGGGAAGCCGAACCAGGTTCACGTCACGGAACCGCAGGCGCGCTTCGAGCACGGCCCGCGGGACACTGGCAGCGGTGATGGCAGGAACCGTGAGCGCGAAGATGACCGCACTGAGGAGGGCGTCCGTGCGCAGCATGGGTGAGACGTGCAGCACGTTGATCACGTACCATGGCGCGATCAACGCGCCGGCAATGCCGACCGCCCCGCCTACGCCGCTGAGCAGTACGAATGCCGTCGAGACGAAGGCCGTGATCGGCGCTGCGGGTGTCTCACCCGAGTCCGCTGCGGCGACGATCCGTGTCAGCGAGCGGCCGAGACCGAAGTCGAGCAGGGCGGCATAACTGAGCCACGCCCACGCCAGCGCGAGCAACCCGAATCGTTCTGCGCCGAGCTGTCGCGTGAGCAACGGCAGCGCCACCAGCGCCACCACAAGTGGCGCCACCGACGTGAAGAGGCTGAGCGCACCACTTCGCAGCAGCGATGGCGCGTCTGGCGTCTCCGCTGCGGTCTCGAGGTGGTCGGCCATCGGCGCGTGAGCTGCTAAGGCCGCGTCTGGATGACGATCGTTGCGAGAGACGCCAGCAACGCAGCAACCGTTCCGATGATGGCCGCAATCTGTGTGCGCGCCGCGAGATTGTCCTGCCGTTCCGCGCGATCGCGTTTCGGCACCGTCACGATGGCGCCCGGTCGCGGTGTCGGCTGCCCATCGGGCAACAGGAATCGACGCGAGACGGCGTCTACCCGACCATTCGGTTGTGTCACGTATGTGCGCGGCAGGTCGGCGTCGAGTCGGCCGCCACCCGCGGCACGGATGTAGTACGTCATGTCCTTGCCCCTCACGAATGGCAAGGCGGTGGGCGAATTCACGGCACCATCGACACGCACCACGGCATCATAGCGGGGAATGGTGATCGAGTCGCCATCAAACAAGATGATGTTGTCCTGCCCGCGCGCGTCCTTGAGCACGGCAGGCAAGTCGACTCCAATCCGTCCGACGCGGTTACGGCGTCGCGAGAAGTTGACGCCGTCGGCATAGGCCTCGCCGGTCAAGCCGCCGGCGCGCTGAATCACTTCGCTCAACCGTTCGGTCTTCTTCACCAGCGTGTAGGAGCCGGGGAACTTCACTTCGCCACCGACATACACCGTCCGCTGCAGCTCCCAGTCGGGTTGACGGAGAATAAGTACGTTGTCATACGCCTGCAGCACCAGGTCGCTGCTGCCGCCGGCTGCGCTCGACACGCCGGGTGGGCCCGCATACTTGCCGTCTCGCCCGCGTTCGAAGAGGTAGCTCGAATCCATCGGCACGCGCATTGTGGACGCGGTCACGCCATCGGTGCGCGTCGCAGGCATGCGCGCGATCTCCGCCTCGGTCAGCAGCGCGCTCTCGAGTACGCCGCCAGAGAGCAGCACCAGGTCGCGCATCGTCATCCCTTCACGGTACGGATAGCGACCACTGCGACGCACGGCGCCGGTGATCGCAACGTACCGGATTGGCCGGAACTCGCTGCGGCCGAAGATCTGTACCTCATCTTCTTCCTGCAGCGTCGGGTCGTTCGTCACCGTGCCCAGCGTGTCAGCGAGCACCGCACGCAACTGCGAGCGAGTTGAATCCGAATTGAGGCGCGTGATCAGCACCTGGCCGAGATAGGTATCCGGCTTCAGGCCGCCCGCCTTGCGGATTGCATCGCTGAGGCGCATGCCGCCGGTGAGGCCGACCGCTCCGGGCGTGAACACGTTCCCGCGCACGACGACACGGTTCCGCACGCGGTCCGAGACCTTCAGAACTCGCACGACGTCACCGTCCACCAGCGCGAGTGCGGGAGCATCGCCGCCATCGGTGCCGGACACATCGAGCACCGCACGATCGCTGCCAGGCCGGGTCCGGTCACGCATTGGTGTCAGGCGCTCGATCTGAATGCGCGAGCGCGCCGCCGTCGGCAACATCCCTCCCGCTGCGCGAACGATTTCCGCGAGCGATCCTCCGGAGCCAACTTCGTAGGTCCCGGGTCGATTGACCTGGCCCAGCACTCGTACCCTGCCGGTATGCACGGGGACGAACACGATATCGCCATTGAGCAGCCGTGCGTCGCGCGAGGCGTCACCTCGGAGCAGATAGTCGTACAAGTCGATGGTGCCGACCGTACGGCCGTTGCGACGGATCTGCATGGCGCGGAGCGAGCCGTTGGCCGTTGGACCGCCGGCCGCATATAGCGCCGTCAGTGCGGTGCCGGCGGCCGACACCCGATAACTCCCCGGCCGCGACACTTCGCCGACCACGAAGATCTGATTCGAGCGGAGCCGCGCAACGCTGATGCTGAACCGCGTGGTCGCGTCCGCACCGCGCCGCACGCCGGAGTACGATCGTCCAAGGCGCGTGTACAGCAGATCCTCGAGCTGCGCGAGCGTCAGGTTCGCGACGCTGATCTGGCCAACCTGTGGGATCACGACGAAGCCTTCGCGCGTCACGTCGAGGGTGTAGGCCTGCTCGACATCACCGGTGAGAATCAGCACCAGACGATCGCCGGCGCCGAGTCGATAGCTCGGATCGACGGGACCAGCGAGATTCGCATCGAATTGTGAGGCGTTCCGTTGTGCGAACAGGTCCATGCCAAAGACCTTGAGCCCACTGTCGCGCTGAATGGAATCCGAGCGCAGGTACAGGTACTGCTCGTATGGCGTCAGCTTGCGACCGTCGCGTCCACGGAGGTCAGTCGGGATACGACTGTCGAGCGTGGAATCGAACGGGGTCTCCAGGGAGTCACCGCTCAGCCGCTTGGTCCGGTTGGTGTCGCCAGGGAAATCGAAGTCGCTCGAGTCGGCAATGCCGAGCTCGCGCAGGGCGGAGAAGACGTCCGAGTTTGGTAGCGCCGCGTTTCCGCCGAGTCCCCCGGCCGCCGCACCGGCGGCGCCAGCCCCACCAGTCGTGGGATCACCGGTGTTGGCGCCCGCCCCGGATCGTCCCTCGCCTTGCAGGTAGGAGTCGAGGAGGTTGTCAGGATACCCCTGAGCCCGGAGCCGCGCCCGGATCTGGTCAGGGCTGAGACCGCTACCCCCGATGCGCTGCCGGAGCTGATTGAGCAGGTCGGGGCGATTCTGCAGGAGTTGCTGCGCCTGCTGCGGCGAGACGGTCTGCGCACGAAGCGCGGACGCCAAAAACAAAAAGACCCCGACCGCGAGCAGCGGCCGAAGGAGATGGCGATTCATCGCTGTGTAAATGGCTGAGAGACCACGAGCGGGGGGATATGGACGCGCAGGGACTCGAACCCCGGACCTCTGCTGTGTGAAAGCAGCGCTCTAACCAGCTGAGCTACGCGTCCTTCAAAGCGATCTGCAACCCCTGTTCCGAACCTCGAATTGCTGAGGCGTCGAAGCACGCAAGTCTAACCGTAACAGCGGGTTCGGGGAAGGGGGAGTGCACCAGGCAAACCGGCGACGGATCCATCGAAGCGATGTTCCGCCGCAGGAGGAAATAGGCCAGGTAGGATTCGAACCTACGACCTGTCGGATTATGAGTCCGCTGCTCTACCGCTGAGCTACTGGCCCGCCACACCAACAAACATACTCGTCGTCACCTGATCCGAGGACCGCGCACGCCGTGCCGCTGCCTGGCAGGTCGCCCCGTCCTGCGGCGGACAGCCCTCCGTCAGAACAGCGCGGTTCGCACCCGGGCCCACGATGGTTCGAGCGCAACGCGGATGCGGCCCTCGAAACGGGTGGCACTCGCCCCTCTGACGCGGCGGGCGTTGGTGCTGTGGTTCATGCCACCGTCGGCGGTGATCTCGACGCTCTGACCGACCCGCAGCGCGCCACTTGCCGCAACACGGAGGGTCTTGACGACCACGCCCTCGAAAATGCTTGGCCAGTCGTTGCGTTGGTCGAGCGCAGGATAGGGTTCGCGATAGTCGCCCGCACCCTGCCGACGATAGGCGACGTAGACGCGGACCGGTGCCGGCAGGACCGGCCCCACATCGATGCCAGCGCGCACTTCGTCGAAATCACTGTTGCGCTGGCCAAGGCCGACGCTGCGACTGGTGTAACGCTCGAAGCGATCAGCAGCCCGATAGGTCAGCGAGTTGACTCGGGTGTAGCTCGCAAATCCCCGCGTGCCGCCGGCGATCGGGAGCCCCTCCGCCGTCAGTGCGAGACCTAGCCCGGGCGGCTCACCGCACAGATCGCAACGGTCGATCTGGAAATCGTCCAAAAAGAGCTGCGAACCGAGAATGACACCGTTCGCGGCCCGCCAGAGCGCATCCGCACCAAAGGCGACGTTGATCGGATCGCCGTCGCTGTACTGCATCAGGAACACGGGCGCGACCGGATTCGCCAGCGATGGCTGAAAGCCGCGCCCGACTCCGCCGTAGATCACGCTCTCACTGATTCCGGCTTCAAGCCTGCCAATTGTGACGCCAAGCCGATGGGCACTGAAGTACCGCTGAGCCAGCGTGTCCGTCGTGAAGTTCAGGCGTTCGTCGTCGAGACGAGCGACGATGGAGGAGAGGTGCAGCCGATCGGTGCCGAGGCGCAGGAAGAGATGGTCGTAGGAGTACGCTCCATTGCTGACCATCAAGCCAAGCTGACTTGGCAGCGCCCAGGAGCGACCGGTCCGACCGACCTGCAAGGTCGCGAACCGCGATTCCACGCCGATGTAGCCGTCTTCGGTTCGCGCGCTCAGGATCCGGTCGCGCCGGCCGAGAAACTCCGGATCGACACGCATCCGGCGGTCGGCCAGCACGCGCAGCGCTCCCGTGAATGGTCCCGTCTGCAGCAGGGTCCGGACTGTGAAGCCTGGAGCGAGCGTGCTGACCCGATCCGACTGCATCAGATCGCGTGTACCGCTGCTCTGGCCCACGGCGTACCCTGCCAGGCTGGCCGCGAAGACGCCGCTGTCCGCATCACTGACGCCGGGCGCGTACTTCGCGGCCGCTGCATCGATCGCATCGAGCCACCGGGCGTGCCCCGCGCCGCGCGCTGCTGCCGTTGCCTTGCGAACGGCACCCACCGTGTACGGCCGTTCAATCAGTGGCAACTCACGAAGCATGCCGCGCGCCTGCAGCGCGTCGATATAGGTGTACGCAAGGTCGTCGAGTGGTAACACTGCGCGTTGCGCGCCCGCTGTGGTGGCGTACAGCGCGACGCCGACGGTGAGCGCGGTGAAATGACGTAGCGTCATCGATGCCATGGGACTCCCTTGACGCCGCCGCTCCGGAACTCGATGGCAGGCGAGGGGAAGTGGTAGTGCCGGAGACCCTTCTTGACGGTGACCCACCACGGGGCGCGCCCAGGCAGTTTGAGTGGATCGATATCCAGTGTCAGCAGAATCCGGCGCTGGGCGCGAATATCGGCGCCGGTAGCCGGATCGATGAAGTCTGTGATGGTGTGTCCGATCGAGAATCGCAACAGGTCAGGCCAGAGCCG
>JANNVN010000229.1:0-8345 GCA_031414435.1 Gemmatimonadaceae bacterium
CGAAGCTCCGCACGCGTCCCGCATTCGGGCTCACGTTCTGCGTCTGCCCGGTGCGTCGATCGAACCGCGTGACCGTTCCACCGTAGACGATGTCCGGATTCAGCGGATCTGGCGCGACGTAGCTGTACTCGCTGGCGCCAACCGGTCGCCAATCGCGATAGGTGATGCTCCCGTCATCACCGCGGCTGTTGACGCAGGCCGAGCCTGACTCCTGCTGACCGCCGCAGACGCGGTATGGGAAGGCATTGTCGGCGGTGACGTGATAGAACTGCGCCGTCCCCTGATTGTACCATGAGCTCCAAGTCTCCCCGCCATTCACGGTGACCACCGCACCCTGATCCGCCACCAGCAGCATGATCTCGGGGTGCAGCGGGTTGATCCAGAGGCGCTGGTAGTCGTCACCACCCGGTGCACCGCGCAGCGACTTCCACGACCGCCCTGCATCGGTGCTCTTCCAGGCGACCACGTTGTTCGAAAAGATGGTGTTCGGCTCGGTGGGGTGCACGGTGATCGCCGCAAAATCGTCGCCGCGTCCGAAGTAGCGTTGATCGGTGGTGATGCGCGTCCAGCTGGTGCCAGCATCAGTGCTCATGTAGATGCCGCTCTTCTCTCCTGCCGTGGCGGTGACGTAGATCCGCTTCGGATCACTCGGGCTGATGCCGATGCCGATGCGACCGAGTCCGTCGGCGGTTGTCGGCAATCCGCCGGCGAGTTGCGTCCACGTCGTGCCGCCATCAGTGCTCTTGAACAGTCCGGAATTGGGGCCGCTCCAGGCGGCGTTCTCCCACGGACCCTGTCGTGCTTCCCAAAGCACTGCGTATACGGTGTTCGGGTCATCGGGTGACATCACGACGTCCGCGCCGCCGGTGTTTTCGTCCTTGTAGAGCACCTTCTCCCACGACTGGCCGCCATTCACGCTGCGATAGATGCCGCGTTCGGTGTTCGGACCATAGGGATGTCCGAGCACGGCGACGAACAGTCGTTCCGGATTTCGCGGATCGATCGCGATGCGCGGAATCTGCTGCCCGTCGCGCAGGCCGAGATGCGTCCACGTCGTGCCGGCGTCGTTCGAGCGGTACATGCCGTCGCCGGTTGACAGATCGGGGCGTTGCAGGCCTTCACCACTGCCGATGTAGACGATGTTCGGATCCGACGGTGCCACTTCCACCGCGCCGATCGAGCCGGTTGCCAGAGCGTCGGTGATCGGCTTCCAGGTGCGACCGGCGTCGTTGGTCTTCCAGACACCGCCGTTCGTCGCCGCCATGTAGAACACGTTCGGCTGCGTTGCGACGCCGACGGCGCTCTTCGTGCGACCGGCCCGGAACGGACCAATGTGGCGCCAGCGCGGGCCTTGGATGGCGCCAGCGGGGAAGGTCGATTGCGCCTGCGCGCTGCTGGCAGCGTCGACGACAGGCAGGGTGGCGGCGAGCACCACCGCGGCGAACGCGAATCGGGTTGAGCTGAGCACGGAGGTCTCGGGCTGGGAGTCAGGCCAGAATCTCGTGGGTGGGCGGGGATTGGCAAGCGGGGCGGGGCAAACGACGCCCGCCGGTGTGCGCCGTGGAAGCGGACGAGGCTACTTCGGCTGCCAGCGCGGTGCGCAGCCCACGCTGCTGCACGCGACCTTCGTGCTGCGCGCTTCGCTTCCACCCGCCTTCATCGTCCACACCTCGGCGGGCACATTCGGATCGGATTGTTTCTTCCCGTCGATATTGACTTCGAACGTGATGCGTGTGCCATCACTTGAGAAGTTCGTATCGCCGGCTTCATACGGCACGTCAAACTGTGTGAGCTGCATCACCTGACTCCCATCGGCTCGCATCGAAAACACATTCAATTTGTTGCCGCCTTCGCGGTCCGAGCCAAAGATGATCGTCGATCCATCAGGTGACCAGTTCGGATCCCCGTTGTTGGCGCTGCTCGTGAGTCGCTGGATTCCTGTGCCATCGGCGTTCATCGTGTAGATGTCGTAGGTCGGTCCGTTCATGAGGCTCATGAACACGATCTTGCCGGTCACAGCCCACCGCGGCTCAATACTCAGGCCAGCATTGGCAAGGATCACGCGATCGCCGGTGCCATCGGCATTCATCACATGGATCTCTGACGGTGGAATCGTGTTTGGTTGCGGCGCCGCAAGGAGCCGCACAAAGACGATCTTCGTGCCGTCGGGTGACCAGCTCGGCGTGACGTCGAATCCTGGTGTCGGTGACAGTCGCCTCGCGCCGGTGCCATCGGCGTTGATCACGTAGATCGCCGCGCCATTGATGTCACGCTGATAGGCGAGTTGCCTGCCGTCGGGTGACCACGAAGGGTAGTTCTCCGCTTCACGATCCGCCGTGAGCCGAACCGGAGTTGATCCGAGTCCGGCTGAGTCGATGGCCATCAGGTAGATCTGGTTCAGTCCCGCCGCCTTGCTGACAAACGCGATCCGCCCAAGGCCGGCGCCGGACGAGACCGGCCCGGTTGCTGCACCGGACGGAGCACACGCGAGCGTGAGTGCGCCGCCGAGCGCGAATCCCAGAGGGCGCACGGCGCTGCGGAGGGAGATCATCAGCACGAAGCCTCTGCGCGACTAGCGGCCGAAGGTCAGAAAGCATCGATACGGGTGCCATGAACGCGGTACCGTGAGATACGCGCATTGATGCGGCGGGGTTTCGGCATCGAGCGGCGACGGCACCCGAAAACGTCGTGAGAGTCTGTCGAAGCGACCAGCGAGGCAGTCCTCCGCCGCCGCGAGATCGCCATCGATCGCGCCAAGGTGACCGAACAGTCGACCTGGCGCGACGCGCCGTGAACTACATCGTCAACTCCCCCACCGCCCGCCGCGCCTCATCGATCGCCGCATCCGTGTAGGAATACGCCGCCGCATCCGCGTTCGCGATCGCGATTCTCCCAAACGGCTGTCGCGCTGCCACATGCGGCGGTTCACCACCGTCGAGCCAGAACGGATCCGCCAGCGAGTTGTACTGATAGGCGTACCCATGCGGCCAGCGATTCACCGTGATGCCAAGGATGTCCGACGCGGGGTCGAACCCGCCAGCGCCGAACATCCGGCCAAGCTGATCGCGAATACCGCGTTCGATGGTCTCGAATGGCGTCGCCAGAAGCTCCGCGCGACCGACCTTGTGCTGCATTGGCCCCGGCAGCCCCGCTTTGCACGCCGCGGTGTTCATGTGCAGCACCACCGGCTCCCCGGGCGACTTTGTGTGAGCATAGTCGCCGATGCTCACCGGGAAATCGAGGCTCGTTGCTGTGTGCCACAGGCCGGGGCTCGAGACGCTACTCACCTGAAGTGCCTGCAGCGCGGTCCATTGCCGCACGAACACGTTGGTATACACCAGCGGCACTTTCTTCGCATAACGCAGCGCTGCGAGCTGTGGCGCGGGCAAGTCCGGACACAGGTACGGTATGGCGTGGTGCCAGCAGGCGAGCACAGTGTTGCGCGCACGCGCCTGATACAACTTCCCGTCGCGCACATAGTGGACAGAGAGATCCGCTGACGAGTCCACCGGGCCGTTGTGTTTCACGCTCACGGCCGTGCTGCCCAGTCGCACTCGCGCGCGGGACGATGGCTCGTCAAGCTTCGCATAGTTCACACGTGCCGTCACGATGTCATCAGCCGTCGTGCCGGGAACGGCGTCCGGGATCAGGCGACGCAGCAGCAACCGCGCGATCGACGCATTGCCGTCGGGGAAATGAAAGGTGTACGCTTCCGCTTCAGCGTTGCGAATCGAGTCATGGTTCTGCCCGGGGCCTGGTGCCTCATCGAGCGCCATTCCCTGAAAGCCCGGAAACCCGAGTCCGAACGCATCCTGCGCCGGCACGGCATCAACGCCAAACCCATACAGGCCATACGTGCGCGTCTGATAGATGCCGAGCACGCGCGGGTCGAGTCCCCAGAGCTTCGTCACGAAGTCGGTGTAGCTCATCCGCGCAAGTTGCGCCTTCTTCGCCGCGGAGTCGAGGCCGGGCATCAGGTCTCGTGGCTCCGTGTTCAGCCGAATGATCTGCGCTTGCACCTAGGCGGGAAGTGGCGTACGCGCGAGGAACTCCACCGACGGTGTGCGCGATGCGCCGACAACGAGACGATCGTCGCCAAAGGTCTCGCGATCGAAGAATGTCGCGGGCCCGAGTCCGAGCGACGGATAGAGGTCTTTGTCGAGCATCGTGGCGTAGCGCGAGACATCGATGCCCAGGTCAGTGATCAGCGCCTTCGCGTTCTCGGAATACGGTCGCGGGCTTTCGATGGACTGTGTGCCACCGTAGCCGATCCAGGTGCGGCCTTCGTGCGTGAACTCGTTGCGTTTGGCGTGGCCGCCAAAGTCATCGTGATTGTCGAGCACGAGCACGCGTGCGTCGGCGCCGGCCTTTTGACGGAAGTAGTGCGCGGCGGCCAGGCCGCTGATGCCGCCGCCGATCACTACTAGGTCGTAGGTCTCGTTGGTGTTGACGGCGTCGCGCAGCGTCCACGCACCGTCGCGCATGCGGTGCGCGGCCTCGAACGAGCCCGCATGGTCGCCCCGCAGCCCGGTGAGGGCGGGTGGGTAGAGAACATCGGCCATCCCTGCGCCATGGGCGACGTTTTGCGCGGCAAGCTCACCTGCGCCGAGCAGTGACGCGGCGCCGAGGCCGACGGCGAGGGTCCCGACGAAATCGCGCCGGCTGATGTCGCGGTACATACCGAGCTCGCGGTCGCGGGAGGCGGTCATGTGGGAAAGGTTAGCGGCGGGCGCTCCTCGCGGGGAGGGCAAATGTCGCGCCGTGCACGCTTTCGTGACGAAGGCGCTACGCCGCGTTGCGCGTCATCCGCACGAGCTCGCTGATCGGGTCAGCGCACGCGATCGATTCTCTCCCGGTTTGTCGCGCCGCAGATCTCCATCACACCCGTCGACCCGACGCAAGCGGGGGGCGGTGGCTTTCCCGGCGGCTTTGACGGCCTTCAGCAACGTGGCACGTCGACACCAATTATCAGCTTTGGCACGACAGAATACGTCCTGACAGCCGGCGGCCAGAGCGCGCAGCTGGCGCCGGGCAAGAGTGCCACGATCGAGCTGCCGCTGTATGCGATCAAGAACCTGAACGGCACGCTGCTCGCCGCCGGTGACACCACTCCGCTCTGGTCGCTGGACGAGAGCACCGGCATGTGGGTGCAGGAAGGCACCGGGACGGTGGTGGCGTCGGCGACGTCACCATCCGGGTTCGCACTGCGCGCAACGGTGACGCACTGCTCGTGGTGGAATGCGGACATCGGGTTCGGCCCGTACGGTCCTCAGCCGAAGTGTGTCTACGACACTGACATCGATCTTCCCGGCGGCAACGACACGTTTGCCACGGCGCCGATCTGCAACATGCTGGCCGAGATCGACAACGGCCTCGCGCCTGCGCCGAGGGTGATCGCCGGTGCGCTGCGCAGTTCGGCCGTGGCGGCGACGCCACGGTTCGCGGGCTTTGCGGTGCGGCGCACCGTGCCGATCGCCGGTGGTGTAACGATCCCTGTGCCGGCCGGCGTGAATATCTCGCTGAACGCCACTGCGCTCAACGGCACCTGGGTCGAGCGCACGGTCGTGAGCGGCGCCGTCGGTGTCCAAGCCGAAGCGATCATCAAGATGCGTCCGCTCGCCACGAGCGGCGGATCGACGCCGGAAGCGATCACTTTGCCGTTTGATGGCACGCGCAACCTCGCGCCACTGCAGTCATCAGCGCGCTTTACGTTCACCGGCATCGCAGAGAAAGTCGCGCGTGTCGTGGTCGCCCCTGCCTCGGGCGCTATCCTCAACGGCTGGCTGATTCTCGCGCAGGGCACTACCGTCCTCGGTTCGGCGGTCATCAGAAACAGCCGGGCTGAGGTAGCCGCCGTGCTCCCGGCGAATGCCACCTACACCGTTGAGATAATCGGTGACGCGGCGGCAGCATTCCGGTTGCAGGTTGACATGATCGGCGGCGTGCAGGAAGCGGCGCTCACGCTCCCCGCCGACGTGACGGTCACGCTCCCGGAGTACTCCACATTCAGCGGCAGGGTGACGGTCGCTGAGCCAACTACGATCTCCCTCGCGCAATCCACTCGTCCGGGGCTGGGTGCGGACGTTCGAGTGACGTCGTCAACTGGAACCGTGCTGCTTGACGGTACGGGACTTCCTGATACCGAACGCAGCGCGACGCTGACACTGCCTGCGGCAGGGACGTACGCCGTGGAAATCAGGCCGCGCCGCCCGACGCAAGCCACCCAGGTGCGGCTGACGATGCAACGGACACTCTGGCTGAGGATCGCACCCACGCTCGACCAGGGTGGCGTGTATAACATCTTCGATGTGCAGGCCAAAAAGAACGGAAAACTCGTCGTGGGATACGTCGAGCAGGTCGGACTCGCCAGCCGCTTGAAGCTGCAGCGGTGGACGGGGGTCGCGTGGGAAGCTGCCGTCGGTGATCTGCTGATCGACAAGCCGTGCGGGAACGGCGGCTCCAGCTTCGCCTTCGCATTTGACAACGCGAACAGGCCGGTGGTGCTGAGTGGCAACAAGGCCGATCCTTCCACTGCGACGTTTCTGACAGCGCGGCGCTATGGCAGTGGCGCGTGGCAGGCGCTTGGGCCGAACGCTGGCACGCTTCCGCTCAGGAGTGGCTTCGGCGGAGCGTGCGTCAGTACCCCCGTGCTCGCGATTGGTGCTGACGACGCGCCGGTGGTGGCCTACGGCTACGACAACAGCATTGCCGTGCAGCGCTTCGATGGCACGAAGTGGCGAGGCCTCGTCGCACCGGACAGCACCGGCGATGTGTTCCCGCTGCAGAACCCCAGCTACGATCTCAAGGTTGACGCGACTGGTCACCTGAGGTTCGTCACGGGCTCACCGACTTTCAGCGGCGTGAATGCCCGGGTCCGTCGATTCGACGTCGGCGCGCTCAAGTGGGACTCGATTGGTGGCATCCTGCCACAGACCACCACCTCGGGCCTCGCGACGCCTCGCCTCCGCTTCGACGCTGGGGGGCAGCCGGTGATCGCCTGGCAAGCGGCCGTCGGGACTGGCGGTGTCGCGACGGCAGGTGTGGCGGTGTACCGCTACGACGGAACGACGTGGTCAACTAGCGGAGGCTACAACCCTTCCGGCACCCGAACGGCCGATGGCCCCAATGAGCTCGGCTTCACCTTCTTCAACGGTGAGGCGCTGGTGAGTTGGACGAGTTTCAACACTGCGCGCGGTGGCAACGGTGTGATCGTGCAGCGGAACACCGCGGCGGGATGGACAGCGACCGGACCCGCCAACGGTGACATTCCGCCGTATACGTTCTCCGATATCACCGAACTGATGTCGTATTCATCGAAACTGGTGCCAATCGGTGACCAGCTGTACATGGTGCTCATCTCGAGCCAGAGTTTCGTTGGCACGCGCGACTCAAAACTCGTGCTGCTGCGGAAGGTCGCGAACTGAGAAATCCAAAATCGCGGGCGGCAGCGGATTGATGCCGCCCGCGTGCAGCATAAGTAAATGCCTGACGGAAGCAAGCGGCGGGGATTTCCCTGACTGCAGCGAGTCGGAGGACTCGCAGCACATCATTGCTTGCGCGCGGTCGCCCGAGTGAGCAGTTTGACGCACTCAACGACGATGAGCGGCACAGTCGTACACGCCAGGACAAGCTCCCAGTCCTGCCACGACAGCGGCACAGTGCCCAGCACTCGACGCAGGAATGGCACTTGTACTGCAGTCAACTGCACCAGCACACTGAAGCCGATTGCTGCCAATAGCCACTTGTTCCTGAACAGGCTTCTGCTGAAGAGGGATCTGGTTTGCGAGCGGGCATTGAGTGTGTGCACGATCTGCACCATCGATAGCGTCATGAAGGCCAGTGTCACCGCATGCGCGAGCCCGGTGCCGGTGTCGCCGTACCACCGCAACCCAACACGGAACGCCACCAGAGTGCAGGCCGCCAGCAGCATGCCTTGCCAGGCGATCAGCCACGCGATCGACCGCGTCATCAGCGGCTCTCGCGGATCGCGCGGCGGCTGATTCATCACGTCATCCGCAGCAGGCTCCATCGCCAGTGCCAGTGCAGGGAACAGATCGGTGACCATGTTCAGCCACAGAATCTGCAACACGGCCAACGGCAACGGCCATCCCAGCATGATCGCTGTAAACACCGTCAGAATCTCCGCGAAGTTGCACGCGAAGAGGTAGCGGATGAAGCGGAGGATGTTGCTGACAATGACACGGCCTTGCTCCACCGCGCCGACGATGGTCGCGAAGTTGTCGTCGGTGATGACGATGTCGGCGGCATCCTTGGCGACGTCGGTCCCGCGAATACCCATCGCAATGCCGATATCGGCAGTCTTGAGTGCCGGTGCATCGTTCACG
>JANNVN010000230.1:0-11140 GCA_031414435.1 Gemmatimonadaceae bacterium
CTCTTATTCAAGCAGTTGGTTCCGTTGTTTTGTTGCTGTTGTTGCTGCTGTTGTTGTTGTTGTTGCTGCTGTTGCTGCTGTTGCTGCTGTTGTTGTTGTTGCTGCTGTTGCTGTTGTAGTCGCCGCCGTCGCCGTTCCCGCCGTGGCAGTTGCCGTCGCAGTTGCCGTCGCAGTTGCCGTCGCAGTTGCCGTCGCAGTTGCCGTCGCAGTTGCTCTTCCCCAATCCCGTCAGCCGTAACGCTGAAGCCAGTACACTGTCGAATCCATCGCCTCGGCCCACTCGGCAGCCGACGTCAGGTGCCCCGCGCCACGCAGCTCGTGATGATGGTGTCGGGCCGATGTTGGAAACGCACTGCGCAGTGATTGATGGAACCGCCGCACCGGGTCAGGCGGCACACTGACATCGAATTCCGCCGTGACGCTGAGCAGGGCAACGGCCTGGAACCGATGCTGCGACTGGTGCGGACTGGATGTGCGTGGCCAGACCGGTGAGCCGAGCAATGCCACCACGCTCCGCAGTGACGGGCCGGTGACGATGCTGCGATAGGCGAGAAAGGCACCCATCGAAATACCGACCATCGACAGTCGCGCGCGGTCGATCGCGAACAGATCTGCCACGCCATCGATCAGCGCTGGCAGCTCGGCAACGGTCGCTTCCACGATGTCGAGCATCACTGGCAGCGCGCCGGCCGGGGACGCATCGATACGTGCACTCATCCCAGGGTCCAAACGCGCTCCATGCCCCACCGCGTCGATCCCGATCGCAAGAAATCCGGCCGCCGCGCAGCGCTCCAGCTCAGCGGCATGCGCGAGGGCGTCGGCCGTGAAGCCATGCACCCAGAATACGACCGGCAGCGGACGATCTGACGGTTGCGGTCGGGCGATCAGCACGGGAACCCCGGCGATCAGTGCGGGCTGGGCAGCAAAGGGCATGAGCGGATGAACATGTAAACCCTGGCCGGAGCGACGCCCGGGACCGATCCGGACGGCGACGGGATCTGACGGAGCGCCGTCAGCTAGTGTGGTGTCCCGCAAGTTGATAGCAAAAGAAGGACCGAGGAATTTTGGCGCCTGGGGAGGCGAAAACCGCAGCGATACCAGCGGTATCGCGAGGATTTTCAACGCGGCCAGGCGGCAAAAGGGCCGGGACTTCTGATATGAATTTGCGGGACGCCACACTCGTGGCGTGGAATCGAAGTTCGGATAGCACAAAGCCGGATGGGGCGCCCGGATGGCAAGGCGAAAACCACAGCAATACCAGCGGTATTACGAGGATTTTCAACGCTGCCAGCCGGGATGCTCCGACCGGCGACTGCTTCCCGGACTTCGGTTCCAGGCCACTAGGTCAGGGAATGATATTGCCGCTGCCAGTGGTGCTGACCGCCCGTGCATCAGACATTACGCCAGTCGCTGGCAACGTCTGCGCGCGCTGGATGCTGCAGCCCAGGCCCCCGCTCCACCCTGATTCCCCCGCCCCAACCCGATCCAAGATGGCCGCGTCCAGTCTGCTTGCCCTGATCGACGACATCGCGTCACTCCTGGATGACGTGGCGACCCTCAGCGGCGTCGCAGCGAAAAAGACCGCGGGCGTGATGGGTGACGATCTGGCGCTGAATGCCGAACAGGTGTCAGGGGTCAGCACCGATCGTGAGCTGCCAGTGGTCTGGGCGGTTGCCAAAGGATCGCTGATCAACAAGGCGATTCTGGTACCGGCAGCGCTTGTGATCAGCGCATTCCTCCCGGTGGCAATCAAACCGCTGCTGATGATCGGCGGCCTGTTTCTCTGCTACGAAGGTTGCGAGAAGGTGTGGCACAAGCTGATGCACTCGAAGCACGATGATGCCGCAGAGCGCGCGGCGCGTGTGCACGCGGTGGCCGATCCATCGGTCGATCTGGTCGCATTCGAGAAGGACAAGATCAAGGGTGCCGTACGCACCGACTTCATTCTCTCCGCCGAGATCGTGGTGATCGCGCTCGGCACGATGGCGACGGAAACAATTCAGCGGCAGATCGCAGCGCTGACCCTGGTGGCGATTGGTGTCACGGTGCTGGTGTACGGCATTGTGGCGGGCATCGTGAAGCTCGATGATCTTGGCCTGCGACTCCGTCGCAATGGGAAAACCGACGCGTCGGGCAAGGACTCCTTCAAGAGAGCGCTGGGCGGCTGGATTCTGGCAGCGGCACCCGTGATGATGAAGGGCCTCTCGATCCTCGGCACCGCCGCGATGTTCATGGTTGGCGGCAGCATAATCGCGCACGGTGTGCCGATGATCGAACATTTCGTCAGCGGCCTCGATGCGCGCGCGGCAGCGGTCAGCGGCGTGCTGGGGGTCATCGTGAAGACAGCGCTCGATGCGCTGGTGGGGATCGTGGCAGGCGGGCTGGCGCTTGTAGTGGCGAATGGAGTGAAGCGTGTGTTCGGCGGAGCGAGTGGGACGGAGAAGGCGCCGGCCTGAGGGTCAAATCGCGCACGCCCGCACTGCGTCACCCTCGCTCAGAATCCCAGGTACCGTGGTGTCAGTTGCACATCGCGCTCATCAAAGCCATTCGATACGCGCAGTCGCAGCGTCGTGCTCCCGCTCATCGCGTTCCGCCACTCGGTCTCGCTGACCTCTCTCACGCTGCGACCGTCGAGACGAAGAATCACTTCGCCGGGCTTGATGCCCGCCTCGGCAGCAGCCGAGTTGTCGGCGACGGCCAGTACGAATCGCAACCCATCGGGACGAACGATGGCACTCAGCCCGGTGGCGTATACCGGCGGCGGTGCCGGAACGATGCGGTTCGCCCGTGCGAAGCGGATACGGCCCACGCGCTGATCGAGCGTCACGGCGAACTGTGACAGCACCTGCAGCCCAAGGATGAACGCATCTGGCGGCAGCGGCGCAACGAGCGGCAGCAGATCCACCAGCGGTTGCCGCATGCGGGCATCGCCGATGATTGCATCTTCCGACAGTCGTGCGCGCTGGAGCGGCACGTTGCCGATCGTCGGACCGCGCGCCTGTCCCACGACGGCAGGCATCGAGGTGAAGCTGAACTCTCGCACGCGTGAAACATCGGCAGAAATCGACAGCGCGGATTGTGTATCGAGGATCGCGTTCACCGGGCGATTGCCGAGTAACAGGGGTACGGTCCAGAGTTGCGACGTTGCTCCAAGCGTGAGCACGTCGCGGTCATTCGCCGCAGGCAGTGTGTCCTTCGTGAGTCGCAGCACGCGGTCGGGGAAGTCGAACGTGACAGCGGCATCGAAGAGGGCATCGAGGCCGATGAGTCCGTCGATGTCAGGAACTCCCAGCTGCACATGCCGGCGAATCCGGATGCCGGTCAGTATCGCGCTGCCGATGCGCAGAGTATCCGACGCAGAAGGCCGCTCGTTGAAAACACGGGCGTAGGTCGCCGGCAACAGGTATGACGCGGCCGAGCCGGTTTCGACCAGCATCCGGAACGGGCCGTGGCCGTTGATCGTGACATCGACGACGGGGCGCAGACCGGGGTACAGCGGCACAGTCGTGCCGGCGGGCGGAAGGGTCAGTGTCCCGTTGGGTGTTTCGCTTGACTGCGCGCGCACCGTCGCGGCCGCGGACGCGAGGAGCGTCGCCAGGGCCATCGCGGTGTGGAGTACGGTGCGAAGTGGTCGACGGGTCATGCGGTGGCGCGTGGGCTGACGGGACGGGTTCGTCGTGCGAGGTGGCGGCGCAGAGAGGTCTGGTCAGCACTTCGACAGCCGCCCGGACCTGAGCGTTGCCAGTGCGGGCAGGTGTCGAAGGGCGACGGTGCTCCTGTGAGAATGCGCAGAATCAGCCGGGGCGCAAGACAGCCGACCGTGTCTGGTAGTGGCTGTATTCCGGGACGGCGGCGTCGGTGCAGGCAGGTTGCCAACAGGCAACGATGCTCCTCTGACGATGCGCAGAGGGAGCCGGAGCGCAAGACAGCCGACCGTTTCTGGGGGTGGCTGTATTCCGGGAGGGCGGCGGCGATGGTGCATCGTGCGTTTGCGGCGTACAGAACGGGAGCAGGGTGCCGCGGTGCGGCCGGACAACTGGCCTGTCATTAAAAAGGGTCGTACACTCGCCGGATCCGACACGCAGCTCGCGGAGTCGGAGATCCCCGGAATGTCGTATGCTTCACGGCGCCGAAGGCTCCTTCGAGCGCTGTGCTGCGCCGCAATGGATGCCTGTCACCTGCACCTCCGCACCAAATCATGTCACCCGATCCGATCGCAATCGTTGGTGCCGGCGTCAGCGGCCTTTTCGCCGCTTCCCTGCTCCAGACACGCGGACAGCCGTGCGTGATCTTCGAAAGTCGCGATCGACCGGGAGGCCGCGCGCTCTCCGCATTCCGCGACGCCGATGGTACCGCACCCGCCGCGCACTTCGACCTCGGCCCCGCCTGGTACTGGCCCGATGCACAACCGAACATCGCGCGATTGGTGCGCGCACTTGATTTGGCGGCCTTCTCGCAGTACGCCACGGGCGCGATGCGAATCGAACGATTCCGGCTTGAAGCGCCGCAGTCGTTCGTTCCGGACGACGGGATGGTGCCGGACGCGATGCGATTTCGTGATGGTGTACAGTCACTGGTATCAGCGCTCGGCGCAGCATTGCCGGACGGCACGGTGCAGCTGTCGTCACGCGTGACGCGCGTGGCGCAGCGCGAGGGCGGCGGGATGTCACTATCGTTTGCTGACGGGCGAACAGCGGACGCACGCGCCGTGATCCTGGCGCTGCCGCCGCGACTCATCGCCAGCGGTATCGAGTTCGATCCACCGTTGCCCGATGCGCTTCTGCAGCTGATGCGTGCGACACCCACCTGGATGGCACCGCATGCCAAGATGCTGGCAGTGTATCCAACGCCATTCTGGCGCGCGGACGGATACTCCGGCATGGCCAGCAGCTTTGTCGGTCCGCTGGGCGAGATTCACGATGCGTCACCGGAGACGGGGCCGGGAGCGCTGTTCGGATTCTTCGGGATCGGAGCGGGGGCGCGCGCTGCGATTGGTGAAGCGGCGTTGCGCGAGCGCGTGATCGCACAGCTGGTGCGACTGTTCGGCGCGCGCGCAGAGTCGCCACTCGAGGTGTATTTCAAGGATTGGGCGACAGATCCCGATACGACCACTCCCGCCGACCTGGAGCCGGCGACCCTGCCGCATGGCCCGGGCGGTGCGCTGTTGCAGGCCACACACGGGGACGGGCGCCTCGTGCTGGCCGGCGCGGAAGCATCGCGCGAGCACCCTGGCTATCTGGAAGGGGCGGTGTTGGCGGCCGAGCGTGCGGTGGAAGTCTTTTGCTCGTGAACGACACCGCGACCGGAGCTCTCGGCAAGCCCCGGCCGCGATGTCGGACGTACACGATCTCACACCGGCGGCACAGCCAGCGGGTTAGCCTGCACCAGCCCTGACGCGAAGATGTCCTGCGCGATGGCGCGGCCGAGTGGCACACCTCCGATGTTGTCGCTCGCTTCGAGCATCTTCTTGATCGACTTGGCGCTGGTGCCATCGAAGCGCCAGTGCACGCCGAGGTAGATGCGGCTGATCGAGTTCTCGAAGATGGCATCACCCAGTGAAGTGAACTTGCGCACGTGGCGGGTGCGGAGTGCGCCGTCGTTGTCGACCGAGCTGCCGTTCAGCTCATCCGACACGAATTCGAAGCCGATGTTGTCGTTCTCATCGTCGTCGAAGCTGAAGGTGACCGGATCCTTCGCCTTGTAGAACTGCCGCACGATTTCGAAGGCGGCAGCGCCAAAGGTTGCATGACCCGACGGATACGCCGGGAACGGCGGCGTGAAGGCGCGCGCACCCGGCGCCGTGTCATTCGTCTTCGGTGCGCCAAGCGGTCGCCAGAAAGGATCGCAGAGCGGATTGACGACCTGTCCACCCACCGCGTCAGCGCCGAAGTTCGAATCGTACTCGCGAACGCCGACGACCGGGCGCCACAGATCGAACGCGTACTTGTAGTGCCACGCGTGGATGCCCGCATCGCCCATTGCCACGTTGACCATGGCGAAGAGCCGCGCATTGTCGGCCCAGGTGTTGTTCATGTTTGCGGCAATCAGGCGCACGATCTGATTGTACAATCGCGGAGGTGTACCGAGGCCCTTCGCGCCGTCGTACGCCCAGTAGTAGCCGATGATCGACTCCATTGACGTACGTGTGTTCGCCTTCTGACTCGCCGCACCACCCTTCTCGAGCACTTCCTTGTGATCCTTATCGTAGGCGGCTGATCCGAATGCCGGGTACGCCGCCTGCACGTGGAACGTCTGCACCGCGAACGGCTTGACGCGACCCCAGGTGGAGCCGAGCGGTTCCGGCTGGTTGTTGAGCGGATCGGTGCGGTGTGACGGTTTCGCGTTGCCGTAGATCCAGGGTGCGTTGACTTCGGATCCGTCCTTGTCGCGGAGCTTGAGGATCGCCATGCCGATCTTGCGTCCATAGCTGAGCGCAGCACCGACGCTGCTGTTCGCGGCTGCGAGATCCGCTGCGCCCTTGTCGAACATCGGCTCCTGTTCCGGATACAGCGCGCACAACACGTGACGAGCTGCTTCCGATACTGCGCAGCTCTCTGCTGCCGTCCCACCGGCACCGGCGTAGGCGGCCGGGGCGCTGGCGCCGAGGTAGAGTGCCTGCCCGCCGGCAACGCCGAAGAAGGCATCGTGCATGGCGAGGTGCACCATTGCCGTGGCGCGTGAGCTGCGCGTGGGGCCGCCCTGCGCGGTGCCTTTCATTGGTGCGGTGTGATCGAAGCGGTTTGCTTCGTTACAGAGGTGGTTGAAGTGCAGGATCGGGTCGAGCATGTGAAGACCTCCCTACGGTGGGCTGCGGTGTGAGTACCGGGCGATGTCTGGGACGAAGAGCAAAGACGCGCGCTGACACGAAGCGCTCTCAGACGACGACGTCGCGCGAATTGTTGACGTTGGCATGAGAGGGACGACGCGTCGGGATGCTCGCCGCGCTGATGGCGTACGCGGCCTTCCGCCCGGAGCTGCACCGCCTCGCCCTGCTCGCGGGCCTCTGCAGCACCGCGTCGTTCCTGGCGCTGGCGTACCCGGTCGGCGCACTCAACGCCGGGCTGATGACCGTGGTGCGCGCGGATTGGTTCGCACTGGCCCTGCTGATACTCGCGTTCACGGTGCACCTGAAGCGTTGACCTGATGGTCGCGCACCGGGTGTCGTCGGCCACACCGCGGTAGTTGTCGTCTTACGTTTGTCCGCCACGTCGCGCAATCCATCAACGCCATGCTACACTCGAGTTCTGCGAGTAACTGGGTTGATCGCGGCGAGCCTGCCGACCTTAAGGTGCGCCAGATTATCGCCCATTTTGTAGGCGACCCTGACTCCATCACAGCAAACGCGCCATGGCTCGCTGACGCGGTGCGCGACGTCATTGGCATGGCAATCGCCGATGCCAGCGAAGTCCAACTGGCGGGCTACCTCCGCACGCTGGCCACGGCACGCGGCCGCACCGTGACGGATACCGCGCCGCCCCGCATCGTTGCCATCGCTGTCTGGCACGCCGTGAAGGCCGCCGAGGTCCGTGATCGCGCGGAGCGGACGATACGAGGGCTGGCTGGTGAGCGATCACCTGAGTCGCAGCCGCTGGCGGAGTGGCTGGCCGAGCGGCTGCTGTCGCCGGAGGAGTTACAGCTGCACACGCAGCAACGCGACACGAGGGTCGCGGGCGAGTGATCGCTGTGGGGACGGGCGACACTGTGGTCTAGCTGTAGTTCACGGAGAGATTGTTCACACGGCGTAGCGGTTGAAAGCTGGGGTTGTCGAGACACGCAACCGGCAACCAGCCAGAGGCCCTGTGAACACCCACAAGAATTCACGATTGGCCCCGGCGCGCCGAAACGCTGGCGCGTCCCAGCAGGCATCAGAACCCATTCAACCCCGCCCCGGATGCCGTCAGCGCCGCACCAACCTTCGGACATGACGCACCCTCTGCGCCCACCGCAGTGCGCAGTGTGATGTACGCCGCCCGCGCCGCCGGTTCATCCGACCTGGGCGCCGCGTCCCACGCCGCCGTTGCCCGATCAAGCGACACGATGCAGCTGGTGTCGCTCTTTCGCAGCGCTTGCACGATGCCGAGCACCCCGGTCACGGTGCTCAATCCACCGGCGACCGCACCAACGGTTCGCGCGGTGCTCTTGTTGCTGATCGCTGCCGTCGCAATGGCGCCAACACTGCCGATGGCGGTGGTCATGATCGCGGTCCGCAAGCCGCCGCCGCTGCCGCCCGTTCGTAACGGGCGGGTGCCGCGGTAGATGGTCTGCACCAGTGAGTCGCCCTTTGCCGTCCACGCCGGCGCGGTGGCAAGTGACGGGGCTGGCGCGAGCGTGAATGACGATTGGCCAGCGGAACTGCAGCCGGTGACCGTGACGAGTGTGAGCAGCAGCGAGACGGCAGTGGCAGCACGCATGGAGATATCCCTGTGTGGGTCAGCAGCGGGTGTGATACGACCAATCTCGCGTCCGGTCGCGCCGCCGGGCAACGGCTCGTGTGGTACGGAGTCTCGCGCAGCGAGCGGTGCCCGGCCAATCTCGTCGATGACAGAGACATGCATCGAGACGCCGGGCGGTACCGTGCTATTTGAATCCGCCAGCGAAGCGACTCGCGTGTAGAGCCGCGCCACGTTCCACGCCGGCAACCGGGCGATGCGCCGCGACGGCATCAGCGTCGTGTCTGCCGCGAGTGCGAAAGCCGAGGCGAGCAGCGATGCAGTGTAGCGCCTGTCAGCTGCGCACTCCGTTCTGCGCCGACGATGAATACGCGGGCGGAAAGCCGCACGACATATGTCGCTGGCATCGTCACCGACCTCGGCATCGAACTCGGCATCGAACTCGGCAAACTGATGCACGTGAATCGAAGGCGCTTTTGCGCTCACTGCTGTTCGCGCTTGGGTCAGCCTCCCCCCTATTGACTGTTGAGGCGCGGCACCGTAGTCTACCGATCAGCTAATTAACCCATCGGTACATCATGCCCGACACCCTCAGCCGAACCTTCTCCGCCCTCGCCGACCCCACCCGCCGGGCGATCCTTGCCCGGCTGCGGACGGGTGAAGCGACCGTGTCAGAGCTGGCCGGGCCGTTCCTCGGGCAGATGACCCTCCCGGGAGTGACGAAGCACCTGAAGGTGCTGGAGACCGCCGGGCTGGTCACCAAGACCCGCGACGCCCAATGGCGTCCATGCACCCTGAACGCCGAGCCCCTCAAAGACGCCGCCGCCTGGATGGAGGAGTATCGCGTGCACATGGAAGCGAGCCTCGATCGGCTGGGCGACTATCTGTCGATGCTCACAAACGCGAACAGCGCAACTGCCGCACGCAACAGCACGAACGCTGCCATCCCCGTCGAACGCACCACCACCACACCGGATACCACCGATGCCGACACCGTCTGACGCCAACGCCATCCGCATCATCCGCATCTACGATGCGCCAGTCGCGATGGTCTGGGATGCGTTCGCCGATCCAATTCAGGCCGCGCAGTGGTGGGGGCCGCGTGGCTTCACGATCACTGCGCGAGCCAAGGACTTCCGCGTCGGCGGCAGCTGGGACTACACGATGCACGGCCCCGATGGCACCGACTATCCGAATTTCGCGCGCTACCTCGAGGTCGAGCCGCACGCGCGGATGGTGTACGACCACGGTGCGACGTCTGCCGACGCGGCGCCGATGTTTCGCGTCACCGCCCTGTTCCGTGACCTGGGCGGGCGGACGGAGCTCGACATGACGATGACACTGCCCACGCCCGAAGCGGCGCAGCAAGTGCGCGGGTTCGTCAAGGCCGCCGGTGGCAACGGCACATGGGATCGGCTGGCCGAGTATCTCGAGCAGGCGACGACGGCGACGGAGATCTTCGTCATCAATCGCAGCTTCGATGCGCCGATTGCGACGGTGTTCGACATGTGGTCATCGCCCGCACATCTGCCAGCATGGTTGCCGCCGGCCGGCTTCACGATGGTGTTTCAGCACGCGGACATCCGCACCGGTGGCGACGCCACGTTCTCGATGACGAACGGTGATTTCACCATGTTCCTCCGCCATCAGTATCTCGATGTATCACGACCTGATCGACTGGTGTACACGCAGACCTTCCTCGACGAACAGGGGAACGCGTCGCGACAGCCGGGCGCGCCGAGCTGGCCGGTGACGACGCGCAGTACGGTGGTGTTCGCCGAGGAAGCGCCGGATGTAACGCGAGTGACCGTCAGGTTCGACGTAGACGGTGTGGTGTCGTCGGAAGAACTGGCGGCGTTCGTGGCCGAGCGTGGCGGGATGACGCAGGGGTGGTCGGGGTCGTTCGATGCGCTGGACGAAGCGCTGGCTCCCGCGCGCGATGTTCCCGATGAATCGAGCCGCTGAGCCTCGGCGCTGGCAGTCGCGCCACAGGGCGTGAACGGCAGTCGAATGGAAGACCGTCGCCCCCAGTGCGCGCACGCGGGCCCTGCCAATCCTCACGGCATGCGAAACTTCGGAGGCTCCAGCCGGATGAGCGACGGAACGTCGGCTCCACGGAAGAACGCCAGAACCGCATCGGCGACACGCTGGTCAGCCTCAAAAATGTTGTGACCGCCGTTCTCGACGATCAGGTGTTTCCCGTTGCGCAACCCGCGGATTTCCTCACGCGCCTCGGTGGGTGACGTGCGGCCGTCCAGCGTGCCCGAGATAAAGAGTGTTGGTACCGCCGAGCGCAGCGGAGCGCGGAACTCATCACCGAGGTCAAGCGATAGGCGGAGTCCCAGGGCGTGTGGCATCGCGAAGTTGATCGCATCGCCGAGGATCGCCGTCGCGGCCTCACGGCGGATGAGCGCCAGGCGTGGTGCCGTGATTCCTGACGCGATGTCCATCGCATCGGGCATCCCGCGATACGAGCTTCCGGGCGAGCAGAACTCCCGGCACAGGAGCGCGGTCGCTCGCTCATAGCGCCCCAGCGCGAGTTCGCGATAGAGCAGCGGCACCTGCGCCGCGCCAGACGGATCAGCCATCATGCCACCGACCATGATCTGCAACGGAAACGCGTCGAACACGAGCACTGACTCGGGACGTCCACCGCTGCCCGGAATCGTCACCCGCGCTGGCGACGCATTGAGCTGTGCGTGCACGCGCCGCATGGTCGCGGCGAGATCGGGATAGGCCTGCCGGGCCGA
>JANNVN010000231.1:0-41720 GCA_031414435.1 Gemmatimonadaceae bacterium
CGTGGCGGTCGGCGGGCTGTTCGGTACGGCGGCGGCCACGATGGGCATGCTCGGCACGGCCGGCTACATCCTCGCGATGGACGTCTTTGGTCCGATCACCGACAACGCAGGCGGTATCGTCGAGATGTCGCAGCAGCCCGCGTCGATCCGCGACAAGACGGACCGGCTGGATGCTGTCGGCAACACGACAAAGGCACTGACGAAGGGCTACGCCATCGGATCGGCTGCGCTTGCCGCCTTCCTGTTGTTCTCGGCATATCTGGACGAAGTGAAGAACATGACGGGATCGCCACTGTCGGTGGATCTGTCCAAGCCGCAGGTGTTCGTCGCGGCGCTTTTGGGTGGCATGCTGGTGTTCTGGTTCTCTTCGCTGGCGATGAAGGCCGTCTCGACGGCGGCCCAGTCGGTGATCGAAGAAGTCCGCCGTCAGTTCCGCGAGAAGCCGGGCATCATGGACTATACCGAGAAGCCGGACTACGCGGCCTGCGTTGACATCGTGACCAAGGGCGCGCTGCGCGCGATGGTGTTGCCGGGCGCGTTGGTGGTGAGCTTCCCGATCATCGTTGGCGTCGTGTTCAAGTATCTCGGCGCACCGGGTGAACGCCTTGGCGCCGAAGCGGTGGCAGGCTTCCTGATGATTTCGACGGTCGTTGGTATTCTGATGGCCGGATTCCTCAACAACGCCGGCGGTGCGTGGGACAACGCGAAGAAGTACATCGAAACCGGGGCCTACGGCGGCAAGAAGAGCGACACGCACAAGGCGGCGGTGGTGGGTGACACCGTCGGTGATCCGTTCAAGGACACGGCCGGTCCGTCGCTCCACGTGCTCATCAAGCTGCTGAGCACGATCACGCTGGTGATGGCTCCGCTCTTCATCTGATCGCCTTGGCCGCCGGCGCACCGTTCTGGTGCGCCGGCGGTTTTCGTTAATCCAGGTGCCTATGTCGCTGATGCAGCGAAAGCCGATCGCGAGTGCCAGCGAAAGCTCGGGCATGAAGCGCACACTCGGCGTGAGCGATCTCGTCCTGATGTCGATTGGCGCTGTGATCGGCGCGGGGATTTTTGCATCGCTGGGTACGGCCGCCGCCGGAGAAATCCTCAAGGACGGAACGGTGGTGCGGTATGGCGCCGGTCCGGCGCTGGTGGTCAGCTTCGTCCTGCTTGGCGTGGTCTGCGGACTGGCGGCGCTCTGCTATGCCGAGCTGGCGTCGATGATTCCGGCGGCTGGCAGTGCCTACGCCTATTCCTACGCCACGCTCGGCGAGCTTGTGGCCTGGATCATCGGCTGGGACCTGATCCTCGAGTATGCGGTCGGCAACGTCGCGGTTGCGATCGCCTGGAGCGGTTACTTCGACTCGCTGCTGAGCGGCTTCAACATTCATCTCCCAGGGTGGCTCACACACGGCTACTTCCAGGCGATGAAAAGCACCATTCCTGCGGTGCAGCAGGCCGTCATCGACGCGCCGCGGATCGCAGGAATTCCGGTGCTGCTCAACCTGCCCGCCTTCCTGATCGTTGCGGCGATCACATGGCTGCTCTGCCGCGGTGCGCGCGAGAGCGCGCGAGCGAATGCGATCATGGTGGCCATCAAGTTGCTTGTCCTGACGCTCTTTGTCGTTGTTGGGTCGATGCACATCGATACGGCGAACTACCATCCGTTCGCACCCAATGGCTGGCGCGGCATTCATCAGGGCGCCGCGATCGTGTTCTTCGCCTACATCGGGTTTGATGCCGTGAGTACGGCTGGCGAAGAGACCATCGATCCACAGCGAAATCTGCCGCGTGGCATTCTGATCGGACTGGCCATCTGCACGCTGATCTACGTGATCGTGGGTGCGGTTGCGACCGGAATGGTGAGATACGACCAACTGCTGGGAGCCGATCCGCTCGCGAAAGCACTGCAACTGGCAGGCCTCAACACCGTCAGCTGGATTGTCTCGGCTGGCGCAGTGGTGTCGATGGCGGCGGTCCTGCTCGTGTTTCAGTATGGACAGCCGCGGATCTTCTACGCGATGGCGCGCGACGGCCTGCTTCCTCCTTTCGCCGCCAAGCTGCACCCGAAGTACCGCACACCACACATCACGACCATCATCACCGGCGTCTGCGTGGCACTGGGCGGCCTGGTGGCGGACGATGCCGCGACGTATGACCTGACGAACATCGGGACGCTGGCCGCCTTCATGCTCGTCTGCGTAGGCGTTCTCGCACTCCGGATCCGCGAGCCGGACCGTCACCGTCCGTTCAAGGTCCCCTTCGTCTGGCTGGTGGCAGGGGGCGGCGCGCTGTCGTGCCTCTACGTCATGCGGGGGCTTCCACCGAGTGCCTGGAAGGCCTTCGGCATCTGGATGCTGATCGGCCTCGCGCTCTACTTCCTGTACGGATACCGCCACTCGGTGCTGCGCACAGGAAAAGCGCTTCCGCCGGTCCCTGAACTCGAAGGCCCGTCGCATTGAACCAGAGCTGTCATCCCCAGACCAAGCGCGCATGTCGTTTCTGAAGAAGCTGTCGATCACGCAGTGGATCATCGTGTCCATGGTCGTTGGCACACTCATCGGATGGCTCTTCCCCGAGATCGGCCAGAGCCTCAGTCTGCTGTCGACGATCTTCCTCCGGATGATCAAGTCGGTCATCGTCCCGCTGCTGTTCAGCACGCTGGTGATCGGTATCGCTGGACACGGCGATGATATGAAGAAGGTGGGGCGACTGGCGTTCCGTTCGATCATTTATTTCGAGGTGGTCACGACGCTCGCGCTGGCGGTCGGTCTCATCGCGGTGCACCTGGTCAAGCCTGGCGCCGGCGTCTCACTCTCGGCGGCAGATGCGAGCGCGGCAAGCCAGTTCACGACGGCAAAGCCGACACTTTCAAGCGTGCTGGAGCATACGGTCCCGCAGAGTTTCTTCGAGGCGGCCGCCAAGAACGAGGTGCTCCAGATCGTATTCTTCAGCGTCCTCTTTGGGATCGCGCTGTCACGGGTGCAGGGACACCCGAGAAAGGTGATGCTCGATTTCTGCGAATCCTTGAGCGAAGTCATGTTCAAGTTCGTCGGTATTGTGATGAGCTTTGCGCCGATTGGAATCGCGGGGGCCATTGCGGCGACGGTCGGGAAGTCCGGCCTGTCGGTGCTGCTCACCTTGCTCAAGCTGGTGCTGACGCTGTACGGCGCCTTGGCGGTCTTCATCCTGATCGTGCTCGTGCCCGTGGCGCTGATGGCAAAGGTGCCGATTAAGGCGTTCATCAAGCAGGTGAAGTCCTCTGCGCTGCTGGCGTTCTCCACCGCCAGTTCCGAAGCGGCATTGCCTGGTGCCATGCAGGCAATGGAGAAGCTCGGCGTTCCCAAGCGGATCGTCGCCTTCGTGATGCCGACGGGCTACAGCTTCAACCTCGATGGCAGCACGCTTTACCTCGCGGTCGCCAGCATTTTTGTGGCGCAGGCAGCGGGCATCGATCTGCCCATCAAGACGCAGCTGCTGATGATGCTGACCCTGATGCTGACTTCGAAGGGCGTCGCGGCAGTGCCGCGCGCGTCACTCGTGATCCTCTCCGGAGCGCTTACGCAGTTCGGTCTGCCGCTCGAAGGGGTGGCCCTCATTCTCGGCGTGGACGCCCTGATGGACATGGCACGCACGAGTGTGAACC
The DNA here is from genome assembly GCA_031414435.1 of Gemmatimonadaceae bacterium. Lineage (GTDB taxonomy): Bacteria > Gemmatimonadota > Gemmatimonadetes > Gemmatimonadales > Gemmatimonadaceae > JACMLX01. The sequence continues at coordinate 3,638 of JANNVN010000231.1, forward strand.
TGGTCGGGAACTGTCTCGCGACGGTGGTCATGGCGCGGTGGGAAGGGGAGTTCGATGACAGTGCAGCGGCGGCGGTCATGCAGCCGCAGGCGGCCTGAGCTCGGCTGGTGTCGGATGCGAGCCGGGCTACCGCGGCGCTGTTGGGCCCCTTTGCCCGGGTGACGGCTTGGCCTGGCGCGGCGCATGATAAATCAACGCGTCCCCGATGAGACGCGAAGTGCGGCCTGTCAAGTCATTCTGCTGCAACAGATAGCCGCCGTCACATGAAGTGGTACTTCGGCCTAAGTCGCGTCAGATCGTTTGTGGGCCGCAGTTTTCGCGGCGGCGGAGCGTTGCACGACCCGGGCTACTTTCGGCTGCGCGATCATGCTTGTGCGGTCGTTTCGCGCGTGCAGTGTCAGAGACGCTGAGCGCCGTTTCCGGAGCCGTGCTGACTGGCAGAGCTCTCCGGTCAGCGAACGGCGAAGCTATCGCACGCGTCCATCCGCCCTGTGTCGAATCCGCGACGGAACCAGTTCATCCGCTGCGCGGCGCTTCCATGCGTGAACGACTCTGGCCTGATCGATGAGCCGGTCATCTCGGAAATCCGATCGTCACCGACCGCCGACGCGGCTCCAAGCGCTTCATCCACATCGCCAGCATCGAGACGCTTGGCTTGCTGTGCATGACGCCCCCAGATACCAGCGTAGCAGTCCGCTTGCAGTTCCAGACGGACGCTCAATTCGTTTCGGGCATCCGGGTTCTGCTGCTGCAGACTGCGCATCTTGCGCTCAGTGCCAAGGACGTTCTGGACGTGGTGGCCGATTTCATGAGCCAGGACGTAGGCCTGCGCGAAGTCGCCCGGCGCACCGAAACGTCGGCGCAGTTCGTCGTAGAAGCCGAGGTCGATGTACACCTTCTGGTCGGCGGGGCAGTAGAAGGGCCCAGTGGCGGACTGCGCACCGCCGCACGCTGTATTGACCTGATTGCGAAACAGGACCAAGCGCGCGCGCGGGTACTGCGCGTTGCCTGCCGCAAAGATCTGCGCCCAGTTGTCCTGCGCGTCGTCCAGCACGAACGACATGAACTTCACCAGGTTCTCTTCTTCCGCAGATCTCTGCGACGGCGGCCGGGCCGGCCCGCTGGCAGGCTGCGTCGACGGCACCGGCAACCCACCGCCACCGCCAAGCGCGCCGGTCAGGTCGGTCTTGAAGACCACGCTGAGCACCAGCAGGACGAGAAATCCCCCGATGCCAAGACGCCCGCCGCCAAGGCGGAAGCCGCCACCACCACCGGACGATTCGCCGCGACGGTCTTCGAGGTCCTGGCTCGGACCCTTGTCGTCCCACTTCATGTGCGCGCTCGGGGATGAAAGTGAGGGCGGCCTACGGTGTCAGCGCGGCCGTTGCAGCGGGGGGGCTGGCTGCCACAATCGATCTGCGAAAGATAAGTGAGTTGCTCCGAAGATAAGTCCCCGTTCATGGTAGGGTTCGCAAGGGGCCGTCGCGCCTCCCTCGGGGAGCATCCAAGCACGCGACAAAAGTCTGCCTCGGCCTCGGCGCCGCACGTATCGGTGCGCGACGTGGCGAGCACCTGAGCCCTCGGCCAGATTTCGGCATGACGCGAATCATTCGGGCCGCACGCGGATCGACACGGACCGCACAGGGGTGGATTCAGGAAGCCGCAAAGCGGATGCTGATGAACAATCTCGACCCCGACGTGGCAGAGCGCCCGGGAGATCTGGTGGTCTACGGTGGGCGCGGCAAGGCGGCCCGGGACTGGCAGAGCTACGATACCATCGTCGCGACGCTGGAGCGCCTGAAAAACGACGAGACGCTGCTGGTACAGTCCGGGAAGCCTGTTGCCGTGCTCGAAACGCATCCGATGGCGCCTCGCGTCCTGATCGCGAACTCGAATCTGGTGCCGAAGTGGGCCACCTGGGAGGAATTCGATCGGCTCGACAAGCTTGGGCTGATGATGTACGGCCAGATGACGGCCGGCAGTTGGATTTACATCGGCACGCAAGGCATCCTGCAGGGCACCTACGAGACCTTCGCCGGCGCCGCCGATCAGCACTTCAATGGCACGTTGGCTGGGACGATCACCGTGACGGCCGGACTCGGCGGCATGGGCGGCGCCCAGCCGCTGGCCGTGTCACTCGCGGGCGGTGTCAGTATCTGTGTCGAAATTGACGCGACGCGTATTCAGCGACGGCTCGAGACGAACTATCTCGACACGGTCGCCACGTCATTGGACGATGCCATCAGGCAGGCCGAGCAGGCGAAGGCGCAACGGAAGGCCCTGTCGATCGGCGTGCTTGGGAATGCGGCCGCGATGCTGCCTGAAATGGTTGCGCGCGGATTCACGCCGGACCTGGTGACCGATCAGACGTCGTCGCACGATCCGCTGATCGGGTATCTGCCCATTACCGCAGCCGATGAAGACGTGGACACGCTGCGGCGTCTGACGCCCGACGCCTACCTCGCGCGTGTGCGCGACGCGATGGTCGCGCATGTCGAGGCGATCGTCACCATGCAGCGTCGTGGCGCTGTGGCCTTCGATTACGGCAACAATCTGCGGACGCAGGCGCAACTGGCGGGATACAAGGACGCGTTCAGCTATCCCGGTTTCGTGCCCGCGTTCATTCGCGAGAGTTTCTGCGAGGGGCGCGGCCCGTTCCGCTGGGTGGCGCTGAGTGGGGATCCGGCGGACATTGCAGCCACCGATGCGGCGATGCGCCAGCTGTTCCCGGATGATGCGCGTCTGCAGCAGTGGCTTGGATGGGCTGGCGATCGGATCGCGTTTCAAGGACTCCCGGCACGCATCTGCTGGCTGGGCTATCGGCAGCGCGACAAGGCGGGACGCCTCTTCAACGCGATGGTACGGGACGGAAGGGTGTCGGCACCCATCGTCATCGGGCGTGATCATCTTGACGCGGGATCCGTCGCCAGCCCGTATCGCGAAACCGAGGCAATGCGGGATGGCAGCGATGCCGTCAGCGACTGGCCGTTGCTGAACTTTGCGACCGGTGTCGCCAGCGGTGCGGCGTGGATGAGCTTCCACCATGGTGGTGGCGTGGGCATGGGCTACAGCCAGCATTCCGGCCTCGTAGCGGTAGCCGATGGTACGGCTGAAGCGGATGAACGGCTGCGACGGTGTCTGACGAATGATCCGGCGATGGGAGTGATCCGTCACGCGGACGCCGGATACGACACAGCGCTGCGCGTCGTGGCGGAGCGCGGGATCGATATGCCGTCGCTGGAGAAGCCGTAATGCATATCTCCGCCAAGGGCGAAATGCGCGCGCGCGCCATCATCGTGACCCGAGGGTGAACGTCGATCGACTGCTGACCAACGTGGCGCAGCTCGTGACGCCCGCGGGTGTCGGCGCGCTGCGGGGAGACCAGATGCGATCACTCGATGTGATCACCGACGCGGCGATTGCGATCAACGGCGGACGCATCGTGTGGTGTGGCCCACGGCGAGAGTGGCGGGGCAGTGCGGCGGACGAGGTTGATGCCAACGGCTGTGCGGTCGTGCCCGGACTGGTCGATCCGCACACGCACACGATCTGGGGCGGAGACCGGCTTGCCGACTTCGACGCTCGCGCCAGCGGCGTGGCGTATGAGACCATCCTGGCCCGTGGCGGCGGGATTCGACACACCGTCGCGGAGACGCGTCGCAGCACAGATGACGTGCTCCTTGGAACCGCGATTGCCCGAGTAGGACGCATGATGCGCGCTGGCGCGACCACCATCGAGATCAAGAGCGGGTATGGTCTCACGCGGCACGATGAATTCAGGCAGCTTGCCACGATCTGCAAACTGTCGGCGCGAGTCCCTGCGCAGCTCTCAGCCACCATGCTGTTCCACCTGCCGCCAAAAGACGAAGCGGAGCGTGCGGCCTTTGTGCACGAGGCCGTGCACGAATGGGTTCCACAGATCGCCTCGGACGGCTCCGCAACGGCGATCGATGTGTTCATCGAGCGGGAGGCGTTCTCCCTCCGCGAAGCCGAGCTGTTGTTTCGCGCGGCCCGGCAGGTTGGCCTCGGGTGCAAGGCGCACGCCGATCAGTTCTCCGCGATCGGCGGGACGGAGCTGGCGATCGCACATGGTGCGTTGAGTGTCGACCATCTCGAGGCGAGTGGGCCCGATCAGGTCTCTGCGCTTGCCGGCAGTGCGACGGTCGGCGTACTGCTGCCCGGTGTCACGCTGCATCTCGGCCTGCCGGCGGCACCCGGACGCGCACTCATCGATGCCGGTGCCGCTGTGGCTGTCGGTACCGATTGCAACCCCGGAAGTTCGCCGCTCTTTTCGATGAGTCTTGCCCTCGCGCTCGCCGTTCGCATGAACGGATTGACGCCGGCCGAAGCGCTGACGGCTGCGACTGCAAACTCTGCGGCTGCCCTCGGCATCGCGAGCGCCGGGCGGATCGCAGCGGGGATGTGTGCTGACTTCCTGATTCTGCAGAGCGCCGACTGGCGTGATCTGCCATACACTCTTGGCGATGACGCCGTTTCGCGCGTTTTCATCGCCGGTTCGGAGTTCGGATGATGCCAGATACGAAGTCCGTTGTGGTCGGTGCACCGCTGTCGATTGCCGACGTCGTCCACGTCGCGCGTCACGGCGCCCGGGTGCAACTTGCCGACGAAGCCCGAGCGCGGATCGTCAAGAGTCGCGCGTACGTGGAATCGCTCGTCGCCGCCGACCGCACGGTGTACGGGATCACGACAGGATTCGGTCGACTGGCGAGTGTGAGGATTGCGGCGTCGGATGTCCGGCAACTTCAGCGCAATCTGCTCGTCTCGCACGCCATGGGTGTCGGCTCTCCGCTGTCGACGGAGGTCGTGCGTGCCATGCTCCTGCTCCGGGCTCAGTCGCTGTCGTTTGGTTTCAGCGGCATCCGGATCGGCGTGATCGAGTTGCTCCTCGACTGTCTCAATCGCGGTATCCATCCGGTAATCCCGAGCCAGGGATCGGTGGGGGCAAGTGGGGATCTGGCGCCACTGGCGCACATGGCGCTGCCGCTGATCGGCGAAGGGAAGGCGGAGATTGGCGGCGTGGTGATGTCCGGGCGCGATGCGCTCGCGCTGGCTGGGCTCGAGCCGGTGATTCTCGAGGCCAAGGAGGGGCTCGCACTGATCAACGGTACGCAGGCGATGACGGCGATCGGCGCACTCATTGTTCATGACGCGCAACACCTTGCGACGCTCGCGGACATTGCCGGCGCGATGTCGCTCGAAGCACTGAAGGGGACGGCGGCGGCATTCGACGCACGCGTGACGGCCGTTCGAGCCCACCCCGGAGCAACGGCGGTGGCCGGGAACCTGCGCCGCCTGGCCAGCGACAGCCCGATCCATGCGTCGCATCTGAACTGCGAGAAACTGCAGGATGCGTACAGCCTGCGCTGTATGCCGCAGGTCCATGGCGCGAGTCGCGATGCACTGAGCCATGTCGCTGATGTCGTGACCCGGGAATGCAACGCAGTGACGGATAACCCGCTGATCTTTGCCGACACGGACGACGTGATTTCCGCAGGGAACTTTCACGGACAGCCGATCGCGCTCGTCATGGACTATGCCAAGATCGCGATCGCCGAACTGGCGAACATCAGCGAGCGCCGCGTGGAACACATGCTCGATCCAGCTGTCAGTGGCCTGCCTGCCTTTCTGTCACGGCAGGGCGGCCTCAACTCCGGATTGATGATCAGTCAGTACACGGCGGCCAGCCTCGTCAGCGAGAACAAAGTGCTCGCCCACCCGGCGAGCGTGGACAGCATCCCGACCAGTGCGAATCAGGAAGATCACGTCAGCATGGGGACCACGAGTGCCCGACAGTGCGCGATGATTCTCGAGAACGCCACGTGGGTGGTCGCGATCGAGGTACTGAATGCTTCGGAGGCACTCGACTTTCACCAGCCGTTGCGTCCGGGTCCCGGTGTCGGCGCGGCCCGGGACGCCGTTCGCGTGGTGGTGCCACCGCTCGAAGACGACCGGATGCTCACACCGGATCTCGAAGCGGTTCGCACGATCATGCTGAATGGGGGCCTCCGTGCGGCAGTCGAGCGCGTGATCGGTGAACTCGCGTGATCGGGAGCCGTCGGTGGTGGAGTACGCTGCCGCTGTTGCCGTTCCTGCTCGTCGCGCCGTCCGGGCTTGATGCGCAAGCGGCAACGGCGGTCGACCCGCTGATCGGCAAGCTCGTTCCAACGTTCGCCTGGACGTCAATGGATGACAGCACGTCGATCGTGTCACCGTTGTCACTGCAGGGTACGGTGGTGCTCGTCGATCTGTGGGGCACGTGGTGCGGCCCATGCCGACGCGAGATGCCGTTTCTGCATGCGGCGTATGCGCGATTTCGGGCCCAGGGGTTCGAGATCGTCAGCGTCGCCTTCGATGTCTCGCCAGGGAAAGTGCAGGCGTACCGACGCGAACACTTTCCAATGCCGTGGCAGCATGTCTTCGCGACGACGGAGATCGAGGCGGATGCCACGCGAATGTTTCGCGTCGACAACTTCCCACGCACGGTCCTGCTGGATCGCTCAGGGCACGTATTGCGCATTGATGCAGGGCTGCGAGGGCCGGCACTGGCAGCGACACTCGACTCGGTGTTTTCGGGTCAGGTATCACTGCCGCGTTGAGGCGTTACCGTCGATCCATGCTGAAGCTCGATCCCTGGGGTGACATCGTGATCTGGTAGCGGGCATGGTCGCACCGCAGCTAGAGCGCCGCCATCCGCTCCGCCCAGGATGTCATGGCGTCATCGAGCAGCCGTTGCGCGGCGAGCAGCTCCTTCTCGAGCCTGCCGGCTTCGCGCGCCTTCTCCGGCGACCCATCGTACAGATCACCGTCCTCCAGCGATCGCTGCACCTGCTTCACGCGCTCCTCCAGCCGCAAGACTTCACGTTCGGCATCGTCGGCCGCCTTCTTCGCCGCTTTGCGCGTCTGCTGTTCACGGTCATCGCCAGTCTTGCCCTTCTGTGCGTTGGCGCGCTCCTGTGCCCGCCGCCCCTGGGCCGCGGCCGCAGAGTCCGAAGCCAGCTTCGCACGCCGTTCGGCATCCGCCACTTCCCACTCGACGAACGGACCATCGAAGTCGCGCAGCCTGGGTCCGTCGAACGCCCAGACCCGGGTCGACAGCTCGCGCAGGAACGCGCGATCGTGGCTGACCAGAATGACCGTGCCTTCGTACGACTCGATCGCATCTTCGAGTGCTTCGATGCTCTCGACATCGAGATGGTTCGTCGGTTCATCGAGCACCAGCAGATTCGCTTTCTGCAGCATGATCAACGCCAGCGCGACGCGTGCGCGTTCACCGCCGCTCAGCGTACTGATCGTTCGCATCACGCTGTCGCCACTGAACCCGAACGCGCCGAGGTGATTCTGAATCTGGCCGCGACTCCAGAGCGGGCGCACATCCTGAATCGCGTCGTAGATCGACTTCTCGAGTGGCAGCTGACCGAGGTCCTGCCGGTACCATGCCGCGTGTACCGATCCGCCGACAGTTGCGACGCCCGCTTCCGCGGCCCGTGCGCCGAGCAGCGTGGCAATCAGGGTGGACTTTCCCGCACCGTTCGGTCCCACGAGTGCAATGACGTCGGCGCGCATCGCGGTCAGAGTGACGTCATCCAGGAGGACGCGATCGCCGACCGCCACCCGGAGCTTGTCCGCATGCAAGACGCGATCACCTCCGCGATCGCCAATCTCGAGGCGCAAGGTCATCGCGCCGGATTCACCCGGCGGTGGCGACAGGCGCGGCAGGCGGCCCAGCTTGGAACGCCGGCCCTTTGCCTGCGCGCTGTTCTGGCCTGCGAGGTGCCGGCGAATGTAGTCCTCTTCCTTGGCGATGAACTTCTGCTGCTTGTCGAGCTGTCGCTGGAAGGTCAGCATGCGTTCTTCGCGCTGACTCACGAAGGCGGAGTAGCCACCGGTATAGGCATGGGTGGTACCGCCGGTGACGTGGAGCACATGGTCGACTGTGTCATCGAGGAAGGCGCGGTCATGCGAAATCACGATGACCGTCTCACCCAGCTCGCCGAGATAGGTCTGGAGCCAACGCGTCGTCTCGAGATCGAGGTGGTTGGTCGGCTCGTCGAGCAGCAGCAGCTCTGCCGGCGCCGCGAGCTGACCAGCCAGCCCGACGCGACCGCGCTCGCCGCCGCTGAGGCTCGACAGCGCCTGCGTGCGTGCGACGACGGCGTCAAACCCGAGTCCTTGCAGCACCTTGTCGACGCGCGCAGGGAAGTCGTACCCCCCCTCGTGCATGAACGTCTCCTGCAATCGACCATATCTGTCCATCAGTGCAGCGTCGCCGTCACCGAGCTGTCCGGCCAGCGCGCTCAACTCCTTCTCAATCGCGATCAGTGGTGCGTAGGCAACGGCGGCGGCTTCCCAGACCGTGACAGCGTCGCCGAAGTCACGATGCTGATCCAGCAGCGAGACCTTCAGCGCGGGCTGACGCGCGATCACACCCTTGCTCGGCTGGAGGCGCCCGCAGATGAGCTGGAAGAGCGTGGACTTGCCGGCACCATTCCGGCCGATGATGCCCCAGCGTTCACCGCGGGCGACCGTGAATGAAACATCCTTCAGCAGTGTTGTGGCACCGAAACTGACTCCGACTTCCGCGAGCGAGATAAGCGTCATGTTGAGAAATCTCGCACCGGACGGAAGGGCAAGGCGCCCTCCCGGCAGGCTCGTCAGCCCGAGATGTACTGGGCGAACAGACGTGCCAGTGTCCGCGCCGGATCACCTTCGCAGAGACCTTCGTGCACGGGAGAGGACTGGAGCACGTCGGAGCGCGGTGCGGTGAGCCAATGAAACCGTTCCGACGTCGGAGCCAGCGCGATGGGACCCGCCATGACATCTCCGCTTGCCACCCGCTCCATCGTCCGCAGGTAGCGAGCCAGCAGAACGGTGTCGACATCCGGAATCCGCTGGCGCAGCGTGCTTTCGCTCGTCAGCGCCAGCATCCCGAGAAAATCCACCTGTCGCGCATGCAGCAGCACGCCAACCGGCAGGAACGTGCCGAGGTGCACGTGTGGCACCACGCGAATGACAGCGAAATCATATGCCGTGAGCGAGGCGTTCATCGCCGTGCCGGGAACGGTTGTGCCGGCGCCGCACGCAGATCGTCCCGGGCCTCAGCCGCTGCTGCGACGAAGCCGGCCGAAGCGGTGCGCCTGCCGCGCAGGTAGCGGACATACCGATCGCGAGCGGTGACCGCATCCACGGATTCGTCGCCCGTCAGCGGGTCCATCAACAGGGCCTCGGGCACCGATGCCACAATGTTGAACAAGACGTCGTCGGTCAGTGCCGTGATTGCCTCGCGATCCGCGGTCTCGAGATCACCGCTCCTGAGCAGGAGGACATGCTGACGAATCAAAGGAAATGGCGTCGTGGTTCGCGCCTCATTCACACTCGGCCAATCGTAGTGCATGTACAAGGACGCCCCGTGATCGATCAGCCACGGCTTCCGCTGCCACACGAGCAGATTCGGATTTCTCGCGGTGCGGTCCGGGTTCGTAATGAAGGCATCGAGCCAGACCAGCGATGCCGCGAACCGACCATCAATCACGTCCTGCGCGGCCACCGGGTCGAAATTGAAGGCGCCATCGAGATAGCGCAGGCCGACGTTGACGCCGCGACTCGCCTTCAGCAGGTCCTGGATCTCGGAGTCGGGTTCAGTCTGTCCGAAGCGGTCCGGCAGATCGATGATCGCAAGCTCCGGCACCGGCAGACCCATCGCCATCGCAATCCCATGTGCGATGATCTCGGCCACAAGCACCCTCGCGCCCTGTCCCGCACCACGAAACTTGGTGACGAACAGGCCTCCGCCGTCGGTATCGACGACTGCTGGCAGCGAGCCGCCTTCGCGAAGCGGCTGGACGTATCGGGTGGCCTGAAAGCGGGGCAGGGGCGTCGACATGTCCGGGAATCTACACTGCACCCTCCCCGCCGATCACGCGACTGCGCTACGGTGCTTCGATGGCGAGCCCAATCGTGCGCAATGCCATCTGGACCGCGCCTCGCGCTGCGTCCACGGCCTGATGTCGTACCACCGCGCCCGGGACGAGTGTCTTGAGCCGATGCTCGAGACGCTTGCGCATCGGCCGTCCCTTGCCGAGCAGGCCACCGTGCATCGCGACGGGAATCGCGGCGCGCTCATCGACAAACAGCGCGCGCGCAAGCGCACGGATGTGCAGGGCCAACTCCTCGACGGCCATCGTCACGACGGTGTTGGCGCGCAGATCGCCGACCTCGGCGGCGGACAGCACGGCCGGCGCGAGCGTGGCAAAATCGGCGGGCGTGGCGCTGGAGGCCCACGTGATGATTGCCGCGACGTCGTCGAGTTCAAGCGCCGTCAGCACGGCACCGGTCAGGGCGGTCTCCGGTTCACGGCCGTCGTGCGCCGCGGTGATCACCTGAAGCGCCTTGCGGCCGAGCCACGCTCCGCTCCCCTCATCGCCGATCATTGGCCCCCAGCCGCCGCACCGCTGAATTGTCCCGGCCGGACTGCGGCCCCAGGCAATGCTGCCGGTGCCGGCGATCAGCAGGATGCCGGGGCCTTCCCCGAAGGCATCCTCCATCGCCGCTTCGGCGTCGGAAATCACGACGACGGCATCCGCCAGTTCGAGACGTTCGAGTTCCTGTTGCAGCGCGATCTTCTGCGCCTCGCGACCCACGCCGGCAACGCCGACGACCAGCGCGCGCGGCATGAGGTGCCCCATTTCCGCATCAATGACCGCATTCCGCACCAGCGTCCCGATGACCTCGGCGGAATCTGCTTCGGCGCCTGGTTTCACCGCGCTGCCCTCGCCGGTAGCCTTGAAGAGCACCTGCGCACGTTCATCAGCAACGTGAACCCGGGTGCTGCTGCCTCCGCCATCAACACCGACGACAACAAGTTCAGTAGGGGCGCTTTCTTCGGTCATGAGTCTGTTCTGGTCTCAGCGGTGACGGTCAGGGCGACCGGCAAGGATGCGGTGGGAGCCGGGTGTGTCAGCGATGACAGGATGCCAGCGGTCAGCGTAATGCCCGTGCCGATGAGCACATACCAGGGCCACGCAATCGTCGCGACGCCACCCAGCGTCGGTGCCAGCGCTGGCACCTTGGAAATCAACAGCTTGGAAAAGACGATCACCGCCATGCACGCGATGCCGACACTCATGCCCGTGATCGCGTCGCGCTGATTGGCGCGCTTCCAGAGCAAGGCCAGCGAGAACCCACCAACAAGTCCGCCGTGCGTGAAGCTCTGAATGCTGAGGGCGACCACCACGACTGGTGCGCCCTGCTTTGGATAGAGCAGCGCGCCGAAGGTCAGAACGACTCCCCAGACCAGCGCAATCAGTTTCCCGGTGCGCAGCGTTCCGGGATCGTCTGCGCTCTTGCCGGTGAGGGGGAGGTAGATGTCGTGCGTGGTGGTCGCGGCGAGCGCGTTGATCGTCGCGCTGTGTGTACTCATGGTTGCCGCAACGATCGCCGCCAGGATCAGCCCGAGGAGTCCGGGCGGCATGCGTTCGAGAATGAAGGTCGGAAAGATCTGATCGCTGGCATCGAAGGGCTTCCCACCGTAGTAGACGTAGAGCCCGAGCCCGATGAAGAGGAATAGTGTGAACTGCGCAAAGACCACGAAACCGCTCGCGATCAGCGCGCGCTGCGCGTCCTTCAGTCCGCGGCTGGCCATCAGGCGCTGCACGATCAGCTGATCGGCGCCGTGCGAGCCCATTGCCAGGAACGCACCGCCGAGCAGGCCGGCGAACATCGTATGCGGCCGATCGAAGCCGGTGTACCAGTCGATCGCCTGCAGTTTGCCTGACGCACCGGCTGTCGCCACGATCGTGGCCCAGCCGCCGTCTACGCTCTTGCCGAGCAGGATCAGGGCGCAGACTCCGCCGAAGATGTAGACCCCGGCCTGGATCATTTCCGTATACACAACCGCGCGCATGCCGCCCTTGTACGTATACACAACGGTCAGCAGGCCAAGCACCAGAATCGCAACCGGCATTACATACTCGCGCGGGAGTGTGTCGCCAAGGATCAGTGCCACCGGAATCGCGGTGGCAAAGATGCGCACACTGTCTGCCACCGCGCGTGTTGCCATGAAGATGATGCTGGTAAACCGCCGTGTCTCCTTGCCGAACCGCTTCTCGAACAGCGCGTACGCCGTGACCAGCTCACCAGCGAAGTATCGCGGCAGCAGGACGTAGGCGACGACGAAGCGGCCGATGATGTATCCGGCCACGACCTGCAGAAACCCAAGGTTTCCAACGTAGGCAAGGCCCGGAATGCTGATGAAGGTCAGCGCACTCGTTTCGCTCGCCACCACGCTGAGCAGAATCCCCCACCAGGGGATTGCATGGCTGGCGACGAAATAATCCTTCGCGTCCTTCTGCTTGCCACCAAGCCAGAGGCCCAGCCCCGTCGTCCCCACGAGATAGATCAGCAGGACCACGCCGTCGATGAGTGAGAAGCCGCCGCCACCCATCACGAGCTCACCACGCTACTCGACAACGTACGCCTCCATCGCAAAGTATTCCGCCAGGCCCAGTCGGTTGAGCTGCGCCGCGGTCTCGGTGTTGCGATCCTGCACACGCTGCCAGAATTCGCGATCGTCCTGACCGGGAAACGGGGCGGAGTCTTTCTGCGACTGATGCTTGAAGATCGCCTGAATCTTCAGGCGTAGTTCCTCCTGGCTGAGCGGCACCAGCACGGTCGCCTCGGTCACTGGCCACTCCTGCCAGGCGCCACGATACAGCCAGACCTCCGGACGCACGTTTCCGAGCGCGACATACTCGGCGAGCGCGGCGTCAATCGCCTCCTTGCACATCCGATGCGTGCCGTGCGGATCGCTCAGGTCGCCCGCCACGAAAATGACCTCGGGATGGAACTCCTCAAGCAGTTCGCGCACGATCCGGACGTCGTCAGGACCGATTGGATCCTTGCGCACCTTGCCCGTCTGATAAAACGGGAGATCGAGGAAGCGCGCATTGTCGCGCGTCAGGCCGACGACTTCCAGCCCGCTCACCGCTTCGGTCTCGCGAATGATGCGCTTGATGTCCTGGACGGCGGGCACGTCGACATCACCTGCCCGCTTCGTGGCCAACGCACCGAAGAGGCGGAAGGCGAACTCGCGTACGTCGGTGCCACGCAACGCGACAGGCGTGCCGGCATCTGTCGTCCGCGCACCCATGCGCACAAGGAAGTCGAGATGCCGACGCACATCATGGTCGAAGACGGCGATGTTGCCACTCGTCATGTACGCGACCAGCATCGGGTTCTGATTCTCCACCAGCTTCCGGAGAATGCCGCCCATCGAAATCACGTCATCGTCAGGGTGCGGCGAGAAGCAGATCACCCGCCTGCCCCGGTGCAACTTGCTCTTGCCGCGGATTCGGGCACCAAGCGAATTGAACACGAAGCCGTTGATCGCCCCGGGCGAACCGTACGCCGCCACGAGTGATGACAACCGGTGTTCGGCGTAGTGTTGCTGCGTCAACTTGAGGATGGCCTTCTGCACCGTCTGCGAGAGCCAGACCACGGCGCGAACGGCGAGCCCTGCATCCCACGCCACTTCATCCACCAGCCAAGGCGTTGCGATCCGCGTGAGGTCTGCGGCCGCCGCGTCGTCGAGGAAGAAGGTCGTCCGTGGATGGGCCTGCAGAAAGGTGGCCGCCACTTCGAGGTCGATGGCGCCTTCCACGGCGCGCCGGACAATCGCGGCCTTGTGTTCACCGGTCGCAAGAATCGCGATCTCGCGAGCGCCCATGATCGTTGCGACGCCCATCGTGATGGCGTCGCGCGGCACGTTCTCCGCTCCGAAGAAGTCTGACGACGCGTCCGTCCGCGTCACCGTATCGAGCGTCACGAGTCGCGTCCGGCTGTCGCGACCTGAGCCCGGTTCATTGAACCCGATGTGCCCGGTCTTGCCGATCCCCAGCAACTGAAAGTCGATCCCGCCTGCCTTGGCGATCGATTCTTCGTACGCGGCGCACGCGTCAGCGGTGTCGTTGCGACTCCCCGTGCCCGACGGGAGATGGACCTGCGTCGGCGGAATGTCGATGTGTGAGAAAAAATTCTCCCACATGAATCGGTGATACGAGTGAATCGAGTCCGGCGCCATCGGCCAGTACTCGTCCAGATTGAACGTGATGACGTTCGCGAAGCTCAATCCCGTCTCGCGATGCCGCCGGATCAGTTCACGGTAGACGCCGATCGGGGTGGAACCAGTCGCGAGCCCAAGGACGGTCGGGCGCCCTTCGCCGTCATTCGAGCGCATGATGGCTTCGATGCGATCGGCGACCCGAACCGACAACGCCTCCGGATCAGCGCTGATCACGGTCGGGATCTTCTCAGGAGTCTGCATAGATATTCCCAAAGTAATCGCCCCGGCAGTCGCAGGCGCGGTGACTGAGCAGGTAGCAAACGACGAAGGCGGACCCGAATGGGCCCGCCTTCAGTCCTGTCACTACGCCCGGAGTCAGGCCGAAAACGATGACCCGCAGCCGCAGCCGCCGGTGGCGTTCGGGTTCTTGAATGTGAAGCCGGAGCCCTGCATCGAAGTGGTGTAGTCGATCATGATCCCGTTCAGGTACTGCATCGAGAATGGATCGACGAACACCTGAAAACCATCCTGCGGCAGCAGTGAGTCGTCCTCTGCCGGCTTGTCCTCGATGAGCAGCGAGTACTTGAAGCCGCTGCAGCCGCCCGGCTGAACCGCTACGCGCAGGCCGCCGATCGTCGGATCGACCGCTTCGGCTTCGAGGAACTTCTTCACCTCGACCGTCGCGGCGGCAGAGATCGTCAGCAATACATCAGGCGTCTGCATCGTGCTCATGCGACTTCCTCCAGAAGGGGGGGGCGGGGAATCCCGACCGCATTACTCTGCAATTTAAACGGGAAGGGGCCAGAGGGAAGGACCCTGCCGTGTCTCCGGCCACCAGCCCGTCGTTCCACGGACGATTGGCGCGCGGCTCGGGCCACGCCACCGGCCGCCTCGGGACCTCAACGCGGCGGCGTCCCCGCTGGGGCCGTCATGACCGGCGCAATCCGAGACGTGCTCGCGTCTGAGGCGCCGGCAACCGCGTCTGCCAGGGCCGTTCGAACGCCACCGATCTTCCGGTTTTCGCGCGTGGGATTCACCCGGTTGGTGAGGAGAATGAGGAAGAGGTCGCGCGACGGATCGATCCACAGCGACGTCCCCGTGAAGCCGGTGTGCCCGAAGGCCTGCGCGGACAGTCGGCGTCCCGCGGAGTTCGTGCCGGTCGGCGTCTCCCAGCCCAGGGCACGTTTGCTGATCAGCGAATCCTGAACTCTGGTGAAGAGCGCGACGGATGTCGCCGAGGCGATGCGGACGCCGTCCAGCGTGCCACCGTTCAGCCACATGCGCGCAACGCGGGTCAGATCGTCCGCTGTCGAGAACAGTCCGGCGTGGCCGCTGACGCCGTCGAATCGCGAGGCGTTCTCGTCGTGCACTTCGCCTCGGAGCTTTCGCTGCCGCCAGGGATCGAACTCGGTCGGCGCGATGCGGGACCGCTCGCTCGAATCGGGGCGGAACCGTGTGTCCCGCAGCCGCAACGGCCCCGCCACCAGCTGCAGGAAGGCGCTGTCGAGTGGTAGTGACGTCAGCTTCTCAATCACCGCGCCGAGGAGCATGAAGTTCATGTCGCTATACAAATAGCGCGTGCCCGGAGGAACATCCGGCCCGACGAGCATCAACTGCGCGCGAGCGTCGCTCCGGTCCACTGCCTCCTTGTAGAACGCCCGCCACGCCGCCAGTCCGCTGCTGTGGGTGAGCAAGTGCCGGATGGTGACCTGACCCGTGCCCGGCCCTGTCCACTCCGGCAGGTACTGGGTAACCGGTGCGTCCAGTGTGATCCGGTTCTGATCCACCAACTGCAGCATGAGCGTCGTGGTCGCGACGATCTTCGTCAGTGACGCGAGGTCATAGATCGTGGCCCGCGTTGGCGCGATCGGAATCGCTGCGTCGAGCTGCCCGACGCTCCTTGACGCCAGGACCCCGCGGCCATCGCCGACGATGGCCACGGCGCCGGGAAAGGCGCCATCGCGTTGCGCCTTGTTCAGTACGACCGCCAGCGAATCACCGATGCGGGATGGCAGGGTCGCCGTACGCCGCAGCCGAACAGGTGAACGCGGCCCCTGCGAGTGCACTGCGAGCGGCAGCCCCCACGCGATCAGGGCGACGACAATGCCACGCCGCGTCACGGATCCCTCCGGTGCGCGATGCCGTCGTTGCGGGCAAAGAGGCCCGGCAGACTGACCGGGGACTGCCCGCTCGTTGCTGCACCGAACAGCGCACGCGCTGCGGCGCGTTCCGGTCCCTCGCCAACGCTGAACGTCGTCATGTAGGCCTCTACCCCAGGAAACTGTCCAATGACGTACGGATTCCCGACCGCGATCACCACCGGCTTGCGCTTCGGTATGATCCGGCGCATCCAGGCGGCGAACGGTTCCGCAATCGCGACCCGGCCGCGTCCCTCGACCCGCCTCACCACCGTCAGCACGACGAGTCGGCCCTTGGTCCGCTGCCGGCTGATTGCGTCCAGCACAGCACGCGGTGTCTGCGGCCCGACGCGCGTGACCGTCAGTCGTGATCGCGAGCGCGCCTCATCGATGAAGGCGTTGCCGCCGCCAAACTCCGTCTCTGGCGTATAGACCACCAGATGCACCGGCCGGTCACGCGTCAGTGGAATCTGCATTGCCTCGTCTCGCAGCACGGTGACCGCCCGCCGCGCAATCTCCGCCGCGACTGCCCGATGACTCGCGATGCCGACCACGGCGCGGAGGGAGTCCAGTGACATCAGCACTGACTGATGCAGTCCAACGCGGGCCTTCATCTCGAGGTTCTTGCGCACTGCGGCGTCGATCAGCCGCGCAAAGGCCGGATCGTTCGCAGCGCGCACCGTCAGCGCGTTCAGGACCGGTGTCACGTCGGCCGGCTTGAGCAGGACTTCCGCGCCGGCCTCCACCGAACGAATCGCGATATCCTCCTGCGAGAACATTCGGGCGACGGCCTGCATCGTCAGCGCATCGGTGATCGTCAGCCCACGGAAATTGAGAGAGTCGCGAAGCTCATCCTGCAGCACGCGGCGCTGGAGCGTGGCGGGGAGGGCGTCGCCCAGCCACGTCGGGTTGCTGATGTGGGCTGACATGACTGCGGCCGCACCAACGTTGATCGCGGCGCGAAATGGTCGCAGTTCGACGGAGTCGAGATGCGCGTGCGTGAGTCGCACCACGGGGAGCGCATTGTGCGAGTCGGTCTCGGTATCGCCATGCCCAGGGAAATGCTTGACGGTCGCCAGCGCACCGCCGTCCTGGACGCCGCGCGTGAACGCGGCGACGAGTCCCGCTACGGCGGCCGGGTCCTCGCCGAAGGAGCGCACATTGATGACGGGGTTCGCGGCATTGTTGTTCACATCCGCCACCGGCGCATACGCGAGGTGGATTCCGATCGCGCGCGCTTCACGCCCCGTCACAAGGCCGGCTTGGTAGGCCAGTGCCGTATCGCCGGTCGCGCCGAGCGCCATGTTTGTCGGCAGGATGGTCGCGCTGCCACCTCTGAGCATCGACGGAATGAAAAGCCCACCCTCGAGTCGACCGATCGAGGGCTCCACATCGCATCCGACCAGCAGGGGCACCCGAGACATCGCCTGAAGCGTATTGAGCTTGACGGCGACTTCGATCGGCGAGCCGACGGACATCAGGATCCCGCCGATTCCATCGTTGCGGACCCATCGCGCCGTCTCGGCGAAGGCGCTGTCGCTGTTGCTCTCGTAGTCGCCGACGAGCCAGACGTGGATGAGCTGGGCAGCACGCTGACGGGGGGAGAGTGTCAGCACCGTGCTGTCGACCCAGCGTTGGGCCGCGGCGGAGAGCGTCACTCTCGGGTCGCGCGACTCCTCTTGTCCGGGCAACCGCCCGCTTGGCGCGAGCCTCTCAGGGCGCGAAAGCGCACTCAGCAGCGGAGGCGTCGACGGCGTGGCGACCTGAAGCGATACGGCGAGCGCTACAGTTCCAGCCGAGAACAAGGAGAAACGCATGGGGCCGCAGAGATAGGGTAAGGCGAGCTCTACCGTGGAGTGCCGGTAGCCTACAGAGGACGATGAAGCCTAGCGAGCTGGCGAACCATCGGCTCCGGCTTCCGGCGACCCGCGGCCGCGGTTCGGGGCACCGGAGCCGCCGTTGCTGCATTCGCGTGTCGTACCTAAGCTTCACTGTCTAGCTGTTGCAGGTTCGTGATGGAACCCGCATGCCCTCACGGCGGAGCTGCCGGGGGGCATTCGTTTTCGTACCGGTCGTTCCACTTTCTGGTTTTTCCGCCACACTATGGCCTTGTTCGTCGCTGTCTGGGATGCGATCAAAGCGGGTTACTTGCGCGTCATTGCGCCAGTGGCGGACTTTCTTGTGCGACACCGCGTCAGCCCGAATGCGATCACGACGTTCGGGACCATCTGCACGATGATCTCCGGCGTGATCTTCGCCAGTGGACACATCAGCACGGCGGGCTGGTTTCTTGGTCTGACGGCGTTGTTTGACGTGCTCGACGGCACCGTCGCTCGTCGGACCGGCCGGAGCACGACGTTCGGGGCGTTTTATGACTCGACGCTCGATCGGGTCGCCGACGGTTTCGTCCTTGGCGGGCTCGCGGTGTTTTACGGGATCAATGAGGTGCACCGCAGCCCGATCATGCTCGCGATCACGATCGCGGGGTTGATCGGCACGTTCCTTACGTCCTACACCCGGGCTCGTGCGGAGTCGCTCGGACTCGATGCGAAGGTCGGAATTATGCAGCGCCCGGAGCGCGTGACGTTGCTGGCCGCTCCGCAGGCGTTCTTTGGTCTCGCTCTGAACGGGTGGGTTCTTGCCGGCATCGTGACGCTGCTGGCGGTCACCGCGTGGATCACCGCGGTTCAGCGCATTTTGTTCGTGTACAATGTCACGCGCGCGGCGGATCAGCTCACCGAACCGGTGGGTGTTCCGCCTCGGGCGTCCGTCGCGGTATCGACGTCGACATCCTCGTCGCTGTCGGATGATGTGCCTGCGCCCGCCGCTCCCTGACGGCGTCGCTCTTCCTTCTGGAGATTCTGCCTCGTGCCCGGTTCGCTTTCTCGTCCGTCGTCCATCGCGCCTGCCAGCGGCAAGCTCGGAATCCTGACCCCGGGTCTGGGTGCCGTTGCCACCACGTTCATGGCGGGCGTCGAGAGTATCCGTCGTGGCCACACGAGCCCGATCGGCTCCCTCACGCAGATGGCGACGATTCGCCTTGGCAAGCGCACCGAGCACCGCTCGCCGCTGATCAAGGACTTTGTGCCGCTGGCGGGCCTTGGTGACATCGTCTTTGGGGCGTGGGATCCGATCTCGGATGATGCGTACACCGCCGCGAAGAAGGCGGGCGTTCTCTCCAGCGACCACCTCGAGCCGCTGAAGGGTTTCCTGTCCGCGATCAAGCCGATGTCAGCCGCCTTCGAGTCGCGCTTCGTGACCCGCCTGCTCGGCGTCGACAACGTCAAGACCGGTCCGACGTATCGCGATATCGCCGAGCAGCTGCGTGCCGACATGCGCAACTTCAAGGCGGCCAACGGATGCGACCGGCTCGTGATCGTCTGGTGTGCAAGCACCGAAGCGTTCATCAAGCCGGGACCGCAGCATGACACCATCGCGTCGTTCGAAAAGGCGATGGACGAGAACGACCCGGCGATTGCTCCGTCAATGCTCTACGCGTATGCCGCCCTGATGGAAAACGTCCCGTTCTGCAACGGCGCTCCGAACCTGACGGTCGATCTGCCCTGCATGCTGCAGCTCGCCGATGACCGTGGCGTGCCAGTCAGCGGGAAGGACTTCAAGACCGGCCAGACCTGGATGAAGACGATCATCGCGCCTGGCCTCAAGGCACGCATGCTTGGCCTCGCCGGCTGGTATTCGACCAACATCCTCGGCAACCGCGACGGTGAAGTGCTGGATGATCCGGCGTCGTTCAAGACGAAGGAAGAGTCGAAACTCTCCGTCCTGCACAACATCCTGCAGCCGGAAGTGTACCCGGAGCTGTACAAGGATTTCTCGCACGTCGTGCGGATCAACTACTACCCACCGCGCGGTGACAACAAGGAAGGCTGGGACAACATCGACATCGTCGGATGGATGGGCTATCCGATGCAGATCAAGGTGAACTTCCTCTGTCGCGACTCGATTCTTGCGGCACCGATCGTCCTCGACCTTGCCCTGTTCAGTGACTTTGCACATCGCGCCGGCATGAAGGGCATTCAGGAATGGCTGTCGTTCTACTACAAGAGCCCGATGGCTGGACCGGGCCTGCAGCCTGAGCACGATCTGTTCATTCAGCAGACCAAGCTGAAGAACACGCTGCGCTTCCTGATGGGCGAGGAGCAGATCACGCACCTCGGGCTCGAGTACTACACGTGAGATTCGTCGGTCGCGTACGGCGCGGGGCAGGCACGCGTGACCGCGTGAGCACAGGCGTCAGCTTGGTGCGACGGGCGCTGGCGGTGGTGTTCAGTGTTGCCGTGATCGCGGGCTGTACCGCCCGCGATCCGGAAGCCGCGCTCGACACACGGATGTGGACGGATGATCTCGCGTTCCGCATCCGGCTGACGCCGCGTCCGCCGTACGCCCGTGAGGACGTGATCGTCAGGGTCGTCATCGCCGACAAGGAATCGGGCGCACCGGTCGAGAATGGTGAAGGCCGCATCTACGCCATGAGCCGCGATAGCGTCAAGGTCTACGATGGATTGGAGCGCGGCCCGGAGCCCGGCACGTACTACGCGAAGTTGAATTTTCTCACGGCGGGCGAGTGGGCCATTGGCCTGCAGTTCCGACGTGACTCCACACAGAAGCTCGAGACGATGGACTGGCTGCAGTCAGTCCGGAACGCTCGCTGAGCTGCGGACAGACACAGATGCGCCTCTTTCATCGCACGTCGATCCTGCCATCGGACGTGATGACGCTTGCCGACGAGCACTTCAAAGCGCTCGGGCTGCACGGCACCGCCGACACCATGCGGTCGCGGACGTTCGTCGGCGACCTCGGGACGCTGCAGCTCAAGGTCCGGAGTGACGGCGGCCACTACACGCTGGTCGAAGCGGTGACCGACCAGATCGGTGAGAGTCGCCTCGACAAGAACGTCAAGAAGTTCTTCAACCGCGTGCATCGCGCGGCGGACCCGCAACACGTGCCGGCCGCGGGGTACTGAGGTGGAGTTCCCTGCGCATCCCCTCGATCTCGATGCGATGCTGACTCGGCCGTCGTCCAGGGATGCCAATCCTCCGCGGCTCGCACAGCCGCACGCGGACCGGCTCACCCGCGAGCAGCGATTGGCCCTCTACCGGCATATGCGCATGACCCGCACGCTCGAGGAGCGACTGGTCGCCCTGTACCGGCAGACCAAGGTCGTCGGCGGCCTGTTCCGCTCACTGGGGCAGGAGGCCGATGCGGTCGGCACTGCCTTCGCGCTCGAACGGCGCGACATCATGTCGCCGCTGATCCGCAACATGGGGTCGATGCTGGTGAAGGGTGCCACGCCGCTCGAGATTCTTCGCCAGTACATGGCGAAGGGCGACTCGCCGACGCGCGGCCGCGAGCTGAACATCCATTTCGGCGATCTGGTCCGCGGCTTCGTCGGCCAGATCTCACACCTTGGCGACATGATTCCGGTCATGGCCGGAATCGCGCTCTCATTCAAGATGCGGAAGGAAGACCGCGTCGTCCTGGTGTACATCGGCGACGGGGCAACGTCGACTGGCGCGTTCCATGAGGGCGTCAACTTCGCCGCGGTGATGCAGCTGCCCTTGGTCGTCATCGTCGAGAACAACGGCTACGCGTACTCGACCCCAACTGGCAAGCAGACGGCGGCCAACTCCTTCATGGACAAGGCGGTTGGCTACGGAATGGCCGGCGTACAGGCCGACGGCAACGATGTTCTGGCCGTGTATGATGTCACCAAGGCGGCGGTCGATCGGGCGCGCAGTGGCGGCGGTCCGACCCTCGTCGAGCTGATCACGTATCGCCGAAAGGGCCACGCTGAACACGACAACCAGTCGTATGTGCCGGACGGCGAGATTGAATGGTGGGCGGCGAACAATGATCCTATCGATCGCTTCATTGCGTGGTTGGGGCAGCACGATGGTGTCACGCCTGCGGATTTTGCCGCGATCGACGCCTCGGTCAGCCAGGAGATCGACGCGGCGACTGACGAGGCCGAGCTGAGCCCGATGCCAGAGCCGCTCGATGCACTCGTCGGCATCTATGGCGAACCGCCGACGCTGGCACCGCACTGGTATCGCGAGGGTGTCCGGACGGCAGTCCAGGCGCATGAACGTCCGGCCAGCTGGGGGACGCACGATGGCTGAGATCACCTACCTCGAAGCCATTCGTGAGGCGCTCGTCGAGGAGATGGAGCGTGATGCGAACGTGTTCTGCCTCGGTGAGGACATCGGTGCCTTTGGCGGGGCCTTCAAGGTGACGGAAGGGCTGCAGGCCCGATTCGGCGAGGGACGCGTGATCGATACGCCGATCTCCGAAGCCGCGATCATCGGTGCCGCCGCCGGTGCCTCGCACATGGGCATGCGCCCGGTCGCCGAGTTGCAGTTCATCGACTTCATCTCGTGCGGTTACGACATGCTCACGAACTACATCGCCACCGCGCGGTACCGGGCGTTCCTGCCATGTCCGATGGTCGTCCGTGGGCCCAGTGGCGGCTATGTGCGTGGCGGTCCGTTCCACTCGCAGAATCCTGAGGCAGCGTTTCTGCATACGCCGGGCCTCAAGATCGTGTACCCGGCGACGGCGGCCGATGCGAAGGGGTTGATGAAGGCGGCGATCCGAGACGATGACTGCGTGCTGTTCTTCGAGCACAAGTATCTGTATCGCCGGATCAAGGAAGTCATGCCGGCGGGCGATCACATTGTGCCGATCGGCAAGGCACGCGTGGCGCGCGAAGGGAAGGATGTCTCGATCATCACCTACGCCGCGACCGTGTGGAAGGCACTCGAGGCCGCCGAACAGCTCGAGCGCGAGGACGGATTGTCCGTCGAGGTGATTGACCTCCGCACGTTGCTGCCCATGGATGATGAGGCGATCATGGCAACGGTGAAGAAGACCAATCGGGTCATGATCGTGCATGAAGACACCCGGACCGGTGGCATTGCAGGCGAGATCACGGCGCGTATCAATGAGACCTGCTTTGAGTGGCTCGATGCGCCCGTCCTCCGCGTCACGGCGCATGACGTGCCGTTGCCGTATTCCCCTCCGCTCGAAGACTTCGTGTTGCCACAAGTGAGTGACATCGTCTCGGTCGCGCGTCACCTCGCACGATACTGATCGTGACTGAGCCGAAATCCCCTCCAGCGGCCGACGTGAGTGATGACATCTCGGATCGGCGATACCGCAACATCGGTGTCGGCTGCTTTACGACGTTCATCGGCTTCTTCGGCGGTGGGATGATCTCGGTGCTGCTTGCCAAGATCATCTCTCAGGCGCTGAACGAGCCGCAGTGTGAAGGTTTGCCGACGTGTAACTGGCTCACCTGGGCCGCTCGTGGCGGCGTGGTGGGCATGATTATCCTTCCGGTCGTCTCGGTCTGGCGCCTCAAGCGTGGTGATGCCGAGAATGATCGTTCCCGTTCTGCCTGACCGAGGGTGTGCCGGTGGCTCGAATTGATATTGTAATGCCGCAGATGGGCGAGTCGATCGCCGAAGGGACGCTGTCTCGCTGGCTCAAGAAGCCTGGCGACGTGATCAAGCGTGATGAGGCGATCTTCGAGATTTCGACGGACAAGGTCGACGCGGAGATTCCGTCGCCGGCGGCCGGCGTGCTCGTCGAAATTCTGGTGACCGAGGGGATGACGGTACCGGTGCAGGCCATCGTGGCACGGCTCGAGACCGATGCTGCCGCCGCGCTGGTCGTGACAGACGCGCCGCCGTCTGCGGCACCGACGGCCCCGGCCCCGACGGCCCCGGCCCCGGTCGCCGCACCGTCGGCGCCGGTCAGCGCCCCGGTGTCCGTTCCCGTCGTCGTGGCATCGGCAGCACCGGCGAACAGTCTGGATGAGCGCCTGCGCACCCGGTCCTCACCGTTGGTTCGGAAGATCGCGGCGGAGCACGGTGTCGAGATTGCCGCGATCAGCGGCTCTGGTATCTCCGGCCGCGTGACCAAGCGCGACATCCTTGCCCACCTCGACGCACCGGCGAGTGCAGTGGCTGTGGCAGTGACGGGCCTGCCCGCCGCGATCTCCGTGCTGCCGCAGACCGCAGCGCACGAGATGCACACCGCACAGATCTGGCCGGGGGACGTTGTCGAACCCTTCTCGAAGATCCGGCGACTGACCTCCGATCACATGGCGCAAGCCGTTCGGGTTGCCGCGCACGTCACCAGCTTCTTCGAAGTGGATCTGACACGTGTTGCGCGCATCCGCGCCGGAATGCGGAAGGAGTTCGAAGCACAGGCCGGCCAGAAGCTGACCTACCTCCCGTTCATAGTGCAGTCAGTCGTGGCGCAACTCAAGCGCCATCCGATGCTGAACGCGGCCGTCAATGGCACGGACATGATCTACCGAAAGCAATACAACATCGGGATCGCGGTGGCGCTCGACCCCACCGGGCTGATCGTGCCCGTCGTCAAGCGTGCGGATGATCTGTCGCTGGGCGGTCTGACGCGGTCAATCAATGACCTGGCGGCGCGGGCGCGGGCCAAGGGACTGAAGCCTGATGAAGTGACGCAGGCCACATTCACGATCACGAATCCCGGAGTGTTCGGTTCGTTGATGGGCACACCGATCATTCCCGTTGGTACGACGGCGATCCTTGGCCTGGGTGCGATCGAGAAGCGGCCGAAGGTGATTACCGGGCCCGACGGCGAGGATACGATCGCCATCCGGACCTGCGCCTACTTCTCGCTGTCGTTTGACCACCGGGTTGTCGACGGCGCCGACGCCGATCGTTTCATGGCGGATCTCAAGCGCATGCTGGAAACACTGCCCGAACCAACCGTCTGATCGTGGCACGCGCGCTCGTTATGAAACGCACGATTGTGCCGCTCCCGGAACGGGCGCGGTACATGGAGCGTTTGCAGAAGCGTAAGACGTATTATGCCGCAGCGGGATGCAACTTCTGGGTTTTTGAGGAATCGTCCCTTGGCGGCGCCTTCGTGGAGTTCACCGAGGCGCCGAGTCGCGACACGTTGCAGGCGGCGTTGGCAGAAGCACCTGATCGGGTGCTGGATGCGAATCGCATTTATCAGGAGATTTCACTCACATGATTGCGACCCGTACAATTGTGTGTGAGGGCATCCGATGGGCGGTCGCTCCGTCAGGTTTTTTGACGCAGTATGTCGGGGACGAGTTCGGCATTGTCTTCACGCGTGTTGATGGTGATGTCGCGGACGTCCGGTTCTCCCGCTACTCGCCTGGGAGCGTTCGATCACGAGAAGCGGCGTTCGACGCACTCTCGGAGGCCGCGCTGCTTCGACTATTCCTCACGTCGCAGTCGAGCATTCGCGCGCCTGAGGGCGGCTACCGAAAGTGACCGACATCACGGCTCCACAGGGGCCGTTCGTCGACTTGCATTCGCATACCACCGCCTCCGATGGTCGCGCGACGCCGGACGAGCTCATTGCGCTTGCCAAGGCCGCAGATCTGCAGGCCGTTGCGATCACGGATCATGATACCCTCGAAGGGTTGCCGGCCGCGCAGGTTGCTGCTGACGCCGCCGGGATTCACCTCGTCCATGGCATCGAGCTGAGCACGATCGATGGTGCGAAGGAAGTGCATCTGCTCGGACTCCACCTCGAGCGCACGTCCGTGCTGGCAACGACGTTGGTCGACGTGCAGTCGGCGCGCGTTGATCGTGCGGTGGAGATCGTCGGAAAGCTCAACAAGCTCGGGATTCCGGTCACGATGGAGATGGTGCTTCGCGAAGCGGCGGGCGGCGCCGTCGGCCGGCCGCACGTGGCCCGCGCCATGGTGGCAGGTGGGTGGGCACACAACATGCGGGATGCGTTCGATCGCTACCTCGGCGATGGTAAGGCGGCGAATGTCGGGAAGCTCCGCCTCGAGCTGGCTGACGGTATTGCATTGATCCATGACGCCGGGGGCGTCGCCATCTGGGCACATCCGCAGGGCGAGGGGAGCCGCGACAAGATCAGTCGCTATGCCGCGATCGGCCTCGATGGCGTGGAAGTCCGACATCCGAGCCACAACGCCGAGGACCTGGCACGGCTGGCAACGCTGGCCGAGCATTTCGGCCTGCTCAAGAGCGGTGGCTCGGACTGGCACGGCGCGCTGGACGGATTCCGCCCGCTTGGATGTATGCACGTACCAGCGCCGTGGATGGACGAACAGCTCGAGCGCGCGATGCAGTGGCGCGCGCGCGCGGCGTAGCCATCGGAGGGCGCGCGATGATGACGCTGGCCGGGCACACCGCGCTCGTCACCGGTGGAGCGCGCCGAGTCGGCAAGGCAATCGCGCTTGCGCTGGCTGGCCGCGGCGCTGACATCGTCATCCACTACAACAGCGGCGCGACCGAAGCGGAAGCGACCGCCGAGGAGATTCGCTCGCTGAATGTGCGAGCGGCGATCGTGCAGGGTGATTTGTCGGACGTTGCGGTGGCAATGGCTCTTCCCGGCCGGGCGCATGATGCGTTCGGGCGGCTCGACATCGTCGTGAATTCAGCGGCAACGATGCAGCGAACGCCGATCGGAGGGGTCGCCCCGGATGACTGGGATGCGATGTTCGCGCTCAATCTCCGTGCACCCTTCTTCATCGCACAGGCGGCCGCTCCGCTGCTGCGAGAGCAGGGCGGCGTGCTCGTGAACATTGCAGATCTCGCGGCCTACGAAACGTGGCCAGCCTATGTGCCGCACGCCATCACCAAGGCCGGAGTCGTGCAGATGACGCGGGGGCTCGCGCGCGCGCTTGCTCCGACGATTCGCGTCAATGCGGTCGCACCGGGCGCGGTACTCTTGCCGGAAGAGTGGGACGCGGAGACGTCGCATCGGCTCGTGGCCACGACGCCGTTGGGGAAGCTCGGCACAGCTGCGGACGTTGCGCAGGCCGTTGTCTACCTCTGCGAGGCGCAGTACGTCACGGGCGAGGTCATCATCGTTGATGGCGGCCGACACATCCGCCGCTGAGGAGAGACGATGTCGCTCGTGCCTTCGGCGTACGGAACGATCGTCATCTGCGGTGGGGGCTGTTACGGCGGCTACTACGTGCGGCAGCTGGCGCGGGCCCGTGCAGCCGGAGCTGTTTCCTTTGAGGCCGTGGTGGTCGTCGATCGCGATCCCCACTGTCGGGTTGCCGGACTGGTCGCGGCGATTGCGGCGGGGGACGACGAGGGCATGCGCGTGCACGGTTGGACGATGCAGGGAACCGACGGCGGCAATTCACGCGACGACCATTCTGATGTCTATCGGGGCATGCCGATCCAGTTCGTGTGTGATGGCTGGGAGCAGTTCTTTCGTCTCTGGTTCGGCGATGCCGTGGCCAATGGTGCGGTGCGGCGGCGCGACGCCGTGGTGCCATCGCCGCTGATGCCCAATCTGCTCGCCGAGTGGGTTGCCAGTCGCCTCGAGCTGCATCGGCCCGACGCAACGGTGCGCCGTCTGGCGCTGAGCGCGCCGCCGCCGACGCCATGGGCGCGGACCGGCGCTGACGACTCACACTATGCCTCCTTCGCCACCTGGATGTGCCCCATCAATTGCATCGAGCCTGCCCGGTGCCCGGAGACCCGGGGGGCGCGCGATTGGAGCATGCCGGTCGCCGTGCGACAGGCCGCCCGTGACGCCGCCGCACACGACGAGGACTTCGATGTGATCGCACTTTTTACTACCACGCACCGGGTGTTCGGCGTCGGTATGTTCGATGCGTCGGACGCCGTCGTGGCGGACGCCGCCATTGCCGCAGTGGCGGGGGCGGAACGCGTGCGGGTGCTGGTCGCATCGGTCTCGCACTGTCATGGCGCGCTGGCGGAGCTCGAGAGCCGTCGGTGACGTTTCGCGCGGCTCGATCCCGGAGCGCTGGGCTGGCCGAACTGATTGCGTCCCTCGTGGATAGATTTCAGTCAGTCTCGCGGCCAATCCTGTCGACCGAGCCGCACCCGTATCCACCGACCTGAGCGTACACGCCATGAGCGTACCCCGATCCGAAGCCATTGCCATCATCGGCTCCGGCCCCGCTGCGTGGACCGCAGCCATCTACGCGGCGCGCGCCAACCTCAACCCGATCGTATTCGAGGGTGAGCAGATCGGCACGGAGGGGCCTGGCGGCCAGCTCATGCTCACGACCGACATTGAAAATTTTCCGGGCTTCCCGGAAGCGATCACCGGCCCGGATCTGATGGCGCGCATGAAGCAACAGGCCGAGCACTATGGCACGCGCGTTGTGTCCGAGCTCATCACGGCTGTGGATTTCAGTCAGCGCCCATTTGTCCTGACGCCGCACTACAGCGCCCCGATCACGGCCCACACAGTCGTGGTGGCGACCGGCGCTGCCGCGAGGTGGATCGGTCTCGAGAACGAGATCCGTCTCGCCAAGATTGGCGGTGGCGTCTCCGCGTGTGCCGTGTGTGACGGTGCGCTGCCGTTCTATCGCAACAAGCGGCTCGCGGTGGTCGGCGGCGGCGACACCGCGATGGAAGAGGCGCTCTATCTCACGAAGTTCGCGAGTGAAGTCGTGATCATCCATCGCAAGGACAAGTTCCGCGCATCGAAGGTCATGGCTGACCGCGTGCTGGCGCATGCCAAGGTGCGCGTGGAGTGGAACACGGTGGTTGTTGATGTGTTGGGTGAAGACCCCATCAGCGGACTGCGCCTGCAGGATACGACGACCGGTGCAACGCGTGACCTCGACGTCGGTGGTCTGTTTGTCGCGATTGGGCATGCGCCCAATACGGCTTTCCTCGCCGGTCAGCTGGAGCTGACGCCCTTCAACTACATCAAGGTCGCCCCGTGGCGAACAGTGACCAGCGTCGAAGGGGTCTTCGCGGCCGGCGATGCGATCGACGACTATTACCGTCAGGCGATCACGTCGGCAGGAACCGGTTGCATGGCGGCGCTCGAGGCCGAGCGCTGGCTGGCGCACCACGGAATCGGTGAATCACCGATGCTCGAGACCGCCGTTGCGCCTGTCACGATCGAACAGATGGCCGAGGGCGTCATCGTCTGATGGCGCTCCGCATCGAGGCCATCCCCGTCGGGCCATTTCAGGCCAACGCCTATGTGCTGATCGACGATGTTGCGCGCCGCGCCGTGATCGTGGATCCTGGTGCCGAGGGGGACTCCCTGGCCGCACACGTTGCCGCCATGGGTCTCGCGATCGAGGCGATCTGGATTACGCACGGCCATCTGGATCATGTCGGTGGTATCGCCGGAGTTCGCCGCGCATTTCCCGATGCACCGATCTGGCTGCACGATGCCGATCGACCGTTGTACGATAACGTTGCCGGGCAGGCGCGGCTCTATGGGATCACGCTGGAATCCCCGCCGGCACCGGACCGTTTTTGGTCGGAGGACGACACGGTGTCGCTCGGCGAACACGTCTTTCGTGTCGTTCACCTCCCTGGTCATGCGCCGGGACATGTCGCACTTGTGGGCGCAGACGTCGTGTTCATCGGTGATGTGGTTTTTGCCGGCTCGATCGGACGTACGGATCTCCCGTTGAGTGATCCGCGCGCGATGCAGGCGTCGCTCGCTCGTGTCGCGGCGTGGCCGCCCGCGCTGGTGCTGTATCCAGGGCATGGTGAGGCGACCACCGTCGCGACCGAAGTCCGGACCAACCCGTTCATGGCTGGCATGGCGCGCCCGCTCGGCGCGCGCGCGGAGTGACGTCGTTTGCGGCACCGCCGCGCCGACTCGTTCCGTCGCCACTGATTGTTCGCACTCATCTTCCGGAGTTCTGAGAGCATGCCTACCAGTGCCGCCGCGGCCGCCGGCGTCGCCGCCCGACGCAGAGAAGAACGCGATGCCGACGATCCTTCGGGAGCACAGGGCCGTAATCAGTCGCGCGCACTGGCCGTGTCGCTGCTCACCGCACTCTGGGGCGGCGGGGCGCTGCTCGCGGTGACGACGGTTGCACCAGCCGCATTTCGGGTCCTGCCCACGCGTGCGTTGGCCGGCGCGTTGGTGGGGCAGGTGCTTCCCGTGCTCTTTGTCGCCGGGATCGGCGTCGGTGTTATCGCTCTGGCGCTGACACCGCGCGGTGCGCCGCGACGGCTGTGGCGGCGCCTCGGCGCGGCCGGAACCATCACCGGCTGCGCGGTGGCGCAACTCGTCATCGGCCCTCGAATCAGCTCGCTTCGCGAGCGGATCGGCCCCAGCGTTGAGGCGCTTGCCGCGACCGATCCGCTGCGCGTCGCGTTCGGCAAGCTGCATGCACTGAGCGTACTGTCACTCGGTGTCGCGATGATCTTCGCGCTGGTCACACTGGTGGCCGCCATCCTGGCCGTCCGTGAGACCACGCAGCCCCGCGCCACGATTGCCGCGGACTGAACCAATGATGTTGGGGTAGGATCAGAAGCGTCGCGCTCGCTCGGCCAAGCCGTCACTCCTGGACTGCCGCGACGCCAAACGCCGTCGGCTGCGCTGCCGCCACGGTCGACTGTAGCCGCGGCTTCTCTTTCACTCCACACTCATCAATTCCAGAGACGAGCCCATGTCGGCGACACGCAGGGAACGGGATCCACTCGGTGAGCTCGACGTGCCGTCGACGGCACTCTACGGTGTGCAGACAGTCCGCGCGCTGCAGAACTTCCCGATCTCGGGACTGCTGCCATTGGAACCGTTTGTGGTGGCGCAGGTCTGGATCAAGAAGGCGGCAGCACTGACGCACCTGGAGACCGGACGCCTCGATGCAACGCGCGCCAACGCGATCATCGCAGCAGCCGACGAGGTGCTTGCGGGGCAGCATCGCGACATGTTCGTCGTCGATCCGTACCAGGCTGGTGCCGGAACGTCACACAACATGAACGTGAACGAAGTGCTCGCGAATCGTGCCAACGAGCTGCTCGGCAGCCCGCGCGGGAGTTATGCGCCGGTGCATCCGAACGACCACGTGAATATGGCGCAGAGCACGAATGACACGATCCCGACCAACATCCGCCTCGCCGTGCTGCGGCAGCTTCCCGCACTGCGTGGAGCCGTCACGGATTTGCATGACGCCCTCGCCGACAGGGGTGTCGCGTTCGATCACATCGTGAAGGCTGGGCGCACCCATCTGCAGGATGCGATGCCGATTCGGCTCGGGCAGGAGTTCACCGCCTATGCCGGGACGATGGCCCGGTGTCGCAAGCGGTTCGACGAAGCGGCCGAATACCTGAACGATCTCGGCATCGGCGGCAGCGCCGTCGGCACTGGTGTCACGGTCGAGGCGCAGTACCCGGCCTTGATGGTCGCACATCTGCAGTCGATCTCCGGGATCCCGACGCTGCGGGTCGGGGCGGATCGCATTCAACTGATGCAGAGCATGGGAGACGTTGCGGCATTCAGTGCATCGCTTCGCGGCCTGGCGCTCGATCTTTCGAAGATTGCCAGCGACCTCCGACTCATGGTCAGCGGCCCACGAACCGGGCTCGATGAGATCGCCCTGCCCGCCGTGCAGCCCGGCTCCTCGATCATGCCCGGCAAGATCAACCCGTCGATTCCCGAGATGGTGAATCAGGTCTGCTTTCAGGTGATCGGATGCGACACCACGGTGGCGATCAGCGCTGAGCATGGGCAGCTGGAGCTGAACGTGATGATGCCCGTCATCGCGCACAACGTGCTCCTGTCGATGCTCATCCTGACCAATGCCATCCGGACGCTGGCCGAGCGATGTGTGCGGGGCATCACCGCCAATGAGGCCATGTGTCAGTACTGGGTCGAGCGGTCGGCCGCGCTGGCCACTGCGCTGATGCCGCAGATCGGCTATGCCAAGGCGGCGGAGCTGAGCAAACGTTCGGTGAAGGAAGGGGTGTTGATCAGGGCGCTGGTGGAGCGCGATCAGGTGCTTCCTGCGGAAGAGATCGCAGGTGTGCTCGATCTCCGGAGGATGACGGAGATTGGCGTCCCGAAGGGCGCGCATCCGGCCAGCGGCGGTGGGTGATCGGCCGAACCACGCCCGGCGTCGTGACGTTCTGTCGCATTGTTCCGTTCGCCCCTTGTCCGGTGCAGCGTCTCTGGCGATCCTCCGCCTGTGAGGATCACTACCTGGGCCGAGTACGGCCTCATCAGCGCACTGCATCTGGCACGTCGGGCAGGGGAAGGCCCGGTCACTGGTCGGGCCATCGCCGCCGGTGAATCGTTGCCGGTCGACTACATCGAGCAGATCCTGCTGCGGCTGCGGCGAGCCGGCATCGTCGACAGCACACGCGGCGCGCGCGGTGGCTATGTGCTCGCACGCCCCGCGACTGAGATCACGGTGAAGGATGTGGTCACGGCGTCGGAGCTGCAGACTTTTGACATGCACTGCACCAGCAGCCCGATCGACGAGCACCGCTGTGCCGACTCGACGTCCTGCAGCATTCGACCGGTCTGGGCACTGCTGCAGTCGAAGATTGACGAGGTGCTGGCCGGGATTCGCCTTGCGGACCTGCTCGCCAACGAGCAGACCGTCCGGGTTCGCGTGAAGCTTGACGCGCCGCCAGAACTGGCCGGAAGGATTCTGCCGGTGGTTTCGGGCGTATGACGCCGATGTCCAAGTGGTCGACGCAGCAACTCGAACGTGAATGGGAGCGTCGGGCATCATCGTTCGTTTCCACGCTGATGACGGAACCTGAACCCGCCGCCGTCGAGCGGCTTGCTGCGATCGGTGATCTGGACGCGGACCACGCCCGATGGGAACTGCGCTATCTCCGCCGCGCGCTCGGTCTGTTGATCGCTGGCCGCGATGCGCTCGATGATCGGACCGCATCGCTGGTGGGGCAGGCACTGGCCAAGGCGGTCGAGCACGATCCGTCGGCCGCGCCGGCGATGCGGGCCCTGTCTGCGACGCAGTTCAATTCGCGGCTCAGGCTGTATCGGGATCTGATGGGCCAACGCGGTGCGTCACGGACGCCCGTTGGGCAGATCGGTGAGGCGCTGCTTGGTTTCGCAGGCGGCCGGCCGGGTAATGATCAGGGCGCGTGGGCGCCCTCGTGGGTGGCGTCCGAACTCGACCGGGCGAACGAAGCCCTGCGACACGAGTTCGGCACCGTTGAGCTGCCCGAGGACGTCGCACCAAGCGCCATGCCCGGACCGCGGCACTGACGGATACGAAAAACGGCGCCGGACAGTGTCCGACGCCGCGATTCGTCTGAAGTGCCGAAGGGGGGACTCGAACCCCCACGGGCTTGCACCCACTGCGACCTGAACGCAGCGCGTCTACCAGTTCCACCACTTCGGCCGAAGGGAGAGGATACCGAACCCGGGCGATGCTGTCAATGCGGTGCAACAACTTTCAACGTGTGGGTTACGTGAGAGTGGCACGCGCGGTCCTCACAGCGAGCGTCGTGCGCCTGCGTGTGCGCTCGCAGCCTGCAACTCGTTGTCGCAACGTCGGTTGTAGCGACTGGGGGGCCGGCGTAGCTTGATGTGATGGGCGGAAAGCAGCCGCCCGCTTCCGTTTGCACTCATTTCCGACCACATGGCCCGCCCCTCCGCCGATGACGCGCCGGTGATCGAATCGATCGCCAAGAATCGTCGTGCCCGCCACGAATTCCAGATTCTGGACACGTGGGAGGCCGGCATCATGCTGACGGGCTCTGAGGTGAAGGCGCTCCGGGAAGGACGAGCCAACGTGACCGACGCGTTCGGCATCATCAACGGCAATGAGATCTTTCTGCTGAACCTGCACATCTCGCAGTACGAGCAGGCGGGTTACAGCGCCCATGAACCGACGCGTACGCGCAAGCTGCTGCTCAACCGGAAGGAGATCGAAAAGCTGATCGGTGCGGTCACGCGGCAGGGCCTCACGGTGGTGCCCCTCGAACTGTATTTCAAGAATGGTCGCGCCAAAGTCGTGATTGCGCTCGCGCGCGGGAAGAAGCTGCACGACAAGCGAGAGGATCTGAAGAAGAAGGACGATGTGCGCGCAATGGCGCGGGCGATGAAGAAATGAGTCACGCCGGCGCGTATGTGCACGCACTGGCGCGGAGATCGGTGGTACTCCTGCTGCTCCTCACCCTGTCGGCAGTCCCGGTCACTGCGCAGCCTGACGGGCTGCACATCCGCACCGGCACGCGCGAAACGGTGGTGCCGTGGGTCACCAGCAACGGTGCCCGGTTCCTGCCGCTGGCGTCGCTGGCGCGTGCTCTCGGCGGAACGGTCGAGACCTCGGCACGCGGAGCAACACTTGATGCGTGCGGTGTGCTGGCACGATTCGTTGTTGGTCAACGTGTCGTCGACCTCGGTTCTGCCGGGGTCGAGACACTCGGCGTGGCGGTGACGCAAGGTGGGATCAGTGGAACGCTTGTGCCCGCCGAATTCGTCATCGACGTGCTGCCTCGGTACGGAACCGGCATCGTCTGGGACTCCGACGAGAGGGAACTCCGACGCTTTTCCACGTACGCGCGACGCAGCGCGAGTGACGGTGCCGTCTCGACCGCTGTGCCAGACAATGGCGAGCGCGCGCCGGCCACTTCTCCGCCAACGAAGCCCGCCGCGACCGACGATGGATCGGTGCTCCGTCCCGATGCCGATGCCCGTCCGGTCAGTATCGGTGGTGCAATACGAGCCCCGACCCCCAGTCTGTCAACGTCGACTTCCGGACTGTCACGCCGACGCGTCCGCAGCGTCGTGATCGATGCCGGTCATGGTGGACCGGACAATGGCATGAGTGGCGTGGCGTTGAACGGGCAGCGAGTGTTCGAGAAGCAGATCACGCTCGCTATTGCCCTGCGAGTGGCCGAGGAGCTGCGCGCCAGCGGCGTGACCGTGCATCTGACGCGAACGCGCGATACGCTCATCGCACTCAGCGATCGTGGCCGGATCGCCAATACCAAGCGTGCCGACCTGTTCATCTCGATCCACGTCAATGCCGCGAATCCGCGCTGGCGAGACGCCATGGCGGCGCGTGGATACGAGACGTACTTCCTCGCCGAGGCGAAGACGGAAGACGAAAGCCGGGTGGAGCGTATGGAAAACGAGGCGGTCCGCTTCGAGACAGGTGCCAACGCGCCGGCTGGCGACCCACTCAGCTTCATCATCAATGACATGGCGCAGAATGAGCACCTGCGCGAATCGAGCGATCTGGCCGGCGAAGTGCAACGACGACTGAAAGCGACGCATCCGGGAACGGACCGCGGTGTGAAGCAAGCGAACTTCGCGGTGCTGCGCGGGTCGTTCATGCCGGCCATTCTGGTCGAAGTTGGTTTCGGCACGAATCGTCAGGAGGCGACGTATCTGACCACGCGGGAACGGCAGGGTGAGCTGGCGCGCGCGATCAGCGCCGCAACACTCGAGTATCTCGGTCGGTACGAGCGACGCGTCGGCGGTGGCACACCGTGAGTGTTCTCGCCGTGACGTTCGCCGGTGTGGATTTTCAGAACCCGATCGTGCTCGCCTCCGGCACTGCTGCCTATGGCCGTGAACTGCATGACATTGTGGATCTCGAGCGCCTTGGGGGGCTCGTCACGAAAGCGGTATCCCTCGCGCCGCGTCCGGGAGCGAAGGCGCCCAGGGTGTCTGATTTTCCCGGTGGCATGATCAACGCGATCGGGCTGGCGAATCCCGGTGTCGAGGTCGTGCGCGATGCGGAGTTGCCATGGCTTGCCACACATCTGCGCCGGGCGCGCGTGCTGGTGAATGTGGTCGGCAACGCGGTCGAGGATTTTGCGGATGTGGTCGCGCGGCTCGACGATTCGGCTGGCGTCGCCGGCTACGAACTGAACGTGAGTTGTCCGAATGTGAAGGCGGGTGGGCTGGAGTTTGGCGCTGACCGGACCGTGCTGCACGGGCTGATCGAGCGTGCGCGAGCCGCAACCCGCAAGCCGATCGTCATCAAGCTCTCGCCGACACTTTCGGATCTCGCGGGCACCGCGCAGGTGGCTGCCGATGCCGGGGCAGATGGGCTGACGCTGACGAACACACTTCCTGGGCTCGTGATCGACGTCGAATCGCGGCGACCGCGGATCGGCTTCGGCAGTGGTGGCGTGAGCGGCCCGCCGCTGCTGCCGATCGGTGTGCTGGCGACATGGCGTGTCTCGCGCGCGGTCTCGCTCCCGATCATCGGACTCGGTGGGGTGTCCCGAGCCGAGCATGCCTTGCAGTACATCATGGCTGGTGCGACGCTGGTTGGCGTTGGCACGGCTGGAATGGTGGACCCTCGCTCGCCGGAGCGGATCGTGGATGACCTTGGGCGGTGGTGCCGCCAGCATGGGGTGGAATCACTGGCGTCACTTCGCGGCTCGCTCGAATGGCCAGCATGAGTCCGGCGCCTCATCTTCTCCTCGCCCTCGACGTCCCGACGGTGAGCGCGGCCCTGTCGATGGTGGATCGGTTCGCGGGCCGGTGCGGGTTCTACAAGGTCGGTCTCGAGTTGTTTACGGCCGCCGGCCCCGGCCTGCTGGCCGCGTTGCGGTCGCGAGGCCTGGAGGTTTTCCTCGACCTGAAGCTCCATGACATACCCAACACGGTCCGGCAGGCGGCGCGGCAGGCAGCGGCGCACGATGTCCGTCTGTTGACGGTGCACGCGTCGGGTGGCGAGGCGATGCTGGCCGCTGCGGTTGACGGAGCGGGGGAGTCGTGCGGCGTCCTGGGCGTCACAGTATTGACGAGCCTGGCGCCTTCGGAGCTGGCGGAAGCATGGGGGCGTGGGCCGTGGATCGATATCCGGGCCGAAGTGCTCCGATTGGCCGAGCTCGCTGATGGTGCGGGCGCGCATGGGGTGGTGTGCAGCGGCGCCGAGCTGGCGGCCGTCGTGCAGAAGTTCGAGGGCCGGCTGGCGCCGCTGGTGCCGGGGGTCCGGCCCGCGGGTGCGCCGAGCAATGATCAGGCCCGTGTGGTGACGCCCGAGGCGGCGGCGGCGCAGGGTGCCCGATACCTCATCCTCGGCCGGGCGGTGACGGAAGCGAGTGACCCGCTGGTGGCCTGGGACACGATCGCGGCATCGGTGTCTGCGGCCAGCTGAGTACGTGTGAGATGCTGCGCAAAATCGTACACGTCAGCCGCCATCGGGTGTCAAGAGGTCCGGTGAAAAAAGTGCGCATCGGGCCTTGTATGCCGTCACTGGTCTGGCTAGCTTGGGTGTCTTGCCCCAAAGTCGTGACCTCGACAGGAGTCCCGTGTGAAAGTCCGGAGCAGCGTGAAGCCGATCTGTGAGCACTGCAAAGTGGTCAAGCGTGACGGCATCCTCCGCATCATTTGTGGGAGAAATCCCAAGCACAAGCAGCGGCAGGGTTAAGGATTAATGGCTCGTATTGCAGGCGTGGATCTTCCGCGCGAAAAGAAGGTGGAGATCGGGCTGACGTATATCTTCGGCATCGGTCGCAAGACGGCACGCGAGATTCTCGCCAAGACTGGTGTGGATGCCCAGTTGCGGGTGAAGGATCTCGTCGAAGCTGACGTCAACAAGCTCCGTCAGATCATCGAGCGGGACTATCGCGTCGAGGGTGCCCTGCGCACCGAGGTCGCGATGAACATCAAGCGCCTCATGGACATTGGGTCCTACCGAGGCACACGCCACCGTCGCGGACTTCCGGTCCGTGGCCAGCGTACGCACACCAACGCCCGCACGAAGAAGGGGCCGCGCCGCGCGATCGCCGGCAAGAAGAAGGTAACCAAGTAACCGATGGCGACCGGAAAGAAGACCAAGAAAATCGTCGATGCCGAAGGCGTGGCGCACGTCAGCGCCACGTTCAACAACACGACGATCACGATCACCGATGCCCGCGGCAACGCGGTCTCGTGGGGATCCGCCGGCAAGGCCGGCTTCAAGGGCTCCAAGAAGAGCACGCCGTTCGCGGCCACCGTGGCTGGTGAGCAGTGCGCGCGTGAAGCGCTCTCGATGGGGATGAAGCGGGTGCACGTGAAGGTGCAGGGCCCCGGCAGCGGACGTGAGTCTGCGATCCAGGCGCTCGCCTCGACGGGCCTCGTCGTCAAGTCGATCAAGGACGTCACGCCGATTCCGCACAAC